>NZ_DASQMZ010000124.1:0-13926 GCF_035645235.1 Paenibacillus sp.
AGGCGAATTGAGGCATACATTCACTTTTATAACCACGAACGACCTCAAAGAAAGTTGAAAAAACTGACACCTGTGAAGTACAGGTGCCAGTTCGCTGCATAGGGTGTTATTTAACTGTCCACAAAAATGGGTCTTGACCAGCGACGCTGGATTCGTTCTTCGATCCATGCGTCGGGAGGGAGGTTTTCGCCGTTTTCGTTACGTCGACGTCGCGGCGGCGGCGCCGCCGTACGTCGAATCGATATGAGCGCGGATTTCGTCGACCGTCTTGCCTTCGCCGGCCATGCGGACCGCATCGCGAAGCTCCATCAGGCAGATGCCGCAGGAGCCGCCGTGATCGGTCCAATGCACGCCGTCTTCGTCGACGCCGGCGATGAAGCAGCGGAATAAGGAATCGTGCGGGTCGTTATATTCCATGCAGCCGCAATAGCAGTTTAACTCCTTCAACAAATCCTTGTGCGCGTACACCTGGGAGTAGAAATTTCTCGTCGTCTCGGTGTAATCGTCAAGGAACGAAGGGAGAATGTCCGGAGACGCCGTCACCTCGATGTTGTCCGGCAGGCCGTGCCCGGCGTGTCCCGCGTCGGAGTGGCCGGCATGTTCGTCGCCCGCCGTCGAGGCGCAGCCCGACAGGACGACGAACAGCAGCAGGCCGAGCGCCGCGAGCGCCAAGCCGCGCCGGAGCGGGCGGGAACGAGACCGTCGAATCATGTCGCCGGGGCTCCCTTATGCTTGGCGAAGAAGTCGATGAACGTCTGGTCCGTGTTGACCGTGCTGCCTTCGACGAGGCCGCCTTCGATGCGCTCCTTCTCGACGCCGTTCTCATAGTAGACGAGCGTAGGCGTATAGACGATGTTGTAATCGTTATAGCCGTCGTTATAGACGTCCAGATTAAACTGTTTCACGTCCACCCCGGCGTCCTCGATGATCGGGTTCAGCTTCGGCGTCGTCTCCATGCAATACGGACAGGTCGACGAGAAGTAATAAATAAAGAAAGATTCCTTGTCGGCCAGCTTCCGATCGAGCTCGTCCGGCAAAATGATGTTCTGGTAGTTCGGGTTGTCGAGCAGCGCGACCGTCTGCGGCGAAAGCTGCGACGTCGGAATGCCGTACACGTTGTCGCTGCTCGCCTTATTCGCCTGGCTATTGACGAAAACAAGCGCGGCGATCAACACCGCAAAAACCCCGAAATACAAAATCAGCTTGCGGGAGACGTTCTTTTGCCCTCGTCCCCGGGAATACGTAGATTTCTTTGCCAAAAATGGTCACCTCGTTTGTTTGTACCTGATAACATTCATTATACTACAACCTAGGACAGACCACTATCGACCGTTCGGTGAACGATTCGGAAAGGACGGACCCCACCCATGGGCGCGAATGCGAAGCAACGGCTGGATAAAATGCTGGGCCACCTCGGTTACGGCTCCCGCACGGAAATTAAGAAATACGTAAAAGAAGGGCGCGTGCTCGTCAACGGCGCCAAGGCGAAGGACAGCGGCATGCAAATCGATACGAACCGGGATCAGGTGACGTTCGACGGCGCGACGGTCGAGTATCGGGAGTTCATCTATTTGATGATGAACAAGCCGGCGGGCGTCGTGTCGGCGACGGAGGACCGTCGAGATCGGACGGTCGTGGACTTGCTGACTCCGGCGCAAGCGGCCTTCGAGCCGTTCCCGGTAGGCCGGCTCGACAAGGACACGGAGGGGCTGCTGCTGCTGACGAACGACGGACAGCTCGCCCATCGATTATTGTCGCCGAAGAAGCATGTGCCGAAGACGTATTACGCGGATATCGCGGGACTCGTAACGGAAGAGGACGGCGAGGCGTTCGCCCGCGGGGTGGCGCTGGACGACGGCTACGTCACGCTGCCGGCGCGCCTGCGCATTCTCGACGCCGACGGCTCGAATTCCGCCGCGCCTCGATCGCGGATCGAGCTCACCATTACGGAGGGGAAGTTCCACCAAGTGAAGCGGATGTTCGAGGCGGTCGGGAAGCGGGTCACCTACCTGAAGCGATTGTCGATGGGCAGCCTGTCGCTGGACGAGCGCTTGCCGCTCGGGGCGGTCCGGGAGCTGACGAAGGAAGAACTTGACGGGCTTCGAATGGGGCCGGAGGAATTCGGACAACCTAACAAATGATGGCTCCAGCTAAGAAACCCAAACCCGGAGGGATGCGCCATGACCACGATCATGCTTCGCCCCGATCTAAAGACGTCGGGAGGAGAAATTCACGACATATTACTGAACGGACGGTATGCCGGCAATATGACCCTCGTCTACCGTGAGCGGGATCGCATCGGCGGGGCCGTCCAATTGGACCGCGCGGCCATGTCGGATGCGGACAAGCAGGAAGTCGTATCGTTCGTGCAAGACTATATCCAAGACTTGATTCACGCCGTGCGGGCCGTCGATTGCGACGTCATCGTCACGAACAGCCCGTACGACCATATTATCGCGACGAGCCGGGACGAAGCGGGCCGCCTCAAGGAGATGGACGACGCTCAAGCCTATGGGGTCTACGCGGACGACGAGGAGCTCGAGGCCGACGACGCGCAAGGCGAGAGCTTCGCGCCGGACGAATACGAGCCGATGGGCGACGAGGACGCGGACAACCTCGATCGCATCGAGATGCGGACCCCGGACGGGAGGAAGGCGGCTTATTACGAGTTGGTCGTCGTCAGCGAGACTCGCAACTCGATCGAGTATCACGTGTACGATCAAGAGATGGAGTGGCTCGCCGAGGCGGTGTTCCGCACGCGAGGCACCGATTGCTACGGGGAAGTGCATTTCAAGTTTCTTCCCGGAGAGGACGAGATCGAAGCGGTGACCGACCTGATCGTGTCCGACTTCGACGACGAAGAAATCGATTCGTTCGACATCAGCGTCCTACACGACGGCAACGAATTGGAGCGGATCGAGCTGACGCACGAAGATTTGGCGGACGAGGCTTCGTTCGTGGAAGACGACGACGAGCTCGACGAGGGCGACTTCACGGTGACGCTCGCGCGCGACGACGGCGACATGCTCACGTACGAAATCTACAACCAGCAGCACGGGGGCTTGCCGATCGGCACCGCTACGATCGATATCGCGAACCGGCAGCTATCCGGCTTCATCGACTTCCGGGATCCGTTCGACGAGGAAGAGCGCGAGACGGTCGCGATGCTGCTGATGCGGGAATTGGATAAGGAAAAGGAATATAAATCGCTGAATCTATCCGTCATGCACGAGAACGTAAAGATCGACGAGCTGATGTACGAAACCGATCCGGTGCATTAACCGGGCTTGCAAAACGAAGGGCGCGCGGAAATTCCGCTCGTTCTTCTTTTTTTTCGGCCGAGTTTCAGGTATAGTCCAACTAGAGCCGAATAGTTTACATAAAGAAAGGGAGATCCGTCACGTGAAAAAACAATACGTCGTCCTCTTGCCCATGCTCGACGCCGAGCTGAGCGCCAAATACCGGCCGGACCATCTGGCTTATTTGGAGAAGAAATACGAAGAAGGCGTCCTGAAAGCGTACGGCCGGTTCGTCGACGGCTGGGGCGGCATGCTGGTGTACGAAGCCGAGAACGAAGAGCAAGTCAAAGCATGGGCGGAGGAGGATCCGTACGTCGTGCAGAAGGCGCGAGGCTGCGAGATCCACGAGTGGGCGATCGCGAAGGCGAATCTCCAAGCGTAAACCATCGGGGAGACGGGGGTGTCCGGTTGAACGAAACGTTCGAGGGCTGCGTGTACGTCTGTTCGGATTCCGTCGGAGAGACGGCGGAGGCCGTCGTGCGCGCGACGTTCCGGCAATTCCGGAAGGAGCATGCTAGAATCAAGCGCATCGGCAACGTGCGCACGGACGAAGAGATCGTGGCGCTCCTCGCCGAGGCGGCGGGCGTGCGCGGCTTCGTCGCCTACACGCTCGTGCAGCCGGAGCTGCGAGAGACGATGAAGGCCGAATCGCTCCGGCTCGGCGTGCGCACGGTCGATATTATGGGGCCGATGATTCAGGCGTACGTCGACGCCTTCAACGATGCGCCGAAGCGGGTGCCGGGGCTGCTGCACGTGCTCGACGACGAGTATTTCCGGCGAGTGGAGGCGATCGAGTTCGCCGTGCGATGCGACGACGGACGGGAGCCGCAGTCGATGCATACGGCCGATATCGTCATCCTAGGCGTCTCGCGCACGTCGAAGACGCCGCTGAGCATCTATCTAGCGCATAAGGGCTATAAGGTCGCCAACCTCCCGCTCGTGCCGGAGGCGCGGCTGCCGGAGGAGCTGAGGCGCGTGCCGCCGGGACGATTGATCGGCCTGACGATGGACGCGGCGGCGATCGCCCGCATCCGGCAAGAGCGGCTGAAGGTGGTCGGGCTGCCGTTCGGCGCGAAATACGCCGATCCCGCGCGCGTCGAGGCGGAACTGCGGTATGCGCACGACGTCATGACCCGGTACGGCTGCCGCATCATCGACGTATCGAACCGGGCGATCGAAGAAACCGCCGGACTGATTTTGGATTATATCGCGACTTGAAGGAAAGGCGTTCCGTGCCGCAGCCGTCCGCTGCGCACGGGGCGCCTTTCGCTTTCCGGCGAGGGACCCCTTTTCGAAAGCGGGTTGTCCTGCTATGATAGGGTCTCGAAGCTTGTTGAAAGCGGAATCATTCAAGGGGGCGATACCGCCATGAGCGGAAGGGTGCCGATCGTCGTCCAGCTGATCGTCGGATTTTCGGCGATTCTGCTGATCATCTTATCGATCACGGGATATTATTCGTATCGAATTTCGGCGGAGGTCGTGCTCGGCAAGACGGCCATCTACCTCAACGAATCCGTCAATCAGCTAAGCGGGAAGGTCGACGTCAACCTGCAGGAATACGATAAAGCGACGCAGCTGATCTCTTTCAGTCCGACGCTGCAGCAATATTTGCTTCGCGCCAACGACGGGCTGCCCGGCACGATCACGAAGCTGGAGCTGGAGCAGTTCATGAGCCAGCAAATCCGGTATATCGCGGTCGACTCGGTGCTGCACGTCACGGACCTGCGGGGCGAGTATTACACGTCGAACACGATTATCTCCATGCTGCATCCGACCGAGGCGCGCATGAAGGTCGCGTACGATTGGTACGAGACGGTAGAGAGGAGCAAGGGGCGGATGGTGTGGGTCGCCTCCTCCGCGTGGCGCTACGGCGAATTTCCCGCCTTCATCGGCGCGCGGCAGGTGAACGATTGGGAGCGGCTCGAGAAGCTCGGCAGCCTGTTCATCGTGCTGCCGGTCGATTCGCTCGAGCGGCTCGTGGGCGAAATTAACCTCGGCACGTCCGGAAAAATCGTCATCGTCGACGGGTTCGGGAAGATCGTCTATTCGTCGGATGCGGAGGAAATCGGCAGCCCCATGGACGAGTCGCTGCTCGCGCAGCTTCGGGAGCATCCGCGCAGCATGTTCGAGTGGGAGCAAGACGGGGAAAACGTCTACGTCTCCCATGCCCATTCGGAGTACAGCGGATGGCGGGTAGCCGCGTTCATCGGCGCGGACGAGGCGGTCGCCGAGCTGAAGGGCATTCAGCGCAGCATTACGGTCATCGGGGCGACGGGGCTGCTCGCGGCGTTCTTGTTTACGTCGATCTTCGCCTGGACGCTGGCGCGGCCGATCGCCGTGCTCGCGAAGCGGCTGACGCGGCTCGAGAAGGGGTTCGTGCGGCCGTTCGGACGAGTGACGGGCAACCGCGAGACGGCGATGCTTTACGACAGCTATAACCAAATGATCGGGCGCCTCGACCAGACGGTCAAGGATTTGTCGGAGAAGCAAATCAGCGAGAAGCAAGCGCAAATCGTGGCGCTGAAGGCGCAATTCCGGCCGCATTTCTTGTATAACTCCTTGAATACGATTTATTGGACGTTAATTAACGAAGGGCAGTTCAAGACGGCCGAGATGGTGCTTCAGCTGAGCGATCTGCTCCGGTACAGCATTCAACCGGGCTCCGATCTCGTCGCGCTCGAGGAGGACGTGGCGCAGCTGCGGCGGTTTATCGCGATCTCGAGGGCGAGGTACGGCGATAAGCTGCAGACCGAGATCGACATCGAGCCCGACATCATGAAGGAGCGCGTCATGAAGTTGCTGCTGCAGCCGCTCGTCGAGAACGCCATTACGCACGGGCTGGAGCAGGTGAAAGGCCGACCGTGGATCATCCGCATCCGGGGAACGCGGGAAGGGGCGCGGCTGCATTTCACGGTCGAGGATAACGGCGTCGGCATGCCGCAGGAGACGATCGACGAGACGCTGTCGCAAAAGCCGAAGCCGGAGGTGAGCGAGCTGATGCACAGCGGCATCGGATTGTCGAATCTGCGGCATCGGATCAGCCTCACGTACGGCTCCGATTACGGCTTGCAGCTCGGGACGGGCGAGCTGGGCGGCCTGCGCGTCGATATCGTCGTACCCGCGCTCAGCGAGCGGCCGAACGGCGCGAACGGCGCGAACGGCGCGGCGGGAGCGAGCAACGCGACAGGCGCGGTCGGCGCGGACGAGAACGTTAAGAGCGCGAACGACGGGACCCGGAAAGGCGCGGGCGAGGAAGGGGGAATGCGGCATGACTCGCCAGGCGAAAACAAGGCGTAGGCTGCGCTGGTTGGCGCCGCTGCTCGCGATGTGCCTGCTGGCCGGCTGCGGCGGTTCGCTGCAGCCGCGCATCAACGTCTCCGAGCTGCCGGAAAACCGGCAGCCGGAGGAGACGGTCGAGCTGACGATGTGGCTGTACGGCTCCTCGGGGCTCGAGTGGCTTGTGGAGCGGTACGAAGAAGCGCACCCGAACGTGCATATTAATTTGATCCATTCGTCCTACGAGGACGTGCATAACAACCTGCAAACCGCCTTCGCCAGCGGGTACGGCGCGCCGGACGTCTGCTTGATCGAGGTCAGCTTCATGGAGCGCTTCAAGCAGTTCCCGGACTATTTCCAAAACCTCGGCGAGATGGGCGCGCACGCGCTCGGCGATCAATACTTGGCATGGAAGTGGAAGCAGGCGACGAGCCCGGACGGCTCGTTCGTCTACGGCCTGCCCACGGACATCGGCCCGGTCGCCGTCGTCTACAACCCGGCGCTGTACGAGGCGGCGGGGCTTCCGACCGAGCGGGAGGCGCTCGCGGCCGAGCTGTCGACGTGGGAGGATTTCATGAACGTCGGCCTTCGCATCAAGGGGGCGACCGGAAAGCCGATGATCGACCAAATTCGGACGCTGTACCGCATCGTCCTGTTCCAAGCCGACCTGCAATATTTCGACCCCGAGACGGGCGAGCTGATTATCGAGACGAACCCCGCCGTCAAGGAAGCGTGGAATACGGCGGTGCGCGCCTCGGAGCTCGGATTGTCGGCCTACGAGACGACATGGTCGCCGGAGTGGGCGCGCGGCATCTCGAGCGGCGAGTTCGCGACGATTCTGTCGCCGTCCTGGATGCTCAACGATATTAAGTTGAATGCGCCGGGTGCGAAAGGGCAATGGGACATTACGTATTTGCCGGAGGGGAGCGGCAATTGGGGAGGCTCGTATTTGACCGTGCCGGCGATGAGCTCGAAGAAGCGGGAAGCGTACGAATTGATCCGGTGGCTCACCGATCCGCAGCAGCAGTTAGCGCTATATAAGACATATAGCAATTTCCCCTCGACGCCGGTCATTTACGAGGATCCCGCCATTCGCAACAAGCTGGATCCCTTCTTTCAGGATGCGCCCGTCGGCCGCATCTTCTCCGATATCGCCAAGGAGGTGCGGCCGACGTACGAGGGCTCGAAGCAGCACGTCGTGACGCAAATCATGGAAGCGGCGCTCGATAAGGTGGAGGAGCGGGAGCTGTCGCCGGACGAAGCGTGGAACGAAGCGATGTCGTTGATCGATAAGCAGTTGGCTTCGGATGCGGTCCGAAGCGGAGGAGGAGGCGCCGAATGAATATTTTGCTCGTGGACGACGAACCGCTCGTCCGTACGTCGATGGCGCGCATGATCGCCCACCTGGCGCCTGCGCACCGCATCGCGGAGGCGGAGGACGGCGAGGAAGCGCTGGAAGCGCTCGAGGCGGAGCCGTTCGATCTCGTCATAACCGATATCCGGATGCCGGCGGTGAACGGGCTGGAGCTGGCGAAGCGCATTCGCGCGAAGTGGCCGGAGCTGTTCGTCGTCATGCTGACCGGCCACGCCGACTTCCAGTATGCGCAAGAGGCGATTCGGTATCAGGTCACGGAATATTTGCTCAAGCCGGTGTCGATCGACCATATCCAAAGCGTCATCGCGACGGCGGAGCAGGAGCTGAAGCAGCGGCGGTCCGCGGAGCTCGTCGGACGGCTGCGAACGCGCAGCCTGCTGGAGAAGCGGGTGCAAGATTTGTTTTACGAGCTGCCGCTGCCGTACTACGACGAATCGCTATTCCCGCCGTTCGACCGGTTCGCGCTGTATACGTTCCGCGTCTCCGAGGCGGGCGAGCTAGGCCGGACGGCCCGCTTCGCGATCAAGAACGTCGCGGAAGACGTGCTCGCTCCGGTCGGCGCGCCCGTCGTCGTCGCGGCCGACCGGGCGGTGACCGCGGTGCTGTTCGTCCCGCCGGGCGGCGGCGAAGCGGTCGACGACGCCAAGCTGCGGTCGCTCGCGGCCGACGTCGAGCGCGCGGCGAAGCAGTCCGCGAAGCTCGAGACGGCCGGCGCGTTCGGCGGCGTCTCCGCGGAGCTGCGCGACTTGAAGGCGTTGTACCGCCGCAGCGTCGAAGGGCTCGGCGAAGAGCTCGGCGACGCGCACGCGGTCGAGCCGGAGGCCGCATGCGCGTCGGCGGACGGCGCCGGGGCAGCGGCCGACGGGCAGATGCACCGCATCGTGCGGGCCGCGCTGGAGCTCATCGGGGAGCGTTACGCCGAGGAGCTGACGCTCACGTCGATCGCCGAGGCGCTTTACGTAAGCCCGAACTATCTCAGCAGCTTATTTAAAGCCGAGACGGGCTCGACGTTCACGCATCATTTGACGAAGGCGCGCATGACGAAGGCGAAGCAGCTGCTCCGCGAGACGAATCTGAAAATTTACGCGATCTGCGAGCAGGTCGGCTATGCCGACCAGGCGCACTTCAGCCGCATGTTCAAGACGCTCGAAGGCATGAGCCCGTACGAATACCGGACGAAAACGAACATCTGAAATAACATCAAGAAAAAGAAGAATAGCCCCATGGGTTTCCAAGACCGAATCCTTTACGATGAGATCAAGGCAAAGCAACCGCTTACAGCGAAGGCGGGAACGGCGCCAACCTTATCACACAGGGGGATTCGGGAAATGAAACGTTGGGCTATTCTTCTTTTCTCTTTCATGATGGTCGTCACGATGGCGGCTTGCTCCACGGGCTCCGGCGGCAGCGGCGGCAGCGGCGCCTCGGGCGATACGGCGTCTTCGGGCGGCGGCGGCGCGAGCGGCGAGGCGGTCGAGTTGAACGTCTGGTTGTTTACCGGTACCGGCATGGAGCCGTATATGGAGAAGTACGCGGCGGAGCACAACATTAAGCTGAACATTCAGCAGCAGGAATACGGCGATCACCATAACAGCCTCGTCACCGCGCTCGCGGCAGGCAGCGGGGCGCCGGACATCGCCCTCGTCGAGATCGGCTACATCGATCAGTTCAAGGCTGACGAGAGCAAGTTCTACAACCTCGCGGACTTCGGCGCGAACGACATTATGGGCGACTACCTCGAGTGGAAGCGCGTCCAAGCGTCGAGCCAAGACGGCAGCTTTATCTTCGGCATCCCGACGGACGTCGGGCCGATGGTCGCGATGTACCGCACGGACTTGTTCGCGCAAGCTGGCCTGCCGACGAACCGCGACGAAGTATCGAAGCTGTTCTCCTCGTGGGAAGCGTTCGTCGACGTCGGCCGCACGATCAAGGAAAAGACGGGCAAGCCGATGGTCGACGCGGCCAACTCCGTATTCGACGTCGTCGTCGGCCAGGCGACGGAGCACTACTTCGACGACGCGGGCAACTTGATCGTCGATAAGAACCCAGCCGTCAAGCGCGCATACGATCTCGCGACGAGCATGGCGCAAGAGGGATTGACGGCGAAGATCGCGCAGTGGTCGCCGGAGTGGGGCGCGGGCATGAACAACGGCGACTTCGCGGTACAGATGGCGCCGGCGTGGATGATGGGCTTCATGAAGGGCAACGCGCCGGATTCCGCGGGCAAGTGGGACGCGGCGGCGATGCCGGAAGGCTCCGGCAACTGGGGCGGTTCGTTCCTGACGATCCCGAAGGAAAGCAAGCACGCGCAAGTCGCGTACGACATGATCAAGACGGTGCTGTCGCCGGAGGGCCAGCTCGAGCTGTTCAAGAGCAACGGCAACTTCCCGTCGACGCCTAGCATCTACGACGACCCGGCGATTATCGACTTCACCGACGAATTCTTCAGCGGCGCGCCGGTCGGCAAAATTTTCTCCGAAGCGGCGAAGAAGGTTACGCCGGTATACTATGGCCCGAAGTATATTATCGTCGACACGCCGCTCACGAACGCGATCGGCGAAGTCGAGAAGAACGGCACGGATCCGGCTGCGGCTTGGAAAACGGCCATGGAGCAAATCGAGCGCGACTTGAGACAGTAATCGACGCATAGAGGCGCACCGGTTTCCGAACGAGCCGACCGACCTGCGGGGTGGGTCGGCTTCGTTCCCTTCCGCGCTCACACGACAAGGAGGAAATGACGATGGCCTTCAATTCGGAACCTGCCGCCATCGCTGCGCCCGGCGCGCCGCGGCGGAAGCGCTGGAGAACGCAAAGCTATAAAGATCATGTGTCCGGGTATTTGTATATTTCTCCGTTCTTCCTGCTTTTCGGCGTATTTACGGTGTTTCCGGTCTTATGGTCCGGATATATTTCGTTCTTCTCTTGGAACATTCTCGGGGATCGGGATTTCATCGGGCTTCAAAACTATGTTTGGCTGATCACCGACGATCCGCGGTTTTGGAAGTCGGTCGGGAATACGTTTTCCATCTGGGTGATCTCGACGGTTCCGCAATTGTTTTTCGCGCTCGTCATCGCGAGCATTCTGAATTCGAACGTGCTGCGATTCAAGCAATTTTTCCGAGTCGGCTTATTCGTTCCGAACGTCACGTCGCTGGTCGCGGTCGCGATCATCTTCACGAGCATCTTCGGCTACAATTACGGGCTGCTGAATTACGTGCTCAACACGTTGTTCGGCCTGGAAAATACGGACTGGGGCGCTTCGTACTACGGCGCGCAGCTCGTGCTGTCGATCATGGTCATGTGGCGTTGGACTGGATATAACGCAATTATTTATTTGGCGGCGCTGCAATCGATCCCGAACGACCTGTACGAAGCCGCGACGATCGACGGCGCGTCGAAGGTGCAGCAATTCTTCTACGTGACGATTCCGATGATCCGTCCGATGATTTTGTTCACGGTCGTCATGTCGACGATCGGCGGCATGCAGCTGTTCGTCGAACCGCTCCTCTATCAGGGCAACCAAGGCGGCTCGCAAGGGCAGGTGCTGACGATGGTGCTGTATCTGTACGATACCGCGTTCACGAAAAATTCGTTCGGCTACGCCTCCGCGATCGCTTGGCTCATGTTCCTGATCATCATCGCGTTCTCGTTCTTCAACATGTATCTGACGCGCAAAATCCAATCGGCGAACTAAGGAGGGAAGACGGACATGAGCATGTTCGGACGCGCAGCGTTGCATGTGTCGATCGCAGTGTTTTTCTTATTATCGATCTTTCCCTTCTACTGGATGTTCGTCATCGGCTCGCGCACGACGGCGGACACGAACCGGTTCCCGCCTGCGCTCGTGCCGGGGAACTTGTATCTCGAAAACATCCTGAAGGTGTTTCACGAAATTCCGTTTTTCTTGGCGCTGTGGAACACGACCATGGTGGCGTCGCTCGTGACGGCGTCGACGCTGTTTTTCGGCTCGCTCGCGGCGTTCGCGTTTTCGAAGCTGAAATTCACGGGCAGCCCCTTCCTGTTCGCCTTCATCGTCGGGACGCTCATGATCCCGGGCCAGCTCGGGCTCGTGCCGACGTACATCATTATGTCGAATTTCGGCTGGATCAACGACCTGAAGGCGGTCATCGTGCCCGGGCTCGTCGGGGCGTTCGGCATCTTCTGGCTGAAGCAGTATATCGATTCGACGGTGCATAACGAATTGATCGAATCGGCCCGCATCGACGGGTGCACGAACTTCCAGACGTATTCCCGCGTCGTGCTCCCGACGATTCGCCCCGCCCTCGCGTCGCTCGGCATCCTGACGTTCATGGGCGCGTGGAACGACTTCCTCTGGCCGTCGGTCGTCCTCAAGGACGCCGAGATCCAGACGATTCAGATCGCCCTGCGCAACTTGAATCGCGTGTACTACCGCGACAACGCGATGATTATGGCGGGCACGTTCCTGGCCACGATTCCGCTGCTCGTCGCCGCGGTGATCTTCAGCAAGCAGTTTATCGCGGGCTTGACGGCTGGCGCGGTCAAGGGCTGACGCGGTCGACGGGTTTGCGCGCGTGCCGCCGGGGCGTCCCGGCGGCGCGTTTTCGTTTTCGGAGAAGCATAAGGTATGATGTTGGAAAAGGGAGCGTGACTTGCGCGATGCAATACCGGCAGTTAGGAAATACGGACATGCGCGTCAGCGAAATGAGCTTCGGGACGTGGGCGATCGGCGGCTCCTGGGGCAGCGTGAGCGACGCGGAGTCGCTGCGCGCGCTGGAGGCGGCGATGGACGCCGGCGTCAATTTTTTCGATACGGCGGACGTGTACGGCGACGGACATAGCGAGCGGCTGCTCGCGCAGGCGACGAAGGGCAAGGCAGACGCCGTGATGATCGCGACGAAGTTTTGCCGGGCGGCGGATATTTATGACGCGGCGACGTATTCGGCGGACGCGGTGCGGGCGTTCTGCGAGGGAAGCCTAGCGCGGCTCGGGCGCGAGCGGATCGACCTGTATCAGGTGCATTGCCCGCCGATCGAAGCGCTTCTGGACGGGAGCGTGTTCGAGGCGCTGGATCGGCTGAAGGCCGAGGGCAAGGTGCGGGAATACGGCGTCAGCGTCGAGAGCGTGAAGGAAGGCTTGCTTTGCTTGGAGTACCCCGGCGTGAAGGCGCTGCAGGTAATTTACAATCTATTCCGGCAGAAGCCCGAGGAAGCGCTGTTTCCGGCGGCGCGGGCGCGCGGCGTCGGCATTCTGGTGCGGCTGCCGCTCGCGAGCGGGCTGCTCACGGGCAAGTTTACGGAGAGCTCGACGTTCGCGCCGGACGATCATCGAAGCTTCAACCGCGACGGGGACGCGTTCAACGTCGGGGAGACGTTCGCGGGGCTGCCGTTCGAGACGGGCGTGGCGCTCGCGCGCGAGCTCGCGTGGATCGGCGACGGCCGCGGCTCGATGGCGGCGGCGGCGATCCGGTGGATTCTCGAGAACGAAGATATTACGTGCGTCATTCCGGGCTTTAAGAACGTCCGTCAAGTAGAGCAAAACTTGTCGGCGCTCGCGGCGCCGGGCTTCTCCGCGGAGGAGCGGGCGCGGCTGCGCGCGTTTTACGAAGAGCGGGTGCGTCCGGCGATTCGCGGGCCGTATTAATTCGAGGGAACGTCGGGCAAGGACGTAGACGTAACGGAAAGGATGGGGACAAGATGGCGAAGAAGGTCGTCGTCACCGGCGGCAGCGGACTGCTGGGCGCGTGGGTCGTGAAGGAGTTTTTGGAGCACGGGTACGAGGTGCTGAACGCGGACGTTCGCCGTTCGACGGAGCCGGGCGTCCGCACCGTCGTCGTCGATTTGGAAAACTTAGGCGAGGTGTACGGGGCGCTGCAGGGAGCGGACGCCGTCGTGCATCTCGCTGCGATCCCGCAAGCGTATACGCATTCGAACGAGCGGACGTTCCGCAACAACGTCATGACGACGTACAACGTGCTCGAGGCGGCGGCGGGAATCG
>NZ_DASQMZ010000125.1:0-1776 GCF_035645235.1 Paenibacillus sp.
AGCCAAGGGGAACTGGCCGGCCGACTGCAACTCGAGAAGAGCACGGTCAGCCGCCTCGTCGCGTCGTTGGAGAAGCGGGGATGGATCGAGCGGCGAACGGATGCGACCGATACCCGCATTCGACGACTGGCCCTCACGGCGTCCGGACGGCGGCTGGCGGGCGACATCCAAGAGGCGAGGCGCGCGCGGTTCCGGCGGCTTGCCGGTGCGTTGGGAGAAGAAGAGCGGCGCGCGGTCGAAGACGGCTTGGTTCATCTGGTGAATGCGTTGCGAAGGGAACGGGAGGTTGAGAGAGATGAGTAGGATACTAAAGTCGGCGGTTGCCTCGGCGGCCATTGTCACGCTTCTTGCCGGGTGCGGAGCGGACTCGGGAGAGGCGCCTTATGCGGGGTACGATCAGCGGGAGATCGCGGCGCTGGCGCCGGAGCGGGTCGCGACGCTGCTTGCCGGCGGCGGTGCGGGGTATGCGCTTGCGGCCGAGGTGAACGGTTACCCCGGACCGAAGCATGTGCTGGAGCTCGCTTCGGAACTGGAATTGACGGCGGAGCAGCGGGAGCGGACGGAGAAGCTGTACGCGGCCATGACAGCGGAGACCGTCCCGCTCGGCGAACGGCTCGTCGCGCTGGAGCGGGAGTTGGATGAAGCGTTCAAGCGCGGCGTCGCGACCGAAGAAGAGCTGGCGGCGCTTACCGGATCGATTGCAGAAACCGAGGGGCGCTTGCGCTACGCTCACTTGAAGACGCATCTGTCGATGCGCTCGCTGCTTACAACGGAGCAGAACGCCGCATACGCCGCGCTGCGCGGGTACGGCGCAGGCTCGGCGAACGGCAAGGGGCATGAGGCCGGACATGAGGCCGGGCATGACGGGGGCGGACATTAGCCCGCAGGAAGCCCGCTTCCTCCGACCGAACGCGGCCGATGCGGTTCGCCCAACGCTTCGAATATGAAAAAGCCCGACGTTCCGCGAGATGCGGAGCGTCGGGCTTTTTGAGGTTCATTTTCCGAAAAAGTTACGCCATCAGCTGACGGAGCACCGTCTGCAGGATGCCGCCGTTGCGGTAGTAGTCGACGTCGACCATGGAGTCGAGGCGGACGATCGCGTCGAACGAGAACGAGGAACCGTCCGTGCGAGTCGCGTTCACCTTCACCGTCTGGCCCGGCAACACGTCGTTGTCGAGACCCGCGATGTCGAACGTCTCCGTGCCGTCGAGACCGAGCGTCTTCCAGCTCTGCCCTTCGACGAATTGGAGCGGGAGAACGCCCATGCCGACGAGGTTGGAGCGGTGAATCCGCTCGAAGCTCTCCGCGATGACCGCCTTCGCGCCGAGGAGGAACGTGCCCTTCGCCGCCCAGTCGCGGGAGGAGCCGGTGCCGTATTCCTTGCCGGCGATGACGACGGTCGGCGTGCCGTCCGCTTGGTACTTCATCGCTGCGTCGTAGATCGGCATCACTTCGCCCGTCGGCAGGTACTTCGTCACGCCGCCTTCCGTGCCCGGCGCCACTTGGTTCCGGATGCGGATGTTCGCGAACGTGCCGCGCATCATGACTTCATGATTGCCGCGGCGCGAGCCGTACGAGTTGAAGTCTTCCTTCTTCACGCCGTGCTCGATCAGGTACTTGCCCGCAGGCGAGTCGACTTTGATGCTGCCCGCCGGGGAAATATGGTCCGTCGTGACGGAGTCGCCCATGAGCGCCAGCGTCTTCGCGCCGTGGATGCCCTTGATGTCGTCCAGCTGCTCGCTGAGGTTCGCGAAGAACGGCGGGTTCTGGATGTAC
>NZ_DASQMZ010000126.1:0-72889 GCF_035645235.1 Paenibacillus sp.
CATCTGAGCCCCTTCCACTTAACGAGGCTCTTTCGGGAAACGACGGATACGGCGCCGATCCAGTATTTGATTCGATGCCGCATGGAAGCGGCGATGCGACTGCTGTCCGGCACGGACGACAGCGTCGAGCGCATCGCGGAGCAGGTCGGCTACGTCAGTCCGGGGGCGTTCTACCGCCAATTCAAGAAGGCGGTCGGGACGAGTCCGGGAGATTACCGAAAGAAATCGATGTAAGGCGTTTTACTTACTTTTAATAACTAAGTATAATGGATGGCATGGAGGTGCTTCGCGCATGAAGGTGGAGATATGGTCGGATTACGTCTGTCCGTTTTGTTATATCGGCAAGCGCCGCTTCGAGGAGGCGCTCGCGTCGCTCCCGTTCGCCGGCGAAGTCGAGGTCGTCTTCCGCAGCTTCGAGCTCGACCCGCGCGCGCCGAAGGATGCACCGTATGACGTCATGGAGATGCTTTCGAAAAAGTACGGCACGAGCCGGGAGCAGGCCCGTCAGATGAACGTCAGCGTCGCCGCGCAGGCGAAGGAGGTCGGCTTGACGTACAATTACGACGCTTGGGTCGTCACGAACACGTTCGACGCGCATCGGCTCGCGCATTACGCGGCCGCCCGCGGGAAAGCCGCCGAGCTGACCGAGCGGCTGATGTACGCTTACTTCACCGAGGGCAAATTTATCGGGGACCGGGCGACGCTCGCGGCGCTCGCCGCCGAGGTCGGGCTCGATCAGGCCGAGGCCGCCTCGATGCTCGAGAGCGACGACTATGCGGACGCCGTGCGCGCCGACGAGCAGGACGGCGCGGCCCTCGGCATCCGCGGCGTGCCGTTCTTCGTCATCGACCGTAAATACGGCATCTCGGGCGCGCAGCCGACGGCGACGTTCGTCGGCGCGCTTCGCGAGGCGTGGGACGAGAGCCGGCCGAGCCTGTCGATGGTCGGCGACGCCGGCGGCGGCGCGGGCGACGCCTGCGCAGCGGACGGCTGCGCCGTGCCGGATGCGCCGGCCGGGAAAGAATAATCTTGGATGCCGCACGCGCAGAGGAAGCTGGCCCGAGTCGGGCCGGCTTCCTTTGCGTTATACAGCGTCGTAGCCTGCAAAGCCGATCGGCCCACCTGCCCGCCGCCCCTGATCCGACCGACCGCCCATTGCCGTAAAAGTGCTCAAATTTTGCGCTTATTTCGAGGAATGCTTAAATTTTGCGCTTACGGCGGGGCAGCCTGCGGTGGAGCGTTCGGCGTGCGGGCGGCGACGGCCCGGACGGAGGCGTTCGACGGACGGGCAGCGGCGGCGGCGCACGATACGTTGGCAGTAGGCCGCGAGGATGCCCGACCGGGGGGACGGCGCTACGGAAACGAAGAAGAGCCGCCCCGAGGGCGGCTCCTTATTTCGTTTTCAATACAATTTTCCGAATGCTCTCCCCCGACAGGTGATAGCTCCGCTCGAGCTCCTGTACGGTCCAACCGCTGGCGTAGCGGCGGCTGATCTCCAAGTTGCGCTCGGCGATTTCCCGCCTCGCGCCGCTTCGTTCGCCCCAGCCGGCCCGCCGCTCGTCGCCCTTCGGGATGTACACCAGTTCGCCTTGGACGAACTGCTGCAGCTCCTTCAACAGGCGCGGGGGAAGCACGTCCTTCGCGTTGACGTAACGTACGGGGCTCGCCTCCTCGAAATCCAAAGCGAAAAAACCGCGGAAGGCGTTGGCCTCCCAAGGCTTGGCGTCGAAATCATATTAGGAGGGGAGACCGCTAGGCCTCCCCATCGCTTTACAGGCTCTCTTCGTCGTTAGACGAAGATCACCTCTGTTTGATTTACCACACCGATCAACCCCTTTCCTTCAGCATTCGTCGGGCCCGACTTCTACATTGTACCCCGCCGCCGCACGTTCGAAAAGAGAAAGAATCGATATACTCGTTCGTTACCTCGACGAGAGGCTGAGCAGCTCCCGAACGTCCCCTTCGGTCCAGCCCGGCTCTCCCGCGGCGACGAGCTCTTCCGCGAGGCGGCGTTTGCGCTGCTGGAGCTCGAACATTTTCTCCTCCACCGTGCCTTGGCTAAGTAACCGTACAACCTGAACGACGCGCTTCTGTCCGATGCGATGCGCCCGATCCTCCGCCTGCCGCTCGACCGCCGGGTTCCACCACAGATCGTACAAAATCACCGTATCCGCACCCGTCAGATTCAGCCCCGTGCCGCCGGCCTTCAGCGAGACGAGGAACACGTCCCGCTCCCCCGCGTTAAACCGCTCGACGAGCGATACGCGTTCGGAGGGCTTGGTGCTCCCGTCCAAATAAAACTGCGGCACCCCGCGCCGGCCTAGTTCGCGCCTGATCAGTCCGAGCATCTCGGTGAATTGGGAAAACACGAGCATGCGGCGGCCCGCCTTCCGACCGTCCTCTACGAGCGCCAGCAGCTCCTCGAATTTGGCGGATGCGCCCGTATAGCCCTCCACGAACAACGCGGGATGGCAGCACAGCTGCCGCAGGCGCGTGATGCCGGCCAATATTTTGAGCTGCGCCTTCTGGAAACCGTCCTCCGCCAGCTGTTTTTCGGTTTCGTCCCGCAGCCTTGCCAAATACGCGGCATACAGCTTCTTCTGCTCGGGCAGCAGGGCGGTCGAAAGCACGGTTTCGATTTTTTCCGGAAGCTCCTGCAGCACGTCGGACTTTCGCCGCCGGAGCAGGAACGGCCGCAGCCGCCGCACGATCGCTTCCTTGCCGAGCTCGGCGAATGCCTTCTTGCCGGGGAACAGCCCGGGGCAGACGACATGGCAGATGGACCAGAGCTCTTCCGCCGCGTTCTCGACCGGGGTGCCCGTCAAGGCGAATCGATGCCGGGCGTCGACGGCTTTCGCCGCTTGGGCCGTTTGCGTGGCGTTATTTTTAATGAATTGCGCCTCGTCGAGGATCAGCGTATGGAAGCGCAGCTTTCGATAAATCTCGAGATCCCGCCGCAGGAGCGGATAAGAAGTAACGATCGCGTCGACCGCCGGCGCGTTCGCCAGCGCCGTCCGCCGGGCTGCCGCCGCGTCGTCCGCGACGGCGACCCGAAGCCCCGGCGCGAACGCGCAAAGCTCGTTGCGCCAGTTGTACAGCAGCGAAGCCGGACAGACGATCAGCGCCGGCGTCCCCTCCGCCCGCATCGCCGGCAGCGATGCGACGAGGTACGCGATCGCCTGGATCGTCTTGCCGAGACCCATCTCGTCCGCCAGGATGCCGCCGAAGCGATGCTTCGCGAGCGTCATCATCCAATGAAAACCGTAGGCTTGGTAATCCCGCAGCGTCCCGGCGAAGCCGTCCCCGAGCGAGTGCTCCGCATGGTCCGGGTTCCGGAGGGCAGCGAGCAGCCTGCGGAGTCGGGCGCCGAATCCGAGCGCGTCGCCGTCCGCGTACCGCTCCAACGCGTGCAGGCCGCCGAGGAGCGGCACCCGCAGCTCGTCCCCCGCGCCGGCTTCGCTTAGAAATCGGCTAATTTCCCGAAAGCCGTCGCCCTCGAGCGGCACCAGCGTCCCGTCGGACAGCCGATGGTATTTTCGCTTCTCCCGAAGCGAGCGCACGAGCGAGCGAATTTCCGACTCCGGCACGCCCTCGAGGTCGAGCCGCAGCTCCAGCCAATCGGTGCGCTCGTCCGCCTCGACCTTCAGCTTCGGCCGCGAGCGCAGCGGCAGCAGCCGGTTCCTCACGGCGGTCGTGGCGTACACCTTGGCCCACCGCTCCAGCTCCGGAACGACGCGATACAGAAATTCGTACTCGTCGTCTTCTCCGGCCAGAAACAGCCCGGCCTCGGTTTGGACGAACGGACAACGCTCCAGCAGCTCGAGAATCCGGCGCTCCCGCACGTCGTCCCGCAGCGCGACGCGCTCCTCGCCCCCCTGCCGTCCGCCCGCCTCGATCGGATTGACGACGATGTCGCCGTAATGAAACTCGACCCCGGCGACGAGCCGATCTCGCACCCGATCCAAGTACAGCTTGGCGACGAGCGGCTCCCGGACGAGACGGTCCGCGACGTCGTCGGCGAGGCGCACGGCGCCGAGCCTTCGCAGGCCGGGCAGCGCCTTCTCCATGAACGGCGCGAACCGCTCCCGCGGGATGCGAATGTGCTTCGTGCGCGACGTCTCCAGCAAGCGAATGAATTCGAAGAGCCGTCTTCGTTCGTCCGGCGGGCCTTCCAGCAATCTTCCCTCGAAAAAGACCGCGTCGTATTCCGGCAGCGCGACGATGCCTTCCAGACCGCTCACGTCGAGCCGCACGTCCCCCGCAGCCCCCGCCGCGTCGAACGCGAACGAGAGCGGCAGCGGTCCCTCGGCGCCATGAATGCCGTCGGCCGTCACGCCGCCGGCAGTCAGCTTGACGAGCGGCGCGCGCCGCAGCAGCGGCAGCAGCTCGCGCCACGCGAACGGATGGACGTCGAGCGCGCCGGGGGAGGGGGCGCGTTTCGAAGCGGCGCCGCCCGGGTCCGCCCGCGCCGCGCGAAGCAGCGCTTCGACGACCGCCGCGTCGTCGGCTTGGAACCGGTGGCTTTCGGGGTCGTATGCGAAGCCCTTCGCAGCGGCGTATCCGCTCCCCCGCTCGACGGCATCGAGCAGCAAGTCGATCCGGCGAACGGGAACAAGCGTCGCCGGCGAGAGGCCGAGGCGCAGCCCGACGCGAATGCGGCTTCCCTCCCGCCGGTCGGGCAACGCTTCGCATAAGAATTCTACGGCGAGCGGGGCGCGCGCGTCGAAGGCGCTCCGCCGCGCCGCGGACCGGACCGGCGCGGGATCGAACAGCTCGAGCACGCGGCTCGCGAGACCCCCGTCGTTCGCCGGCGCCCCGCCTCCGGCATCCCGCAACGCCAAAAGCACGGCGGCGATATGCTTGCAATATTGATCCTCCGGATGGAACGCCGGGCAGCCGCACGCCGCCTTCGCTTCGCCTGGCCCAAGCTCCCAGACGCGCACCCGACGAACGCCTTCTTCATCCTCGACGGACGCGTCGCGGCGTCGATGCCTTCCGACGACCCCGCCGAGCCCGTCGAGCTCGTCGATCCCTCCGTCCATGCCGTCATCGCCTTTCCCGCCGCCGACGCCGGCAAAGCTTCCGCCCTCCTCGTCTTCGTACGCGTCCAGCACCGTCACCCGGCCCGCCGCCAACAGCGCTTGTCCGTCCTCGAACGCGAAGCGCCCGCACCAGCGCCGAATTCGTTCGAGCGTCAGCGTAGGCGCGCTCACGACGTCGGCCCTTCGAAATAGAGCGGATAATGCGACTCGCACCTCGGATTAAACCCGATCCCGCACGCGGGGCACAGGTACCCGCATCCGAGATACGCCTCGATCGTCAGCTCCTCGCCGCAGCCGCCGCACAGCACCGCCCGTTCGCCGCGTTCCTCGAAACGCCATAACGCCGGCGGATGACCGGCCGCTTCCTCGTGGCAATAGTAACACCCGTAGTAAGCGCCGCAGCATTTGAATTTGATCGCGATGACGTCGAGCGGTCCGCGATAATGTTTGCACCGCGTCTGACCGTCGATCGCTCCGATGGTGTTGTCTCGCACGGATGCGCCACCTCCTCCGGGGTAAAATGGGATGCACTCCGAGTATTCGACGACGACTTGTACAGAACTAGAAGTCGACGAAACGCCAATTATTTGGAGGGAATCCTGCAATGGATGTACAATATAAAGTACGATTCGAGCCCTACGCCCTGCCCTGCGAGCGGCTCGTCGTTCCGGAGCCGCTCTGGAATGCGATTATGAATACGCCGGGGTGGTTCCCGGTCGTCGAAACCCAGCGATAAACAAGCCCAACGCTCCGACGACCGCCATCCCCTACGAAGGAGTGGTTCCCTTGAAGAAAAACAAGCTCGGAACGTCGGAGCTGTACGTCAGCGAAATCGGCCTCGGCTGCATGTCGCTCGGCACGGACGAAGCGAAAGCCGTCTCCATCATACATCAAGCGCTGGAGCGGGGCATCAATTTCTTGGATACCGCGGATTTATACGACGAGGGGCGCAACGAGGAGCTGGTCGGCAAGGCGATCGCCGGCCGCCGCGGAGACGTCGTGCTCGCCACGAAGGTGGGCAATCGCCGCGTGCCGGGCCGGGACGGCTGGACGTGGGATCCGTCGAAACGGTACATTCTGACCGCGGTGAAAGATAGCTTGCGAAGGCTCGGTACGGACTACATCGATCTGTACCAGCTCCACGGCGGTACGATCGACGATCCGATCGACGAGACGATCGAGGCGTTCGAGCAGCTGCGGCGGGAAGGCGTCATCCGTTATTACGGCATCTCTTCCATTCGCCCGAACGTCGTCCGCACGTACGCCGCCCGCTCCGGCATCGTGAGCGTCATGAACCAATACAGCGTCGTCGACCGCCGGGCGGAGGAAGATATTCTGCCCTTGCTGCAGGCGAAGGGGATCGGCCTGATCGCCCGCGGGCCGCTCGCCGGCGGCGCGCTGGCGGCGACGAAGCAGCCGACGGAAGGCGCGCTCGACTACACCGCAGAGGAATTGCTCGCCCTGCGCGAACGGCTGAAGCCGCTGACGAACGAGGCGCGCAGCCTGACGCAGCTCGCGATTCGTTACCCCCTCGCGCATCCTGCCGTCGCGACGGCCCTCCCCGGCGCCAGCTCGGCCGAGCAATTAGCCGCCAACGCGGCCGCGGCGGACGCGCCGCCGCTTACCGAGGAGGAGATCGCGGTCATTCGCCGGGTCAGCAAAGCGAACCGATACACGCAGCATAGGGACTAGGCGGCTACACGCCTAGTCCCCTGCGCGTTTCACTTCCTTCACGACCGCCTCGGGGTCGATCTGGACATGTTCCGTGTATTCGACCAGCTCCGCGATGCACCCCGGCCCGACACGCACCCGATTGCCCCGGATGACCCGCGCTTCGGTCCATTCCAAATCGAGCTCCGTGCCTTCGATCAGCTCCGCGCGCAGCGCGCCCTTGCGGCCGAAGCCGAGCAGCTCGGACAGCCGCGAGAACAATCGCCAAAACAAATCCACCGGCGCGACCTACCAAATAAGACGCCAGTATTTTACAATACTAGAGAAATAGTATGCTGGGGAGGAAATCATAATCGAGAGCTACTGGAACCACAACACCGCCTTTCACGAGGAGATCGTCAAGGATGCGAAGAAGCGCGGCGGACGCGTCCTGGACATCGGGTGCGGCGACGGGCTGCTGCTCCAACGCCTCGCGCCGCATGTACGGCAGGCCGTGGGCATCGACCCCGACGAGGGCATGATTTCGCGCGCGCGAACGCGGCTTGCGGACGCGCCGCAGGTTTCGCTCGTCGCCGGCGATTTCCTCGCCATGCCGGTCCCTCCGCGGGAGGAACGTTATGACACGATCGTTTGTGTTGCGACGCTGCACCATATGGAGTTAAGCAGCGCGCTGCGGCGCATGGCGGAAGCGCTCGCGCCCGGCGGGCGGCTCCTGATCGTCGGGTTAGCGGCCGATAAGTCGCTGCTGGATATGACCGTTTCCGGGCTGCTCCTTCTCCCGATCCGCGTCATGGACAGGCTGCACGGCGGGATGCGGGATCCGGGCGTCCGGATGGCGGAGCCCAAGGAATCCATTGCCGACGTTCGCCGGGCGGCCCGCGACGTTCTGCCGGGGGCAGTCCTCCGCCGGCGCTTCTATTTCCGATACGTATTGACCTGGGACAAACCGAGAGAAGAGCGACTGAGGTAAGGGAATCCGGTTGGAAAAGGAAGCTCGGCGGAATCCGCGGCCCTCCCTCGCAAAAAAGAAGGCGGTACGAAGAGTAGACGTCTACCCTCCGTACCGCCTTCGATTTCGCTGCGCTCCGCCGCAAGAGCGCTACCCCTCGTTCACCTCGGCGAGCGTCGGCATGCCCGCTTGCGCCCCGAAGCGCGTCACGGACAGCGACGCCGCCCGCACGCCGAACGCGAGCGCCTTCGCCGGCGGCCAGCCCGACGCGAGGCCGTACCCGAACGCCGCGTTCAGGCAATCGCCCGCGCCGGTCGTGTCGACCGGCTTCACCTTCGGCGCCGGGACGACGCGCAGACGACCGTCCTCGAGGAAGGCGGCGCCGCGCGAGCCGAGCGTGACGACGAGGCGGTTGCCGTGCGCCGCCTCCCAGCGGGCCATCGCCCGCTCCAGCGCCGCGTCGTCATCCACCGCGATCGTCTCGCCGGACAGCGCCGCGAACTCGGTTTCGTTCGGCGTCATCCAATCGGCCAGCCGGATCAGCGAGTCGGGCAGCGCCCGCGCCGGCGCCGGGTTCAGCACGGTCGTCACGCCCGCCGACCGGGCGACGGACAGCGCGCGCTCCACGGCGGCCAGCGGAATTTCGAGCTGCGCCAGCAGCAGGTCGGCGCGCTCGATCAACGCTCGATGCGATTCCACCGTCTCGGGCGTCACGCGCCCGTTCGCGCCCGGCACGATGACGATGCAATTATCCTCCGGCGTATGCAGAATCGTGGCCGTGCCCGTAGCCGTTCTGTCCAGCCGCGCGACCGCGACGGCCGCCACGCCGGCGTCCTCCAATCCGGCGATCAGCTGCCCCGCGAAGACGTCGTCCCCGACGGCGCCGATCATCGCGGCGTCCGCCCCGAGACGGCCGCAGCCGACCGCCTGGTTCGCGCCCTTCCCGCCGGGGATATAATGGATCGCTTCCCCCTCGATCGTCTCGCCCACAAGCGGCATCCGGGAAGCGGAGACGACGAGGTCCATGTTGAGACTCCCGACGACGACGATGCGAGGCGCGCTCATTGCTTCGAGCCGCCCTCGAGCTTGCGGAACAAATCCCGGAAGATCGCGTCCCGATGGAGGCTGTAGACGTACCGGATCGAATGGCGCGTTGGATCTTGGCACCAATGCCCGTCGTCCGAGATGCGCGGACTCGGCGCCAAATAGCTCGGCGCCCAATTCGGATCGACGAGCCAAGCGATCGTCGAGATGTCCCATATGACGCGCGTGTAGGCGTAATGGTCCTTCGCGCAATTCTTATACGTCTCGTGGAGGTACTCGCCGATCGGACCCGATGGCAACACGTAATCGCGGATCTCGGAGAGCGACGTGTGGAGATGCGAAGCGACGCCGCAGCAAGGCACGAGCACGACCGGCGCGCCGCAGTCGAAGATGACGCGGGCGGCGGGGACGTCCTGATACAGGTTGAACTCCCGCGTATTCGGCCAGTTGAACGCGTGCCCTCCGAGCCAGACGACGACGATGCGCTCGACGATCGCCGGCTCCATCAATATCGCGGATGCCACGTTCGTAATCGCGCCGATCGCCACGACGTACAGCGGATCCGCCGGGTCGCTCGCCATCGCCCGCTCGACCAAGTTCCGCGCCGCCTCGCTCTCGACGAAGCCGCCGCCGGCCGGCAAATACGACGTCGAGCCGCGGTACACGGGCACGTCCTCGCGGCCGAGCAGCGGGAGAATGCGCAGAATTTCCTGGTAGCTCTTCTCCATCCCGTCGGCGGGACCGGTCGATAAATCGTTGAAGAACGGAGCGGCGTACAGCGCCTCCACCTTCACGCTCTCCGGCGATGTAAGCGCATACGTAACCGCGAATTGATCGTCGATTTCGTTGAACGTATCGGTGTCGAGCACCATCCGCACCGTACGTCCGGGATGCTGAAGCTTCCGAAGCAAGTCCTCCGGTTTAATGCCGGGATAAGTCGCCGCCATGTCATGCCCCTCCGTATCGTATCATGAATTGGTTTCCTTGCTTCCCCCATCTTATCCGCAATCCAGCGGTTCCGGTATCATCATTCGGTCGATTTATTATATAATCTGGCTAATTGGACAAGAAATGCGAAGGAGGCCGTGCGCATGGAAGCGACGCTGGATTTCCTGTTTCGGATCGACCGCAAGCAGGAGGAGACGATCCCGTTCCACAAGCACCGCTGCTACGAGCTCGTCTATTACGCGGCCGGCCGCGGCGGCACGAGGATCGGGGGCAAGGAATGGCGGTTCGACGCCGGGCGGTTCGCGATCGTCCGCCCGTTCACGCTTCACGACGAGCGCCATGACGCGCCGACCGACGTCCTGTGCGTCGGCTTCGCGCGCCCCGACGACGCGCCCGCCCTCGCCGAAGGCGTCTACGACGACGACCCGGAAGCGCCGCTGCTGCCGCTGCTGGAGCGCATGCTCGCGGAGCTGCAGGCGAAGCGCCCCCGGTTCGCTCGCATGCTCGACCTTTACTCGGCGCAGCTTGCGCTCGAGTTGGAACGACGGCTGCCGACGGAGGGGAACTCGGAGGAGGGGGATCATTTTCTGTATACGCTGAACTTTATGAACGAGCACTTCTCGCAGCGGATCGACTTCGCGTCGCTTTCCGCGCTCGCCGGGTACAGCTACGACCGGTATCGCCATCTGTTCAAAGAAAAAACCGGCTATTCGCCGGTGCAGTACCTCATGAACAAGCGGATGGAGCACGCGCGCAGGCTGCTTCTGCATACGCGGCTTCCCGTCTCGGCGGTCGCGCTCGAATGCGGCTTTTCGAACGACGCGCAATTTTGCAGCGTATTCAAGCGGGAGCACGGGCTCACGCCGCGCGCGTTTCGGGACGGCGGCCGCCTCACCGGGGGGCCGTGAAGCGCCCTACTCCATCAAGCGCTCCGGGTTGAGCGGCAGCAGCGGCTCGACGACGAACCGGCCGTCTTTGCTGATTAAGACGTCGTCGAAGTAGATTTCCCCGCCGCCGTGCTCCTTGCCGAGCAGCAGCACAATGTCCCAATGGATCATCGACCGGTTCCCGTTGTCGCACTCCTCGTACGCATCCCCCAGCGCGAAATGAACGCTTCCGCTGATTTTCTCGTCGAAGCCGATGTCGTTCATGACGCGGTCCACGTATGGATTGACGCCGATCGCGAATTCCCCGACGTATCGCGCGCCCTCGTCGATCTCGAGGATGTCTTGCAGACGGGCGTCGTTGTCGCTTTCGAACGAGACGATCTTCCCGTCCTGAAACGTAAGCGATATGCGATTGAAGGCATGGCCCCGGTACATCGCTTTCGTATTGAACGCGATCGTGCCGTTGACGGAGTCCCGCACCGGGGCCGAAAACACTTCCCCGTCCGGCAGGTTCACCTTGCCGTCGCACGCGATGGCAGGCAGTCCCTTCACGGAAAACGAAACGTCGGTGCCCGGCGCGACGACGCGCACGCGGTCCGTTTCCTGGAGGAGCGATGCGAGCGGCGCCATCGCCGCGCTCATTTTCCGATAATCCATGGTACACGTCTTGAATAAGAAGTCCGTATACGCCTCCAAGCTCATGCCCGCCTGCTGCGCGTACGCCTTCGTCGGGTAATTCAGCACGATCCAGCGCTTGCGGCGCATCTCTTCGCGGACCGGCTGGAACGCCTTCTGGTACGCGTTGCGGCGATCGGCCGGTATATCGGCCGTTTCGGCCGTATTCTCCTCGCCGAGAAATTGAACGACGGCGTCCATCTCTTTCATGCGAGCGAGCTTATACGAGGCGTCGGCCTCGAATTGGGCGGCCGAGCCGCCGAGTTGGAGCTTGCGCTGCACCGCGTAATCGGATATTTCGACGAACGCGAGGCCGCCGGCGGCGTGAATTTGCTCAACGAACGCCTGCACGGCGAACATGTCCTTCACGTCGAGCGCGGAGATCAGCACTTTCTCCCCGGGCTGCACCTGCAGCGAATACGAAATTACGGTATGGGCCAACTGCGCCATGCGCGGATCGAGCATTCGGGTTCCTCATTTCTATTGGGAGAGAATGATACGACAATTATTCTTGATTATCGTACAAGCGTACCCTTTAGTCGAGCAGTTCTAACTTCTTGATCGAATCGATGATAGCGCTCGATGGGAGGCAGAAGGTTTGTCCCGACATTTAAATAAGATATATACGATTTAATTACTTCGTCGCATGAAAATAGATTTCCATCCAATTCGGCCCTGGCAAGGAAGTACCCTAATTCTTCGGAACTACAACCGATTTTTAGCGATTGCCAATCCGCTATAAGGATTTCACCTTGTAATGCGCAAATATGGCACCGGTCGACAATGGCTTCGTTTGGATTAACTCCAAGCGAGTAAGAAACTCCACGTTCGTCAAATCATCGCAATCAAACAAGGTCGGCGTTCGATGTCCCCCAACGGCCACTGGCGCATATATAATACTGATTTCATCGATAAGTTGTTGTCGAAGAAATGCGCCGTTTATTTTACCGCCGCCGCTTAAACCTAATCTTCGGAATCCTTTGTCATAAAGAACCTCTAGCGACTTTTTTAAATCGATCTTGTCGCCCCGTCCAGCAAGTACATACGGAATTCTTTTGTCATTCAACTGATCCAGGTAAGTATCCGCAACATTTTCTTTTGTAACGACAAGTACTCCTTCGGATTGAGCCCACTCGATTCTGCCCCTGCCGTCAAACACAATATAAGCCTTTGATTTTTGAGGCCAATACATTTCTTTCGAAAGTTTAACACTGTGGCGCCTAAATACCTCCAATGTCTCGCTTCCAGAGATGATTCCATCGCAGTCGAGATCATCAAATAACTGGTGGGTGATCTGGTTTGCGTCTCCGTCAATGTTGAGTTCGGTCCATTCGCTTACGTTGCGGTCGGGGCCTGTCGTGATGCGCCCGTCAATGGATGAAAACATGTTTAATATTACAAATGGCCTTTTTTTCATTGAAACTCCTCCTCTATAATAGCTTGTAGCCCTCGAACTCGATTTCTTGATCTCTTATTTCCAGAACTGTAAGTTTATCTTACAACACTCGTGCAAGTGATAAGGTTTATAATGATGCGCTCATTAATTTTAGGGGTTACTCTCTGCAAACCTTCTCATTAATCTTTAATCATTATTACGAAGCTTATTGCGAGGCGAAATCATGACAACCCGACCAATCGATATTGCGAGAAAACTTTGCATCAGCACAAGCGCTTTAAGACATTATGAGGCTTGGGGGATCGTACCCGCGATCGAACGTTCATCTAACGGCTACCGGGTTTACACGGACGAACATGTAGCATATTTTGAATGCATTCGAGCTATGGGACCAGGATTCGGCATGAAATTAACCTCGGAGGTTTTGCGAAAAATACAGCAGAAAGATGTGAATTCTGCACTCTGGTTGGTGAATGAGGCTCAGGTGTCACTGCATCGTGAAAAATTCATTGCCGAGAAGACAATTCAACTACTGGAATCTAAAGAGCTCGACAACCTGGACAAAGGTAAGGAAAGGAAGGAAATGACTATCGGGGAGGTTTCAGCCGAAACGGAAATCCCTAGTTCGGCTATTAGATACTGGGAAAAAACGGGGCTGATCAAACTGACTCGTGATGAAAATGGTTACCGTACATTTACCAATTCGCATGTACGACAAATCCTTCTAATTCGAACCCTGCGAACGGCTAATTATCCACTTGAAACAGTTCTCCATATTTTGAAAGAGTTGGATCAAAACAATGTCGAACAAGCACGAAAGATTGCTCGTAATTCCCTGGAGAACTTACATATGAAAAACCATGATCAATTACGAGGAATGCATTATCTTTACAACTTATGTAGAAAGGTAAACCTGCTTTGCTAAGCATATATTTTCAGCTTAGGCTCGACGATCGTAGGTTGCCGGGGGTTAACATACAGCCTTCCAAAAAAAGAAAAACGACAGCGGATTGCGACATACTTTGCGCGTCCAAATCCTTAAAATAGGAAAGGTACTGGTTTTTAGAAATAGATTTTGGAGGGAGCATGCCGCGTGGATACGATGTTATTTAGCACCGTCGGACCCAAGGTAAAGCAGCAAGCGTTATGGTTTATTCAGGAGGAGCAGGAGAAAATCCTACATAACCACGCTGTCGGCGCCGTCACCCGGGATCACGCCGTCGGAGCGCTTAGCATGCTTTACCAGATCGCATCACGCTTGCGCGACATGGAATGCATGCGAAATTTACAACAGACGATTACAGACATACGCAGCGTCAGGTTTCCTGGATTGCCGATAAGGGAGTCGGCGGAACGGCTAGAATTTTCTTAAAGAAGTAAGCGCGAAGGGCGGCGTTGCCGGGGGGACCGGCGGCTCCGCCCTTTGTGCGCATTCTGGGGGGGCGCTGCGGCCGCCACGCGGCCATATAGTCGGAGTATCTCCGACTATTCCACGCCTGCGGCCGCCCCGCGGCCATTTAGTCGGAGTTTCTCCGACTATTCCCCGCCTGCGGCCGCCCCGCGGCCATATAGTCGGAGTTTCTCCGACTATTCCACGCCTCCGGCCGCCCGACTTACGCGCGGAAGCCGCGCCCGTTCATCGGCGGCTGCGGGTCGAGGTCGATCGCCAGGCCGGCCGACTTGCCGTTCAGCGCCACGTCGACGAGCCAGCGCGTGAACGGGGCGACGTTCATATCCGCCATCTCTTCCAAGCTAAAGAAGCCCGCGCCGTCGACTTCGACGCCGTCCGGCGTCGGCTCGCCGCTATCGTATTCCATCGCGAACGCGATGTATACGTTATGGACGCTGCGCGGCTGATCGCGCAGTGCGACAATGCTTTTCACGCAAGCCTGCACGCCGCTCTCCTCGAGCACCTCGCGGCGAATCGTGTCGTCGATCGATTCGAGCTGCTCAATATACCCGCCCGGATTCGTCCAGAAGCCGCGCCCCGGCTCCTGCGCGCGCCGGACGAGCAGCAGCTTGCCGTCCTTCTCTACGAGCGCCCCGACGCCGACGCTGTAATCGCCCCAATGCACGAAGCTGCACTCGGAACAAGCGCGGCGAGGCGTGCCGTCTACGTCCCGCACCACCAACTTCGCCCCGCACGACATACAATAGTTCGCTGCCAAAGTCATATCCCTCGCTCTCGTTGCCTGCCGCTCTATATTTCATTCGATCGAAACCGTCTCCAATTATAGTAGATTTCTAGCTCCCGGCATACAACGTTTTCCGTACCGTCGCGTGTTTCCGTCGATTGCCTCGCCCGGGTTCGACGAAACCGCCTGCATTCGCACCCAATTTCCTCCTTGCACAACCCCCATTCGCATTGTTAATATAATTTATAAGTAAATCAAATAATGTATGAATTCGCATTTATATGAATCCTGTAGGAGGAATTCAATCATGTCCATCCCCGCCAAAATGATCGTCGACAAAGATTTCGTCATCGGCCAAGTGGATGACCGGCTGTATGGATCGTTCATCGAGCATCTCGGCCGCGCCGTCTACGGGGGCATTTACGAGCCGGGCCACCCCGAGGCCGACGAGCGCGGCTTCCGGCGCGACGTGCTGCGGCTCGTGCGCGAGCTCCGCGTGCCGATCGTTCGATACCCAGGCGGAAACTTCGTCTCCGGATACGACTGGAAGGACGGCATCGGCCCCGTGGAGGACCGACCGAAGCGGCTCGAGCTGGCGTGGCGCACCGTCGAGCCGAACCTCGTCGGGCTGAACGAATTCGCGGACTGGGCGAAGGCGGCCGACGCCGAGGTCATGTGGGCGATCAACCTCGGCACGCAAGGCGTCGAGGACGCCCGCAACGTCGTCGAATACGCCAACCATCCATCCGGCAGCTACTGGAGCGATTTGCGGGTGAAGCACGGTTACAAGGAGCCTCACAAAATCAAAACCTGGTGCCTCGGCAACGAGATGGACGGCCCGTGGCAGATCGGCCACAAGACGGCGGACGAATACGGACGGATCGCGCTCGAATCGGCGAAAGTGATGAAGTGGGTCGACCCCTCGATCGAGCTCGTCGCCTGCGGCAGCTCCGCGCTCGGCATGAAGACGTTTGCCGATTGGGAGGCGACCGTGCTCGACCATACCTACGAGCATGTCGACTTCCTGTCGCTGCACACCTATTACGGGAATGCGGAGGGCGACACGCCCACGTTCCTCGCGAGATCGCTGCAGATGGACGAATTCATCGACAGCGTCGCGGCGATTTGCGATTACGTCAAAGCGAAGAAACGCAGCAAGAAGAAAATGCTTCTCTCCTTCGACGAATGGAACGTCTGGTTTCACAGCCACGCGCAGGATAAGAAGCTCGATCCGTGGCAAATCGCGCCGCCGCAGCTCGAGGACGTCTACACGATGGAAGACGCCCTCGTCGTCGGCTGCATGCTGATCAGCTTGCTAAAGCACGCGGACCGCGTCAAGATCGCCTGCCTCGCGCAGCTCGTGAACGTTATCGCGCCGATCATGACGCAAAACGGCGGTCCGGCGTGGGCGCAAACGATTTATTATCCATATCTCCACGCATCGTTGTACGGTCGCGGCGCGGCGCTCGTGCCGCTCGTCACGTCCGAGAAATACGACACGAAGGACATTACGGACGTGCCATACCTCGAGAGCGTGGCCGTCTACAACGAAGCCGCCGGCGAGGCGACGATCTTTGCGGTGAACCGCCATCTCGATCAAGCGCTCGCCTTCGAAGCGGATCTCCGCAGCTTCGGCGAGTGCCGCTTGATCGAGCATCTCGTGCTCGAGCATGACGACCTGCAAGCCGTTAACACGGCCGCGGCGCCCGACGCCGTAAAGCCGCACGCCCGCGGCGACGCGAGCGTCGACGGCGCCCGCGTCAGCGCCAGCCTCGGCAAGGCGTCGTGGAACGTTATTCGGCTGCGCATAGGCAAATAAACCGAAACGCAAGAAGACCCAAGCGAGCAAAGCGCCTGGGTCTTTCTTTTATTCATCGATTACGGTAATGGTCATCTCGTCCCGCTCCCGCTTCACCGCGACGTGCCACGCGTCCGCTTCCGGATCGTACTCGGCCGACGTGACGATCGGCAAGCCGCCGCCGTCGACCGACCGCAGCGCCTCCCGAATCGCCTCGGCCTCGGACCGGTCGGCTCCCCGGGGCGTCTCGTCGCGCAAAATACGCACCTTCTTCGCCGTCGCTTGCCCGGGGTAGGACGCCGCCATAACCTCGAACCACACCTGCACGCGATGCCCGACCTTCGTCCGGCGCGGGGCGCCGCTGAACCAGGCTGCGTCATAATATGCCTCTCCGCCGGACAACCCGACGTTCCTCGGTTTCGGATCGACCACAAGGATGCGGCCCCCTTCCTCCCGGACGACGATGCCCTCCATGCCCGGCTTTCCGTCGTCGCACCCCGTCGCCAGCAGACCGAACGACACCGCCAACGCGACCGCAGAAACGACGGATCGTCTTATTTTCCTCTGCTCCACGCGAGCCACCCCCATCCGAGCAAAAGAAGCATCGCTACCGCGAACGTGCCGAGGAGCAGCTCGAAGGCATACCCGCCTAAGGGAAACCGCCGCAGCTCCCAATACAAATCTACTCGGTGCTCCGGCGGTACGCCCGGGCCAAGCGCAGCCATGTCCGCCGCCGCGTCCGATACTTCCGCCGTCCGGCTGCAATAGCTTGTGTGCAGATTCCCCTTGCCGTCTGCGTGCGCATACACCAAATACGTCTCGCCCGTCCGAAAATGCATCCCGCAAGACGCCTCGTGCCCGTTGTCGTACACGATCATCTCCGTCGCGTCCGCGCCCTTCCAGCCTCTTATGACCTCGAAACGGTTCGCGTCCCGAAGAGCGATCGTGCGAAGCATGCCGTCGTCGTACCGCTGCACTCTGCTTTCGATCACTCTCCCCTCGAAGACGGCGTCCGCGCGCGCTATCGCCGCCGCCGCGTCGGGAGCCTGAAAGCACGAGCAGGCGAAACACGAGCCCGGGAAGGCGAATGCGCCGAGCAACGCCAGCGCGATCGCGATGGCCGCCCAACGACGCGCCCGGGACGTCACCGCCGGTCCTCCACCGCGATATCCTGCACGTCGCCCTCATGATGAATCGTTACGGTCCACGCGTCCGCGTTAGCATCGTACTCCGCCCGCTTGACCGCGGCCGGCCACGGGAAGTCTCTCGACTCCAGCGACGCGCGAATCGCCTCCGCCTCCGTCAAGTCCGCCCCCGCGGGCTTTGGACTTGTCAGCACGTTCACCCGCTTCGCCGTCGATTGCCCCGGATACGATTCGGCCACGGCGTCGAACCACACCTGCACCTTCCGCCCGACTTCCGCATGGGCCGGCGCGCCGGAAAACCAGATCGCGTTGTAAAACTCCGGCATGCCGCCGTTCTCGCTAAAGTCCTGAGGCACCGGGTCGACGACCAGGATGCGGCCGTTGTCCTTCTTCACGACATACCCTTCCATGCCCGGCGGCTCGCCGCCGCCTGCCGCGCCCGGCCCGCCGCAGCCGGAAAGCATGATCGCCAGCGCCAGCGCAAGCAAGCCAAACACCGTCGTCCCTCGTCTCATAAACAACCCCTACTTCCTCCGCGTATCTCTTCATTATAAGAAACGAGCGAAACACCCGGTTTGTTGCCGTTCTACTTCGTACACACCGCTATTCCTAGAAAATACCGCACGCCTTCGCGGGGCTCGCGTTCGAACGTGAGGCCACGCTGCTCGTAAAACTCCTTATGCGTGAACGCATGTTCCTCGAACAGCCCCCGAAATTCCTCCGGCGTCAGTTGATGCATATGGAACGGCTCGCTCGTCGGCTGACCGCGCCCCCGCCCGTAGGGACTGGACATGACCAGCGTCCCGCCGGGGCGCAGCATTCGGTATAACTGTGCCACGAACAACCGATCGTCCTCCACATGCTCGACCGTCTCGAAGCTTAGGATCGTATCGAACAGGCCGAGCCGTTCCGGCAGCGCCGGGTCGAGCGCATCCGCCTGGAGGTAGGAGATTTTCTGATGGTGATATTCCTGCAAGGCGTACCGAATCGCGTCCGGGTCGTTGTCGACCGCGACGATTTCGCGAACCTCGCGCTTGCGCTCCTTCGCCGTCATATGGCTTCCGTACCCGACCCCGCAAGCGATGTCGAGCACGCGGCCTCTCGCGTACGGAGCCGCGAAATAATATCTCGCGAGATGCTCGAGCAGCATCCCGTTCGTCGGCTTCATCCCCTTCGGGACAAGGCGCTCCCCGGTCCGCTCCATCGTCCCCCCCCTTCCTGCCTCCGCTAACATCCAATTGGTTATGATTCCCATAGACTGCACAAACTATATCCCAACGAGGTGACAACCATGGACAGATGCTTTATTCGAAAAGGATCCCCCGCCCTGCCCGCGCTCCTAGCCGTCCTGTTGCTGCTCCCGTCGGCCGCGTCCTCCGCGCGGGCCGCGAAGCCCACCGGATCCGCTCCGAGCGAGGCCGACGCGAAGCGGATCGAATGGCTCGAGCGGCGCGTCGAGCTGTTGGAGCAGCGCATCGATCGGCTGGAGCCGCGCGTGCCGACGACCATCGTCCGGCTCCCGGTCGAAGCGGAAGCCGAGAAGCTCGCCCCGCGCGACGCCGTTCCGATTTCCGAAGTGTTGAGACGCGGGAAGGAAATCCCCTTCCGGATCGTGAAGCACGATCCGGATTTCGTCCGCCCGGTGTACCTGTGGGAATGGCACAGCCGATTCGGGCGTTGGAGCTATATGCCGTCCCGCGTCCATTACGCGCTCCATCGGTTGTTCGCCGCGTACGACTTCGGCTTATCGGCGCTGTATCAGCTGCAGGGCGATCTCGGCGTCGCGTTCCCGACGTTCCAACATGAGACGAACCTCGACCTGTACCTGATCGCGTTCCAGACCGAGGTTCGCGGCGCGTACACGCTCGGCAATCAAATCGTCCTCGTCGGGTCGCCCAAGCGCACCGGCGTACAGGTCGTTACGGTAAAGACGGGCGACCTGCAGCCGTCGGACAAGGGCAAGCTGCTGCTCGCGCAGCTGGCCACCGCAGGCGGCGAGGAGATCGACTACGCCTTGGTCGCCTACGCCCCGCCGGATTTCTGGGCGCAGCAGCGCCGACGCTAACCCCGGCGAACGCCTCGGCGCAAAGGAACGGCCCTTCGTCCGGAAAGACCGGGACGAAGGGCCGTCTGCTCCGTGCGCGTGTTACCACGGGACGGTCGCGAGCAAGATCGAGATTAGGAACATACGAACGTAATGAACCGTCTGGTCGTACTCCACGACGACGAAGAAGGGCGTATGTTCGACTTCGTACTTCGGATTGCCCGCCAGCTTCCGTTCCTGGAATGTGAGCCACCAACGGACGAACTTGCCGGAGTCGACGATATAATGTTCAAAGAAAGTGATGACGAATACGAGCAAGGCGACATACCAATCGAACGCGATCAGCAGCAGGAGCGAAATCGCGAGCGAGTAGACCAAGCAATGACGGGCGCGCGCGCGGGAATTCGCGGCCTTGTTGAACGCCTGCCATGCGGTTTGAAGCCAGAAGTCACCGGCTCGGTGCCCGACGAACTGAAGGATGAATGCCGTGCAAAACAAGACGAGGTCCAAGCGAGTGCCCCCTGATATGCCTTCTTCTCATAATTAACCACTTAAATATTCGACGGGCATTTCGCTTTTCCTTCTTTCCAGATGTCGATCGAAGGACGGGGATCGTTCATGATTTCCGGCACGGTTCGCTTGTTCTTCTCGCACCAATTCACGTACTTGCGAAACTCCTTCGGGGTAAGGCCGTTCTCCTCCGCCAGCCGACGAACGAGTGCATCCCATCGAGACGCATCCAGCCGGTGCGTAAGCGAGAGCTTCTTCCTCCACCGGAACGGATTCATGTTCGACTTCGATTCGTTGAGCCGCTTCTCGATGAAATACACGTTGCCGGCGTATTCCCCGCCGTGGCCCCACTCCAGCGGTATGAAATGATCGATCGTGACATCCGTCGTCGCGCCGGTCAGCGCGCAGGCCGCATGCCTTTTCCACTCCAGCAGCCGTTCCTTGTCGATCTCCGCCGGCAATGCGTTCCGAAATTCGTTCCTCCGTCTAGACACAAGCTCCACCTCATGACTAGCTTATCCTTGCGCGGGGAAAACAAGCAAGGCGCCGCTTTACCGTTTCGGATACAGCGCGTAGTTCACGACGCTCGGCACTTCGATGAGCACCAACCGCAAGGCCACTTCCCCCGTATTTGTAATGACCGCTTCCGTATCCGCGCCCGCCGCCGAGACGATAAAATCTTTATGCCGGAACGGCTCCGGCGGGCGGTCGGCATCCGACGAGCCCCACGCGCCTTGCCCCCGCACCGCCAGCGCCGTCAAGGTACGGCCCGCGCCGATGCGCTGCCGGTATTCGGCGCCCACCCCGATTATAACGTCCCACATCCGCACGTCCGTCACGACCTCGACCGGCGCGCCGTCGCCAATGACGCGCTTCACCGTCGTCCCGTCCGGGAGAGCCTCCGAAGGGAAATCTTCGTGCGCATGCTGACGATACGTCGGCTCCCGAGAGAAAGCCTTCGCTAGATCGGGCTCGAACCATATTTGAAACAACTCCGAGCCGGCGTCGACCCGCTCCTGATGGCTGACGCCCGACCCGGTTTGCATCACCTGCGCCCCGCCCGCGCCGACCGTGCTTCGCGTGCCGAGCGAATCTTCGTGGTGCCCGGCGCCGGCGATCACGTACGTCATAATCTCGAAGCCCTTATGCGGATGCCATCCGATCAATCCGTCCGCGCTCGAGGTCGCCCACGCCCAATAAAACAACGGCCCGACCCGCTTTACGACCGAGCCCTCGCCCGGAAAGCCGATCGGCTTTTGCTCCTTGATATTCCCCCCGTCGAATTCGCCTTGGCCTTGCATCGCCGGCGTATACACTAGTGCTTGCATATCCACTCGCCTCCGCTTTCATTTATCTCAAATTTGAAGTAAATATATCGCAAAGGCGCCTTCATGTCAACACAATTTCTTCCATCCCGGGAACTTTCACGCGCGGACGGACGTATTACTCTTTATTGCATTAAAACCGCGAATTAAGGGGGAACCGCTATGGCACCATCGTTCGATAGTCCCTTCGAAGGGGGCTTCGGCTTCATGTTTATGCTCGTGCCGATCCTTGTCGGAATCATATTCGCGATCGTTATCGTCGGCATCATTTGGAGCGCGGTCCGGTATTTTAAAAACGCCTCCGCCCCGCGCGAATCCGTCTATGCGCGGGTCGTCGCCAAGCGGATGGACGTCCGTACGCACACGCACACGCACCACCACCCGGCGGGGGAGCACATGCATGCGACGCGTTCCTCGCGTACGCATTATTTCATCACGTTGGAGTTCGAAGACGGCCAGCGGAGGGAATATCTCGATACGAAAAATGTATACGGCTTGGTCGTCGAAGGGGACGAAGGCTACGCCGCGGTGCAGGGAGACTGGATCGTCGCGTTCGAGCGGAACCGGTAATATCGGTACTTCCATAAAATCGTTCCAATCGCCCCGCGCCCCTAACGAAGAAGGCCGCCTCCCTCCGGCGACGCCGGTCGAGAGACGGCCTTTCGTTACCTTGCGCTGCGCATTAAGCCGATATGCCGCTCGCGGTCCCGGCGGTACGTCGTAGCATACGTCCCTTCCAGATGCAATATCCCGGTACGACATACCCGAGGCCCCAGAAGAAGGCGAAGGTGTAATCCAAGGGGATCGCCATCGCCGGCAGCATGGAGACCATGCAGACGACCGCCCACCGAGGCAGCACTTTCGCCCTCCACGAGAGGATCGACAGGACGAGCGCCCCGCCCAGCACGCCGACGGACATGACGGCTTGCGTCACGCCCTCGATCGCCGTCGTGGCCTCCGGCTCTCCGCGCGCCATAATGCTCCACACTGCGCAAGCCGTCAACGCGTTGCCGATCATGATCGCAACCGCCGTCGCGAACCCGAACGCGCCGGTTTCTCTCGCCTGCACGAGGTAAAACGCCAAGCTGCACACGGCCATAAGCAAGCAAGCGATCAGCCCGCAAAGCAGCTCGGGGAAGCTGTTAAACCCCCAAATCAAACTCGTCGGCGTCATACCCATCCGTACGACCCCCGCCAGCAGGCAACCGAACCCTAACCATCGAATCAATCGTTCTCCATCCATCCGAGCCTTCCCCCATTTCCGAATCATGTGATACGGATGAAGTGTAACGCATCCCGGTTCCCCCTTCCTAGAGCAACCCCTCCCGATCGGGTCGGGAACTCGACATAGGACATATCGGGAATACGACCCGGGAAAATGGCGTCCGCCTCTATTCAGCCTTCGGCGTTGTTGTTACAATAAATCCGATGTAAATGTCACGTTCCCGGAGAAAAAGGAGACCCGCTTTATGCCAAGAAGCAGCGCAAGGGGCTTTCACCGCTTCGCACGGCCGTTGACGGCGGCATTGCAAGCTGTCGTGCTCCTTTTCTCCTGCCTTACGATGCTTATGTACGTCTCGCTCGTCCCCGGCTACATAAATAAGCTTACGACGTCCTGCCTTCCCTACGGCTGCGATGGCAACGGTCCGACGCCGCCCATTCCCGAAACCGTGCTCCGTGAGAGCGGGTGGACATTCGATACGTACGCGCTTGCTTTCGCGGCCATCGACACGACGTTGACGCTCGGCTTCGCCATCGTCGCGTTCATCATCCTGCGGATGAGCCGCCGTGAGCCGATGGCTCTCCTCTGCGTCTTGATGCTGATCTCGCTCGGCGCGACCTTCCCGTCGCTTCTGTATGTGATGACTGCCGATCATCCCGGTTTACGAACGACGGTGTCCATCGTCGACGCCGTCGGTTGGGTCGCCTTGTTCACGTTTTTCCTCCTCTTCCCGCGAGGACGTCTGACGGCGCCTTGGACGGCGATCCCGCTGCTGCTCTTCGCCGCGGCGAAGCTGGCCAGGACCGTTGCACCCGATACGGCGTTAGACCATTCGTTATGGCCTATCCCGCTGCAGATCGCCCTGTTCGCCGCGCCGATCGCCGCCGTCGTGTACGTCCAAGCCGTGCGTTACCGAAACCCTAAGGATTCGGCGGAACGGCAGCAATCGAAATGGATGCTGTACGGCGTAACCGTCGGGTTTACCGTTTTCCTCGTCATTAGCTGCTTGTTTGGCTTCCTGCCGCTCCGGTCGCCCGATGCCTTCGTGTACCTGAACGCTTTCCTGCATCTCTTCTTGCTCGTCATTCCGGTCACGCTGGCGTTCGCCGTGCTGCGGCTGCGACTTTGGGACATCGACCCTGTCGTTTTCCGCACGATCGTCTACGTACTGTTATCGACCTGTATTCTACTGCTATATAGCGCTTCGATTTTCGCCTTCGGCCAGTGGTTTCGTTCGGAGGATGGATTCCTCCCGTCCCTGCTCTCCGCCGTGGTCGTCGCGGTCGCCTTCGCGCCGCTGCGAGAGTGGCTGCAGCGAACGGTCCGTCGACTGCTCAAAGGGAAGCACGACGACCCGTACGGCGCGTTGTCGGAGCTGCGCCACGGCCTCAGCCGGCCGGCGCCGCCCGAAGCGATGCTCGATCCGATCGTGCGCACCGTGCGCAGCGCGCTCCGGATTCCGTACGCTGCCATCGCCATCGAGGTGAACGGGCAGGAGCGAGTCGTCGCCTCCGATGGCGCGCCTCACGAACGGGTCGAAGCCTTCCCGATTTCGCACGTCGGCAGGAAGACGGGATCGCTGCTCGCTTCGCATCGGCCGGAGGAGCCGTTTACGGTCGAGGATCGGAGGCTTCTGGATGTTCTTCTTGGGGCTGCGGGACCGATGGCCGACAATTTTCGGATGACGCAGGGCATGAAGCTGCTCGCGGAAGATTTGCAGCAGTCGCGCGAGCGGCTCGTCTTGGCCCGCGAGGAGGAGCGGAGACGGCTGAGCCGCAACCTGCACGACGAGCTCGCCCCGCGCCTCGCGGCGATCGGACTGAATGCAACGGCCGCGGAAATGCATGCGGCTCGGAATCCCGAGGCCGCGGCGGCGCTGCTCGGCGACCTCCGGGCAACGGTCCGTCGGACGGTGGAGGACATCCGTAGTCTTGTACATGACATGCGACCCGCGGGACTGGAAGAATGGGGATTGATCGGCGCCGTCCGAGAGCGGATGCGGGAGCTGACCTCCCCAATAGTCGCCGTCGAGGACGGCACGCATCCTGCCGGGCTGCGGATGAAGCTGCAAGCGGTCGAGCCGCTGCCAGCGTTGCCCGCGGCCGTAGAGGTAGCGGCTTACTGGATTGCGACGGAGTCGATCGCGAACGTCGTTCGACACGCGAATGCAACAAGCTGCGTCGTGCGAATTGCGCTCGAGTCGGGCGGCCGGCTGGTCGTCGAAGTGACCGATGACGGCGTCGGCATCGACGACCGACGCGGCGCGACGGGCGGCATCGGACTCGGCTCGATCCGGGAACGCGCGGCGGAGCTCGGCGGACATTGCGCGATCGAGCGATTGCCCTCGGGCGGCACGCGCGTATCCGCTTGGCTCCCCGCCGGCATTAGAACGGAGGACTCGGAATGAATATTGTGATCGCGGACGACCATCCCTTATTTCGAAGCGGCGTACGCACCTTGCTCCAAGCGACGGACGACTTGATCGTCGTCGGCGAGGCTGGCTCCGGAGCGGAGGCGCTCCGCTTGGCGGAGGAGCTGCAGCCGGACGTGCTCCTCATGGATATTCGCATGCCGGACATGAACGGCGTGGAGGCGACGCGCCTCCTGCGGGAGCGGCATCCCCGGATCCGCGTCTTGATGCTCACGATGCAGAAGGACGAGAAGTCGGTGCTGGAAGCCATTAAGGCGGGCGCGCAAGGCTACCTGCTGAAGGAGGCGGACGGCGCGGAGCTGCTTCAATCGATCCGCGCCGTCGGCAGCGGCAGCGCGGTGTTTAGCACGGAGGTCGTAGGCCAATTGGCGAATGCGCAGGTTGCCCGCCCTACCGCTGCGGATCCGCATTTGGCGTTATTGACCGGGCGAGAACGAGAAATTCTGATGCGGATTGTCGAGAACGACAGCAACGCTCGTATCGCCGCGAAGCTGAACCTAAGCGCGAAGACCGTCGCGAATCACGTTACGAACATTTTGAACAAGCTGCAGGTCGCCGATCGGCACGCAGCCCGCCAGCTGGTGATCTCCAACGCCGAGCGAATAGACCCCGAATCACCGTTCTAGGGCGGGGGAAACGTAGGGTGTTCACGGCGGACGTTAACAATCATAATACGTTGTTCGGCGGGAAGCTTATGGCTTACATCGACGACATCGCCTCGATCGCCGCGACGAAGCATTGCCGTCGCTCCGTCGTCACCGCCTCGACCGATTCCGTCGATTACCTCCACCCGATCCGACCGTCGGATGCGGTCAGTCTCGAAGCGTTCGTCACGTGGACCGGCCATTCGTCGATGGAGGTGTTCGTGAAAGTGATCAAAGAAGACTTGATCGGCGGAGACCGCCGGATCGCCGCGACGGCATTCCTCACCTTCGTCGCCCTCGACGCCGACAAGAAGCCCGTTCCCGTCGCTGACGTCGTACCGGAGACGGAGGAAGAGATCAAGCTGCACGAATCCGCCCCGCTGCGCGCGGAGATGCGCCGGCGCCGCCGGGAGGAGAGCAAGAAGCTGGCGGGCTACCTCGCGCTCAAGCAGCCCTGGAAATAAGCCGATCCCCTTGCAAATACGAAAGACCGGCACCCTCTTAGAGTGCCGGTCGCGCTACCTTATTTCAACCAAACATGCAGCCGGTAGGATGCCGTCTCGCCGTCGACGGATACCGTTACCAGCGTCGAGCCCGGCTTATGGGCCGTCACGACGCCGTCCTCCGTTACCGAAGCCGTCTGCTCCTGCTTGCTCTCGAACGTAATCCCTTCCGTAAGGATCCGGCTGCTGCCGTCCTCGTAATAGCCCGTGACGATTAATTCATCCGTCTCGCCCACGGTCAATTCCGTTTTCCCTTCTACCGTAATATACGCCAGCGCCGGCACCGGCACGACCTCGACATCAACCGCGACAGACGCGCCGCCGTACGCCGCGGTAATCGTCGCTGCGCCCGCGGCGACGCCGGTGACGACGCCGTCGAGGCCGACGATCGCAATCTCCGGATGGCTGGATTGGAACGCCGCCGCCCCCGGTTCGACGACGGCCGAGCTGTCGTCCGAGTAGAACGCTGTTAGGATCGCCTGCCCTTGGTTGCCGATCCACAGCCGCTCCGGCGCCTCAAGCTCCAGCCGCTCGACCGCCGGCGCGCCGGCGACGGCGACGACGACCGACGTCGTCTTGCCCCCGTACGACGCCGTGACGGTTGCGACGCCGCCTCCTCTCGCCGTGACGGTGCCGTCCGCGGATACGGTCGCGACCGAAGGACGAGATGTGGCGAACGCGGCTCCCGCTACGATCGCCGCTTGCGATCCGTCGCTATACACGCCCGTCAAAGCGAGCTTTTTGCTTTCGCCGACCGTCAAGGTCGGGAGGCTGTCCGCAAGGACATTTTCTAAAGTAAGCACCGTGCCGTTGATCTTCACCAGCTGCATGTTAGCGTAATAGCTATTCAGGATCTGGTCATAGCTCCAGCCCAGACCGCCGAGCATGGAAGCGCCGTACTGGCTCATGCCGACGCCATGACCGTTGCCCCCGCCGTAAAACGTTACGCTCGCCGGCTCGCCGGACGCGTCGCGCTCCATTTCGAACGCGGCGAACGCCGAATTCAGGATCGACGGATTTTTCAGCTGGAAGCCTGAAGCGTACTGCGTCGAACCGCCCTTGGCCCGGTGCAGCACGACGTCCGCGCCGCGGGTATACGTCTTGGACGGCCGGATCGTAAAGCGGATGTTGTACTCTTTTATAATTTTATAAGTGCCTGTCGTTCCTACGACAACGAGCTCCATCATGTTGCCGCCGGCGCCTCGCTTGGCGACGTACATATCTTTCAAGGAACCGATGCCCCCCGCCGGGATCGGCTGGCTGGCGAACGTGCCGTCCGGCTGCAGCGTGAGCACGAAGTTCGGATCGGCCTGCTGCCGCCCCGCCAGGTTCGCATTAATCGTGTTTTCCAGCTCCGTCTTGCTCAGGCTTACCTTCCAACGGAAATAATACGATTCGGAATCGTAGCCGGTTAACGTCAAGTTTTTATAAAACGCGAGCAGTTCCTGTTCGTTCTGCGTATCGATCTCGAGCAGCTCGCCCGGCTCGTTCGGGTCGTATGTATAGCTGCGGGCCGTCAAATACGGGACCGGCACGCCCGGGAACGCGTTCGTCCCGAAGTCCGACCAAACCTCGTGCTTCGAAGCCCCGTACCCGCCGGACGTCGAGTAAAACCGGGCGTCGACCAGCGCGTCGCCGCTCATCATGACCGTGCCGGACGTATCGTTCACGGCTTGCGTCGTAAGCGGATGCTCCGCGCTGTTATTGTACACTTGGCTTAGCGTACTGTCGTCGATGTGGAAGCCTCGATCGGCGAACCGATTGCTCTTGTAGTCGCTGAGCGCATAGGTGCGTGCGGCAACCGCTTGCGCGCGCAACGCTTCGAGGCCGAACGAGGCCGGCATCTCGCTGGGGACGACCTGATACAAATACTGCTCCATGTTCACTTCGTTAATTAATTTCAGCGCCGCGTTCGACGAGGTCAACGATATTTCGAACAGGCCCCGATACGACGGGTAACCATAAGCGCGAGTGAAGCTCTTCGCTTGGATCATCCCGCCTTGCGCCGCAGGCTCGACATATAATCGGTTTGAAGTTCGCAGCGCCTCCGAACCGTTCTGGAGCACGGCGATCTGTTGATCGATCGGTTGGAACGTTACCGTCGCGCCGGCCGGAATATCCAGCGTCGCGCCCGCCTTCTTGTCGGTCACCCGCAAGCCGCCGGCGGACGTCAGATCGATTCGTTGATGGTCGAACTGCGTATAGTCCGCGATATTCGAAATATTTTTGCGGATGCCGACTCTCATGGCGTCGACGGGCGTCTCCCCGTCCAAAACAATTTTGTAAACGCTTCCCGAAAGGTTAAACAGAAACTTCGTATTCCGGGCTCCGACCATCACGTCGCTTAACGACTTCGTGAGGGTCACGCCGCCGATCGTCTGCTCGACCGTGTAAAAAGGCGTCAGCGACACAATTCCTCTGTCTTCCAGCTCCAGCGTCTTTGCGGTCGTATTCTTAGCCAATAATCGATCCGGCAGCGGCACCCCGTCCGACGCGACGACTTGCAGCGCGAACGATCCGACCGCCGTTCCGAACCTTGCGCTGATCGTCGCTTCCCCGGGCTTACGGCCCTCCACGAGACCGTTCTCCGTGATCATGGCGACGTCCTCGTTCGAGCTCTCGTACACGATCCCCGTCGGATCGTCCACCGGTTCGCCGTCCACGGTGACGAGCACCGTCGTTGCGGCGACCTCGCCTGTCGGCAGAGAGGACGGCCCCGTAAGCTCGACCTTTACCCCGTACACGTCCGCCGTAACGGTGCCCTCGTCCTGCGCTTCGGCAGCCTGGGCGGCAGGGTCGGAAGGGGATTGATCTTCGGCGTAGGCTGCAGCGCCGATGGGAGACATCACAAGGACGATGGAAAGAAGGAATGACAAGCACTTTCTAAGGTAAGACGAACGGTGCAATGCGGCGTTCATAAACTGGATTCACTCCCTAAGTCAATATGTTCGGACGGGACTGGGACTGCCCATCCGTCGTTCTGGTACAATATGTAATCTCCCTCCTTTCGCTTTTAATCTTATTGTAAAGTTTATTTTTAGTAAATACATTTTTTTGTGAAATTTTATTTCACGTCTCGACTGATAGCAATTGTCTAAAGAAAAAGAAAAAACTCGTCTCGCGACGAGTTCCGGTTCTATCGTACGTATCTTTCCCGTTGTTTCCGAATGGGCGTGTCCATTTCGTCGCTGCCTACATACCAACTCCCGTTCATGCTAGATTTATCCGATTTCCGCACGAAGAACGCCGCGGTCGAACCGCGACGTTCTTCGCGTTACTTTTCCGTACGGTTGGTAAAACCCTCCGCGTTCGTCATGCCGTCCGCCTTGCTCAGCTTCTCCGTCCAAGCCGCTCCGGTCAGCGTCGCCGGTTGCCGGGCGTTCGCGTCGCCGGCGGCGCGCTTGCTTGCCTTCGTCTTCTCCATGTAACACCTCCAGAGACCGCGGCGCATTCAGACCCGGCCCCCCTTGGTAATTTGCCCCATCCCGGAAGAACCATACCGCCGCCGCTCCTCGCGTTCAAGGATCGTCTCGTCGGTACGCCTCTCCGGTGCGCACCACCTTCGAAAATCGCTCCAACCGGTAGTACTCGACCTCGCCGGACTGCTCGCAGAAGGCGATCACTTGCACGCCGTTCGGACGGGCGTACGCCTGATACGGATGAATCGTCACGGTGTACGTATCCTCCCCGTCCGCGTATGTGACGCGCAGCTTCTCCCCGTCCGCGATCGCCCGATCCAGCTCGTGTTTCCGATTCGCGAGCCCCGCATCGACGAAAAATATCGGAAAGTCGCTCTCTTCCGGTTGGTAAGGAACGAACCGTTTCAGCGTCTGCACCACGCGATCGAGCCCCTCCAAGTACCCCATGGAACGGGCGGCTTCCTCGTATTTGTATATCAAATAATTCAAGATTCGAATATCGGTCTCCGTCAAGAACACGGAAGGCAATCGGTACGCCGCGTCCTCGTATTCGTACCCGCGCCGCTTGGCGTTATACGTTAACGGCGCGAGCAACGAGCTCTGCATATACTCGACGTCCCGTCCCGCCTGGCGGATCGATATTTCGAATCGCTCCGCCAATTCCCTCGCGTTCGGGAACGCGCCGGCGCGCACCCGTTCGTCGAACCATAAGATCCGGTGCATATTGCTCATGGAAAATGTCCCCTAACCGGACGGCGCTCGCGCCGGCTCGAACGGAGGCAACGCAGGTGTCCGTTCCGCGACCTCCCGCAGCACGCGCGCCGCATCGGAGGCGTGCCGCAGCTCCCGGAACGTCTCGTTATGATGGAACGTCGGGATCATGTACGCCCATTGGTAAGCGCTGTTACGCCCGTATTTCAACTCCTCGAGGAACGTCGCGTACATCGGATCCGCCGCTTGGCCGCTCCCCTCCGCCGTCGTCCTCGACACCGCGAGGTTCAGCACCGACCACAGCTTGTCGATTCCGCCGCCGGGCTTCGTCAACGTGCGCAGGAACGACCACGCGAGCTCCTTATCCGCGCATTCGTTGGAGATGCCGTAGCCGTACACCTGGAACAAGTTCGATTTCCGCTCCTCCTTGCCTCTCGGCAGTCCGACCGCGCCGAACTTCTCCCGCTGCTCCGCACGCATCGGCTTGATCGCCCAATTCGCGTCGAAATACATCGACATCTTGCCGTGGACGAAACAATCGATCCACGATTCCGCGCCGACGCCGAGCCTTGGGGAGTAACCGGAGTCGATCAGCTCTAAATACTGCTCGAACGCTTCGATCGTCTCCGGCGCATCGAGATGCCCGGCTAGCGTCCGGTTATCCTCTCCCAGAAACGCCCCGCCGTTGTTCCATACGATCGGCTCAATGTAAATCATATAGCCGAAGCTGGCGAACACGCCGTAACGCGTCGTCCGGCCTTGGTCGTCGACCTTCGTCAGCTTCGCTGCCAGCGTGCGGAAGTCGTCCCACGTCCACTCCTCGCTCGGGTAAGACAGCCCCGCTTCGTCGAAATGCGCCTTGTTGTAAAACACGCCGAGCGTCTCCGACATGACCGGAAGCGCGCCGATGCGTCCGGCGTCGCCGATTGCCTCCCGAATGCACGGGTAATAGTCTTCCAAGTCGACACCGTCGCGCTCGATGAACGCGGATAAGTCGGAAAGCCAACCGGCTTGCAAGCATTGCCCCATGTTCGCGCCTTCCCATTCGACGATGTCGGGGCCTTCGCCGCGCTGGACCCGGCGCACCAGCGCCTCGCGATCCGGCTCCAGCTCCAATCCGATACGAACCCCCGGATGATGTTGGCGAAAGCGCTTCGCCGCCTCTTGGATGACGGCCATGCGTTGATCGTCGTGCGTCGCGATCGTAAGCTTCATAGATAATCCTCCCTTTCATGATCTTGCCAGCTCAGTATAACGGAGGATCCCCGACATATCGTGTCCGACCATAAAACGAATTCCATCGCTGTGCGATCAACGCCGGTCTCCCTTGCCGTCCCCGCCTGCCCTGCGCTTCCACACGCCGATGAGAGCAATCGCGAACGCAAGCGCGGCGACGGTGTACCCAATCGTCCTCCATTCGCCGGAGGCCGCTTCGTCGAGATGCGCCTTCCGCGCCTCCGGAGCGCGAAGGGTCAGGTCCGCCTGCTTGACGGGCGCGACGCCTTCCCCAAGCCCCGCCAGCGTCTCCCCCGCCTGTTCCAGCGGCGCCGTTCGGGTGCACAGCCCCGTCTCCAATCGCTCGGGCGACCCGTAAGCGAACACGACATAAGCGCGCCCGAGCTCGAACCCTTCGTACCCGCAAGTTTCGCCCCCCGTTGCCGTCGTGACGATAACCTGCGTCGCGTCGACGCCTTTCCAAGCGGTGTCTACGCCGAACCGCACGTACACAGGATCCCCGGAGGAGGCGATCGCGCCTCGTTCCGGCTTGACGATCTCCAGCACCGTTCCGGAAAATATTGCCGTCCACCGCGCCACGTCCTCCGCGAGCGGCGGGGGCTCCGCGCAGGAGCAGGCGCCCGCTTGCGGCGCAGCGAACACGGCAAGACCGGCGAGACATAGGGACGTTGCGAGGATCATTTTCAAAACCGATCGATACATAGCGCTCCACGCTCCATTCATTCGTATCTGACGACGACGCGGCCGTTCGCTGCCGTGCTCGAGACAATCCGAGGCCGTTCCGGAAGCTCCTCGATCCGGTTCCCCTCGATGTCCAGAACAAAGTTCTTCCCGCCGTTTACGCTTGCCAAAGCGCGGTTCTCGTCGATGACCCGGACCGCAGGCCATGCCTCCTCGGGCAAGACGTCCGGCAGCGGCGATTGGCTTACCTTCTATTTATCCGCCCGCACCTCCAGCACGAACGAACCCCACGTCAAGGAAACCGGTCCGAGCGGCCCGGGGGTAGCGTGGTATTCCGGGCTGTCGACGAGCACGCGGTACCAGCCCGCCGCCGGGGCGACGATCTCTCCCGAGAACGCGTTGTCGCGGATCGGCGCACGGACGGGTTCTCCGTAAGAGTGGAACGAGCGAGACTCAGGGTCGTACCGCACAAGCCGTAACGTCATCGTATCGAATAATTCATTTTCCTCCGTAATCGTCCCCTCGATCCGAACCGACTCGCCTTCCGCCGCGATCGCGTACCCGTGCTCGGGCCTGGCGAGGACGAGCGGAGCCGTCGTCTCCGGCGGCGCCTCCTCCGGTCGGTTCGGCGTCCAATGCGCCTCCATCACGGCTTCCCCGACCTTGTCGATGTCTAACCTTACCAAATTCGGCCCCGGCTTCAAGGGGACCGTATAACGGATCCGCGCATACCGTCTCCCGTCGATTTCCGATTCCCCGGCAGACCTCGCGGAAGCGCCGATCCCCGACCAACCTCCAGACACAGAGCCCAACGTCGCGGTCGGCGCAGCCCATTCAATATCGTAGAGCGCTGTAAACTGCAGTTCCCGTTGCGACGCCGACAGAACCGGTTGCAGGACGTTGACCCGCTTCACCGACCAAGTCAACAAGAGTTCGCCTTCCCTCCACTCTGCCTGTACGCCCAAATAAGCGAACGGCTGCAACGGTACGTAAACGCGGCCGCCTTCCAGAAACGGAGCCGCCGCCTCCAACCCCGCGTACCGCGAGCCGTCCTCCGCATACAATGCCGAGCTGCCCACCCGAAATACAGCCGCATGCAGCGGCGCCCTCAGCTCGGGCCGCGGCGTCACCGTCACCTCGCGCCGCTCGCCGTCCCAGCCGACCGCGCCGACGCCAAGCCGCTCGAGCAGACGAATCGGCGCGAAGGCGCGACCACCGCGAACCGGCACGGAATACGTGCCGAACGGTTCGCCGTCGAGCGTAACCTTGCCGGTAGCGACGCGAATGCGCGCCTCATGCTTCTCTATCGCGAACCGCGCGACCTCCTCTTCCTCCGCGCCGGCCGCGTAAGCCGTGACGTTCAACGCCGACAGGACGACGGCGAAGGCGGCCGCGATCGCTCGTCGTGTCCAATACCGCTCCATCGTGCCACATCCTTCCCGAACCGGGAACTATCTCCTTATTGGACGTTGCGCGAAGGCCAATAGTTTCCTGCGAGGTTAACATCTTACATATTTTCGCTTGAACCCGATCCCGCCTCGGGCGACCGCCTTTTCGATAGTTTCGGCAGCGCGTAGAATTTTAACTTCTTTCTTCCCCTTGTACATCTCCACCGGCCCGACGGCGCTTGCGGTTTCCACCGCGAGGGCGTGGAGCGGCGCAAACGAAACCGCGACCGTATAGATAAAATTGTTCATCGAGGCTTTCGTCCGATCCGGGGCGCTATGAATCGTATGTCTCACCGTCGTCAGCATGTCCGCGAGCTTCGCTTCGGAAAACTCGCGATCGGGCCGGCTGCCGAGCAGCCAGCAATAACAGCTCCACCCGGCCGACATCCTCAGCTCGACGCCGCTTGCGATCCACCGGTCCGCTACCTCTTGCGCGATGTCGGTTTCCGCCAGCGTGACCGCGACGACATAATCGGAGAGCATGTAAAAATATGCCCCGTCGATCCAACGCTCGAAATCCGCCTCCGTCATTGCTTTCGGGTCCGCGATGACGCCGGCGAAATACATGGCGTCGTAATTCCCCGTTGCGTAAAGCCGCTCGGCCAGCGCTTGATCCGTCTTGATTTTCTTGGCGAGGGGCTTCATCGCGCCGGTGGCGACACCGAACAGCGGCTCCCGAGCGCCGTTCGAGAGGTACATTTTCTTCAGACGATCCTTCCCTAGCGCTTCCAGCTCTTGCATGACCGTTTCGAAATTCATGAGCGTTTCCCCCCGCGTGGTATATTTACAGTATTTGACGCATAGCGGCCTCAAGAGTTTTCCAGTGCACGGGAAACTTTATAATTTCAAATTTGAGATATGTTATGTTACAATGGGGATACTGAACGTACTGAAGGAGGCACAATGATATGACCGAAACGAGCAATGCAACGATAGAACTAGGCATAAGCACATTTCTCGAGGCGACGCCGAACCCGGTGAACGGCAAGCCCGTCAGCCATGCCGAGCGCATCCGCCAAGGCGTCGAGGAAATCGTCGTCGCCGAGCAGGCGGGCCTCGACGTCTACGCGATCGGCGAGCATCACCGCCCTGACTACTCGGCGAGCGCCCCCGCCGTCATCCTGGCCGCGGGCGCGGCGCGCACGAAGCGCATCCGCCTCTCGAGCGCCGTCACCGTCCTATCCTCGGACGATCCGGTACGCGTCTATCAGCAGTTCGCGACGCTCGACGCCATCTCGAACGGCCGCGCGGAAATTATGGCCGGCCGCGGCTCGTTCATCGAGTCGTTCCCGCTGTTCGGCTATAGCCTCGACGACTACGACGAGCTGTACGAGGAGAAGCTGGAGCTGCTGCTCAAGATTCGCGAATCGGAAAAGGTCACCTGGTCCGGCAACCACCGCCCTTCGATCGACAACCGCGGCGTCTACCCGCGCGCCGAGCAGGAGCCGCTCCCGGTGTGGATCGCGAGCGGCGGCACCCCGGAATCCGTCGTGCGCGCCGGCATGCTCGGTCTGCCGCTCGCGCTCGCCATCATCGGCGGCATGCCGGAGCAGTTCGCCCCGCTCGTCCGGCTGTATAAGGAAGCCGCCGCGCGCGCCGGGCACGACCCGGCGAAGCTGCCGATCTCGACGCACTCGCACGGCTTTATCGCAGACACGATGGACGTTGCCGCCGACACGTTCTACCCGCCGACGCAAGCGATCATGAACCACATCGGCCGCGAGCGCGGATGGGGCCACTATACCCGCGCCGCGTACGATTCCGCCCGCAGCCTGCGCGGAGCGCTCTACGTCGGCGATCCCGAGTACGTCGCGGAGAAAATTTTGCTCCTGCACAAGAACCTCGGCGTCAACCGCTTCTTCCTGCACGTCGACGTCAGCGCCGTTCCGCACAAGGAACTGCTGTACGCCATCGAGCTGCTCGGCACGAAGGTCGCGCCGATCGTCCGACGGGAGCTCGCACGCAGAAGCTAAAGAAATACAGGGGACCCGCGATTCGCAGGGTCCCCTGTAGCTATTGCGGCCGCATCATACTTCGCGGCCGTACCAAATGGACAATACGCGCTCTTCTCGAAAGCCGATACCGCGGTATAACATCATCGCAGGCTCGTTATTGCTCATTACGATCAGCTTGATGCGTTCGGCCCCCCGGCGGGCAAGCACGGCAACAAGATGGAGCAGCAGCTCCCGGCCGTACCCCTTCCCCCGGCAGGAGGGGTCGATGCCGATGCAATGAATCCATCCCCCGCCGTCGGTCAGCTCCAGCTCATAAAAGCCGACCAACGACTCCCCGCTGTAAGCCAGTCCGAGCAGCTCCGGATCCGCGGCATGCTTCCCCGCCATCTCATCCATCTCTTCGTCGGAAACCGCTCCTCCGTTGGACACGAAGCGGAAGACGTCGTTATGAAGGCTTTGAAACGCGCGGCGGTTCGACTCGTCGACGTTCCGATACTGCAATCCACCTCCGCGGCCGGATAGCGGCTTGTCCTCCACGGCGACGTCCAGCGATAATACGAGGGCGCGATGCCGCTCCTCGAAGCCTTCCCCCCGTACGACCTCGCCGATGAACGCATCTGTCGGCGCGATGCCCGCTAATATTCTGCGCGCTTTCCCGCACAAGCCGACAGCTTGACTCAATAGCTTGGCAGCGGTCGACCGGTTCTCTCCCTCGACATGGAAACGGACGAGATACGCTTCGTCCTTCACCGGAATTTCCCGCGTAATGACGCCGATACAGCCTCGGATCCCGTCCCCCTCGATGTCAATCAGTACGTGCGCTCCATGTTCGAACAGCTCTCCGCCGTAATAGGAGGCATAAGCTTCAAAGCTCTGCTCCTCATCGGGGCGATGAATTTTTAGAAAATGGTATAACGACTGCCGCTGCTCTTCGTTCAGTTCGTGAAATTTTCGTATCACTCCCATTGCCCCTCGCTTCACGAGATGTCCAACGTCATAAACACGCTGTTCGGATCCTCGGCGTAGTCCGCGAACGGTCCGCACTCGCGGAACCCGAAGCTTGCGTACAGTCTACGCGCCGGCTCGAACGCTTCCATGGAGCCCGTCTCGAGGCTCAGCCGCCGATACCCGCGCCGCCGCGCTTCCTCCACGATGTGCTCCAGCATCCGGCGCGCAACGCCCCGGCGCAGTTGCGACGCCGCCGTGCGCATCGACTTTACCTCGCCGTGTTCGCCGTCGAGCTCCTTCAGCGCTCCGCAGCCGAGCAGCTGCTCGCCTTCCCACGCGCTCCAGAACGTAATCTCCGGCCGCTTCAGCCCGCTAAGGTCGAGCGCGTGGACGCTTTCCGGCGGGGAATGCTCGTGCATGCCCCGTAGATGCTCCGCGATCAGCCCAATAATTGCCGCTCCTGTCAAATCGTCCGTCCTTATCATCATCGGCAGGTTCCTCCCTCGTATACGGCTTGCAGATGCAGCCGAAGCCAATCGATCCCCGCAGCGAGCATCTCTCCGGTCCATGTATGACCGACGCCGGGGAAGACGACCATACGAAGCCGTTCCGGGCCGGGGCATGGTTGCTCCCGTATGCGACGATAAAATTCCCGAAGATCGTCCGCCGGAATGCGGTCGTCTTCCTCCCCGGCTAGGATCAGCAGAGGCACCGCGGTACCCACGGACGTCAGACGATTCCACGGGTGGAACGTCGCGACCCGCTCCTCATAGCTTCGTATCGTCTCTTCCCCGCGCAGACGGACGAACGGCTCGAGCGTGAGGATAAACCTCCGCGCGATGTTGTCCCATCGGGGCGATCCGCAAACCGGGACGGCCGCGCGCACAACGGACGCCGCCTCGTAAGCCAAGTAATGATAAATCGTATGCGCGCCCATCGAAAACCCGACCAACCCTACGCGCGTCGCATCGGCGTCCGGCACCTGCGCAAGATAGCGAATCAGCTTATTGATATACCCCGACGTCTCCCGATAAATTTGAAAAATGTCCAGGGGGTCGTTCAGGAAACGTCCGACATGCGGCGACTCGCCGAACCCGTACGCGTCGAACACGACGGCATAGTACCCAAGCGACGCCAGCAGCCCGGCTCCCTCCAAGCCGGACTCTTTCGTCGAGCCGGCGCCGTGCAGCAGGAGAACGACCGGCTTCCGGCCCGCGACGGCCCCGTCGTACACGCCGATCGCCGCGATGTCCGCGACGCGGAAGGGGACGCGCACATATCGATTCATGCTTTCCCCCCGAACGAAACGGCGTCCCGGGGCAGCGCCCGAACCCGCCGCAAATACTCCGTTACGCGGCGGTCGTCCCCTTCGGGATAGCCAAACCCGCAATGTCCCGCTATTTCGAGCGCCGTCTCCCGGAATAGGGCGCACATGGCGAACAAGGCGTCCCATATCCGGTCATAGTCGGCATCCGGGTACGTGCATACGAACGCTTGCCAGAGACGGGGTTCGAGAACATTTTCCAAATATTTTCCGGCTTTGCCGGGGTCCGCCGCGAAGCCGGTTCGCACGCCGACGTGCCATCTCAGCATCTGAAGGAGCGCGTCGCGCACGGGCTGCTCAAGCATCGTCTTCGCGTAGGGGAGCTCCCGCCGCCACAGCCCTTTCGCGACATACGTGCTCACCCACCAAAACTCGTTGCACACCTGCGCGTATCGGGTTTCCGTCGGCGGCCGGGTGCGATGATCCGCGATGCTCGGCGGCGGCAGCGTCCCGACGATTCCGTCCTTATCCAGCAGCTTTACGCTTAAGCTCTCGTGCCGCAGCTCGTCGAGCCGCGCGACCGGATAAAACGTGAGATCGATCCGGTTCCCGTCGGCGAACAGCATTAAGTAGGCGAATCGGTCGAACGTCTCCGCGTCGGGCCGATCGTGTTCATCAGGCGTCTGCATAATGATCCATTCCCCGAATCGACGGCGAATCCAATCGCGCTCGCGCACGAAATCCATGACCGAGGTGACCAAAAACAACACGTCGTAATCCTGGAACATGTCCTTCGGCGCGCACGGATTCGCCCGCGACCCGTTCAACACGACGGCCCGCACCCGATCGTCCTCCTTGGCGAAGCCCAAGATCGCGTCTATCATCTCTTGCTCGTTCCTCATCGTCGTCGCTTTCCCCCTGCGCTTACGTTAACAGCCGATCCAACCCGATCGCGCTGATCAGCAGCCGCTCTTTCTTCTTCCCAACCAACTTCTGCGTCCAGTCAACGAATCCGCCGTCGCCGACGACGCACTCCTGACCGCGAAGGAACGTCTTCAACGTAAACTGCAGCCCTTGATAATACCGATTCTCCAAGTTCGGCTCCTTCACGTTGATGTTGAACCCGGCGGCATCGCCCTCTTGAAGCATACGCTCGAGAAACCCCTCCGCATCCTTATACCCCGAACGAAGGCTGACGACGACCTCGGTCGGAGCGCCTAGCGCGTTTTCGAAAAAATCCCGGTAGAACCCGATATGCTCTCGGAATGCTGCCTTCTCGAACCGATACGAGCCTTCATCCTCGCCGGCGGTCACCATGCAGAAGAGGTGGAAGTGCGGTAACAGCCCCGGCTTTTCGCCGAAGTATTGCGCCCGTAGATGCCTATGCGTCGTACAAAGACGTACCGTCTCGCCCTTGGCGACGGAAGCCGTTTTTTTAAGTTTCGCGATATGGAGCGCCATCGCATTGGTCGCGTCGGATACGACTTCGACGCCCCGCAACGCCGATACGACCTTGTGCTGATCAACCGTCCCGACGACGGATGCGCAGCCGAGCGCCGTAACCGGCGACAGCTGCATCGGCCGCACGCGACGATCGACCGCGAATTGCAGCAGTTCGAGCTCCAATCGCTTCAGCGAGAGCGCATCCAACTCGGCCGGCTGCACGAAACGATTGGCGGCGTAGTGTTTCACAAGTTCCGAAGGGGTGATTCGATTCGTCCGCGACTTAAACACTTGGAGCAGGAAAGAAGTCAGCTCGCTTCCGGATAGTTCGTTCGTTAAGTACTCCTGGACTTTACTTTCCAAATGACCCTCATGTCGTTGTCCCATTCGCGAAAGCCCCCCTCCGGGATCGGCCCGATTTCTTCCATATTACTACAATTTTGCCGAGCCGGTTGCAACTTTTCGAGTGCCGAAAAAAAACGGTCGATCCATTAAGATCGCCCGCCCTCTTCCGATTGCACCTGCTCCAAAATCGCCAAATCCCGCAAAATCATGAACCGCTTCGACAGATCCAGAGAGGAACGCTGCGCGCGCCGCATCTTCTCGACCGCCGCCTCCATAGACATCCAGACGAACTGCATCCCGAGGCGGGCTTCGTTCGCCGATAACGTCGTCTCCTCGCGGTCCCGGACCGCTTTAGCGACATAACAGTAAGAATATTGAAAGAATCGATTCACGTATTTATGTTCCTCGACGTAGCCGATTTCCCGCAAGATCTCGGCTTCCCAGCCGGTTTCCTCGCGGATTTCGCGCACGAACGCGGCTTCCCTCGTCTCCCCGGGCTCGATGCCGCCTCCGGGCAGCTTGTACAAATCTAGTTTCGACAAGTACATCATCCCGACGCGCGCGCGACCGTCGAGCAGCACGCCCCTAGAAGCATACCGGGACACGACAGGCAGCAGCTCGGACGAGCCGCCGAACGCGTCGGCATCCGTGAACCGCCGAATCAGCTTCATAAGGAACACCACGCTTTCTCGAGTTTCCGAATGCCCCGCTTCATGCCCTTCTCCGAAATGCCCCCGAAGCCGGAGCATCTCGACCGCTTCGGTCGATGCCTGCAGTCGGTTTCTATTATAGTGCGAAGTCGGCTCCGCGTCCAAAAATAAACCGACGCCCCCCGCCGAACAGCCTCTTCACAAAATCTTGATAACATCCCCACGGAAAACCCGCACGATATTCAACGCTAGATTTTAAGATGGAGCCTACAAGAACAAACCTTGGTTTCATTCAGAACATGCGGAGGGTATCGAATGCGTATTCGGAATTATGCACTTGTCTTGTTGGCAGCTATGGCTTTAGGCTTATTGGCTGCCGTCTCGCCGGCGTCCGCCAGCTCTCATCTCCGGTCCGTGACCGTTCAGGTGAACGGCTCCATACTGGCCGTGAACGCCTATTCGATCGACGGTCGGACGGTCGTGCCGCTGCGGGCGATTTTCGAGCGGTTGAACGCGACGACGGAATGGAACGATCAAGAGAAATCCGTTACGGCGACGAAGGGCACCACCGTCATAAAGCTGTGGCTCGGGCGAACGGAAGCGATGATTAACGGCGAGACGGTCGCCCTGAGCGCGCCGGCGACGTCGATTCACGGCAGCACCTACGTGCCGCTTCGTTTCGTCTCCGAAGCGCTGGGCGCGGAGGTCGGCTTCGACAGCGAACGGAACCTCGTCGAAGTCACGTTAGGCGGCGTCGGCGCCGAGAGCGGGTGTACCGTCAGCGCCGGCCAGAAGCACAGCGGGACGATTCGCCCGGGCGGCGAAACGTGGGGGTTATGCGGAAGCCCTCATTACGTCGACGGCGCCTTCCTGATCGAGGGCGAAGACAGCCCGGTGCTCGTCATCGAAGCGGGCGCGGTCGTTCGGTTTAAGCAAGGCGCTTCGATTCAGGTCGCGCAGAACGCCCCCGGCGGACTCGTCGTAGAAGGCACGGCGGAGCAGCCCGTCGTATTCACCGCCGACACGGCCGGGGCGCAGCCCGGGTTTTGGGAGGGCATCGTCTTCTATCCGCAGACGGCTAAAGGGCGGGCGACGCTCGAGCATGCTCGGGTGGAATATGCGGGCAGCTACTACGGAGGAGCGGTCACGCTCGAGGGCGACGGCGGCGCGGTGGAAGCGACGCTGAAACACACCGAGCTGAAACACAGCCTGCACGCCGGGGTGCTCCTTCGCGGCTCCGCGAAGCTGTCGGACGGCAGCGGCGCGCTTACGATTACCGGGACGAAAGCGTCCGAAGTAGGCGGCGGCGCGCCGTTCATGACCAGCGCGTACGGCACGCACTGGCTGCCGGACGGGAAGTACGAGGGCAATGAGCACGACGCCGTGCGCGTCTCGTCGTACAACTCGGGCGAAGGCATTACGGCGAACACGACGTGGAGAAACATCGGCATTCCTTATTATTTCGAAGAGGATATTTACGTAGGAGGAAGCGCCAACCCGACGCTGACGATCGAACCCGGCGTTACGACGCAGTGGGCGCGGGAGACGGGCTTGTACGTCGGCGAGTACGGCGGACGCGGGGGACTGATGGCGGTCGGCACGGCCGAGTCGCCGGTCGTCTTCACCTCCGACCTGCTCCGCCCCGGCGCCTGGAGCGGCATCCGCTTCGGCCCCGATGCGGGCGGCAAGAACGTCGGGCTGAAGCATACGGTCGTCGAGTACGCCGTGAACGGCGTCTCCTTCGCCGAGGATCCGGGCCCGGTCGTCTCGGACTCCGTCCTCCGGCACAATAAACAATACGGCATCACGTATTACGCCGACGCGGTCGGAACCGACTTTACGTCCGGGTTCGGCAACACGTTCCAAGGCAACGGGGAAGATCTTGGTTTAGAGTAGCGACGAATACGGGCGACGCTGCGGAGCCGATACGGCTGCGCGGCGTCGCCCGATTCGTTTTTTATCCGGCTGTGTGCGCGTCCGGCGCTCGATCCGCTACAAGGTTCAACGCGATGCCGTGCTCCAGATACGCCTTCGCCCCGCAGAGCACCATCGTGTAGCCGCCCATGGCGTCCAGCGCCTGCGCCACGATCTCGTCCCCGTTCCCCGCGAAGCCCGTGTTCACGATCGTTACGTAGGTATGTCCCCCCTCCCTAGGGGCGAACGTCCATTCCGCGGCGGTGCCGTCCGAAAATTCGACGCGAATTCGCTCGCCCGGCACGAGCTCCGTCACGAGCAGCTCGTCCGATACGCCGTACATCTCCCATGCCCAGCGGATGCGGGCTCCCTTTTCCAACCGGCCGCTGCTCTTCGTAAACCAAAACTTCGTCGTGACGTCCGGATTCGCGAACGCCTCGAACACGTCCGCCGCGGGCCTGCGAATCAGCATGTCGACCCGGACCTCCGGGATCCGTTCTAGCTTCATAGCTTTCATCCTAAGCTCCCCTTTCCGCCGTCTGCGCGTCAAAGTTCGCACTCTCGGCCGTTTCGATCACGACCGTTCGCGTCGCATCGTCCCACGCGATGCCGACGCCGAGCAAGGCGCCGACGTCGCGGATCGGTACATATACGACGTTCCCGATCTTCTCGCCCCTTGGGGCGACGAAGGCGCGATCCCGATACGAGACGTGAACGTTGCCGGTCGCCTCGTCGTAATTCACCTTTGCGCCGACCGCTTCGAACAATGCGCGGAGCGGCACGTACATGCGGCTTTCGATGATGACGGGGCTCGGCTTGAACGTTTGCTGCTCCCCGTCGATCGAAAGCGTCGCGTCGGTCGCTTGGTAATTTAGCCCTGGAAGCGGCTCGGCCGGCAACGGATTAAGTAGAGGCTGCGGCAGCCGGAAGGCGTAGAGCGTCTCCTCCGCCTGCGCAAATAAGACGCCGTCCTCGACCAAGAACGGATCGAAGTTTCGGGCTCCGGTATCGTATCGGAAATACGCCTTCCCGGTCGTCACGTCGAGCGCGTAGATGACGCCGTCCGTCTGCCCCGCGAACATGCCGTTCCCATGAAAGTCGAGCCTGCTGACGAGGTTGTTTATGCCTTCGTATACGAAACGGTTGCCGTCGAGCAGCTTCACCGCATACATCCCTTGCCCGCGGTCGCCTTCGAAAAACAGCTTGTTATGGTAAGGCCCCGCGACCCACGTCCCGTCGCCGTAATATATCCTCGGCTGCTGCTCGTCCCCGGGGCGGGTGTAGTCGAACCGATAGACGGCGCCGTCGGCGCCTTGCACGTACAACCACTCGCCGTCCGTCGCCGAAACATACGCTTGCGCCGTTCTCGGATCGACGCCTTCCGGTACCCGGATATAGGAGTGCCCTCCCGCCGCTTCCCCGGTCGCGACATCGACGACGGCGAGCCGAAATTGATGCGTCACCCCATCGTACGCCGGCCACGTATCTTGCGCGTACAGCAGGCCGTCCTTCACAAGCAGCGGACTCGCGTTGCTGCCGGACCGCCACACCGTCTTCCCCGTCCGCTTCTCGAATGCGTACGTGACGCTGGTCGTAATCGCGCCGGACTCGGTCGTGCTGACGAGCAGCAGCTCGCCGTGGAGCAGCGGGAATCCGCCATATTGCAATCGGTCGCTGTTCCAAATCAGCTTCCCGTTCTCCCGGTCGAGTGCCAACAAGGTGCCGAGGATACTTATGTATATCGCAGCGTCGTCGTGTGCCATGGAAGCCGCATTCAGCGCGAGGCCGTATTCCCCTTCGTAAGGGGTCAGGTCGAACGTCCACTTCGCCTTCCCCGTATCGCCGTCCACGCGATGCAGCTTGCCGTCGTCGTCAAAGACGAAGAGGGACCTGTCGCGGTAATCGATCGGCTGCGTCAGCCTTTGCCCGTACGTCCAGGCGACCGCGCCCGTCCGGGCGTTCGCGGCGACGAGCTTCCCGTCCTTCAAGTAGTACGCTTTCCCGCCTCCGACCGCAAGGCGGTTGCCGTGGTATTCGTACGCTTCCCCCGGTCGTCCGAGCGTTACGCTCCACAGCGGCTTCGCCTCCGGCACGGGGTTGAGGTAACTCGGAACCTGAGCCGATTCGTAGCTCGCGTTCGGCCTGACGTAATCCGCGGCGGCGCCGACCGCCGAAGCCGCCACCGTCGCGGCCAACCCGGCGGCGCCAAGACTCTTCAACATTTTCTTGAACATATGTACCCTCCATTCAATGTCTATTACTTAGACGCCACCTCTGTATGGAAGGTTTCTCAAAATGAAAAGGCCGCCCCCGAGGCGCAACTGCGCCGACGGGGCGACCTCTTCCGAAGCAAGCTTTAGACCTCCTGCCTCGTCTTCCTTTCCTCCGAATTCTCCCTCTCTTTATAATAGCGTTCCATGGCTTCCTTCGCGAGGTCGCGTCCGGGCAGCTTCTCGTTAATACGAACCAGAAGGGCGATCACGATCAACAGCAACAATATGATAATAACGTCCAAATGCATCCCCTCCGTAAGTGTTCTCTGCGCGTCACGGTAGGGCAGCGAATGCCGCGGGAGACGATCTGCAAAAAGTGCAGGTATTTTGTGCTCGATTTCCGATGTAAGAAGCCAGCTAGAGTCAGTCCAGCAAAACTCCGATCACGACGCCGACGAGGAGCAAAACCCACCATGGCAATTGCGAAAACCAGCGCACGAAGCGCCTGAGTTCTTTCATCGCTTCAGCCTCCTTAAGGATGGGGTGCACGCAAAACCCTTCTCCTTAAGCATATGCCGAGCGCTCCACCGGACGGACATCGGGATTGGATCTCACGCGGAAACATTTTCGGAAACGGCGGCGGCCTTCCGGCCGCTCCGTCCGCTTACCGACCAGATGACGACGGGGATGAGCAGCAGCGATAAGAAGCCCCCTCCGATCGAGAGCACGGCGTAGCTGGCGTAGGAGACGACGACGCCGGACAAAGCGCCGCCCGACGCGCCGGCGATCGCGATCAGGACGTCGATCGTCCCTTGGGTTTTCGCGCGCGTGGCGATCGGCGTCGCATCGACGATCATCGCGGTGCCGCTGATGAGCCCGATATTCCAGCCGAGCCCGAGCAATACGAGCGCGACGAGCAGCATCGCGACGGAAGCCGGCGGCGCCGCGGCGGCAACGATGCAGGAGAGCAGCAGAACGCTCCCGGCCGCGATCGACATCGTCATGCGTCCCAGCCTGTCGACCAGCATGCCGGTCACGAGGGAGGGAAGGAACATCGCGGCGATGTGGCTGCCGATGACGATCCCCACCTCGGTTAAGCCGTGGCCATGATGCTTCATATGAACGGGCGTCATCGTCATGACCGCCACCATCACGATTTGCGTGCAAATCATCACGCTTGCGCCGACCGCGAGCCCCCTCGCGTTCATGCGCGCAGGCTCCGTCGCGCGGCCGGACGCATCGTTCGACTCCGGGCGAGACGCAAGTCGTTCCGCGATCGCCTTCGCGACGACGAACGGATCCGGTCTTAGGAACAACAAGAAAACTAAGCCGGCCAGCAGGAACGCCGTCCCGGCCAACAGGAACGGCCCGGCCAGCGCGGGTATGCCGATCGAGAGAGCGAACCGTCCCAACGGTTCGACCAGGTTCGGACCTGCGACGGCGCCGAACGTCGTGGACACCATGGCGATGCTGACGGCGGTCGCTCGCTGCGCAGGCTTCGCCAAGTCGGTGCCCGCGTATCGGGCCGCCAAATTCGTCGCCGTGCCGAAGCCGTACACGAGGAACGAAGCGAAGAGCAGCCAGATATTGTCGATGACGGCCGCCCAGACGACGCCCCCGGCGCCGACCCCTCCAGCGATGAATCCCGTCGCTAGACCCGGGCGGCGCCCGAAGCGCTGGGACAGCCGGCCGACAAGGAACGCCGCGGTCGCGGAGCCGATCGTAATGAGCGCGGAGGGAATTCCTGCGAAGCTGTCGACGCCAAGCATCTCCTGGGCGAGCAGCGCGCCGACGGTGACGCCCGCGGCGAGCCCGGCACCGCCGAAAATTTGCGAGAGGACGACGATTAGCAGCGTACGACGGTACAGCCGGTGCTGCGCCTCCGGTGAATCCGCGTAATTTATGAGCTGAGCGATGACACAATCCCCCTTATCCTTGAACTTGCCCCGCGGCATGCCGCCATTCGAGAACGCCCTCCTCGAGACGGAACGCGCGAAATCCTCTGCTCCGCAACAATTCTGCGGCTTGCGCGGACAGGAAGCAATACGGTCCTCGGCAATACGCGACGATTTCGACATGACGCGGAAGCGAGGAAAGACGCTCCTCCAATTCCGCCATCGGAATCGAAATCGCGCCGGGGATATGGTCCATGTCGTACTCTTCCTTCGGCCTGACGTCGACCAACAGCGCCTCGCCGCGTTCCATCCGATGCATGAGCGCCGTCATGTCGACGGGCTCCGCACGTTCGAACATCTGGAGCGCTTCCGTTTTGATCCGTTGGATTTCCACGAGCCGTCCTTCGCCCAGCCGATGCAGCGAAACCATAAAATCGGCGACCGCCGGATCGGAAAGCTCGTAAATGACATGGTTCCCCTTCTTCGTAAATCGAACCAATCTTGCTTCGTACAAGGTTTGCAGGTGCTGCGACGCGTTCGCTATGCTCATCCCGGTGTCCTTGGACAATTGATCGACGGATTTCGGGCTTTGCGCCAATACGTCGATGATTTCCAGACGTCTCGGACTCGACAAGCATTTCCCGATTCGCGCGAACTCTTGGTACAGCAGGTCTTTATACTCGCGCTCCGTGCGCATTCGAAGAAATCACCCCAAACTATTCAATTTATTTATTGAATAGTTGAAGCATACCTCTCATTCGAAAATGTGTCAATCCATCCGGCCCCTGTTTCCGAATTAAAACACCCTCCGGGCCGTAACGAACCGCTCCGTCCAAGAACCTTCAAACTTGCGCAGCTCGACGCCGTACGTTTTCGAATAGGTATGCAGCATCATCCCGTCCCCCGCGTATACGGCGACATGCCCGATCGGCAAGCCGCGGGCGGAGAAAAACATTAAATCGCCTTTGCGCAAATTTTCCAGCGCGACCTTCTCGCCGACTTCCGCTTGATCGTAGGACACTCTAGGCAGCTCTACCCCCAGCACCTCATCGAAAATATGCTTCACGAACGAGGAACAATCGAAGGTGCCCGTCTGGTTCGGCGAGGCGCCGAATTCGTAGGGCGTGCCCAAATACGTTTCGCCGAAAGCGACTAGGGCGTCTGCGCCTTTCGCGTACCCGTAATCGGTATATTTCGGCGCCGCGGACACGTAACCGACCGTGCCGTCCGCCGCCCGCACCTTCAGCCAGTCGTCCCCGACCTCCTGCAGCACGCGGACGGTCTCCCCTTTCGGCAGCATCCGATAAATCCCTGCATCCATCCCCGGCCGCTCCCGGAAGTTCACGCCCCATTCGACGACCGCCTCCGCGAGCGCCGCGCTCGTTATCGTGATCAAGCGGGTCGACTCGTCCCAATGCACGGTGCCCCCCAACGCTTCGCTGACGAGCCGCAGCGGCACCATTGTCGCGCCGTTCTCGATAAAGCCCGGGATCGGGACGTCCAACCGCTCGCCGTTCCGCTCGGCCGTCGTCTCTCCGACGACGTATGTAAACCGCGTTTCGCCGTTTGTCGCGCGAACGGTTCGAGACGCCGGATCCCAGCCGACCTGCGCCCCTTGCTTCTCGAAGACGCCGCGGAGCGGGACGAACGTCGTGCCTTCGACGAGCGCCGGCTCGACGGGAAGGGCGAGGCGCTCGCCGTCGACGACGACGGCAGGCGCCTTGCCGGCCGCGAGCAGCGGAGCCGGAACGGCGGCGAGAGCGATGAGCAACGGCAGCACCGCGCCTGACATTTTCCTTCGCATAGAAAGCCCAACCTCCTTACGGAGTTAGACGCATGTCTAGGCGCAAGGGTTGCTCGCCCAAAGCTGGTAAAATGTTACTAGAACATTCCTCCTACTGCTTCCGCGCTTCGTAATGGAGCAGCACGTTCCCGGACGCGAACGCCTTCGATCGCAGCAGGGTAAGCCCGAGCCGGCCGACCTGCGCGAATAACGGCTTCCCTTCGCCGACGACGACCGGCGTCACGACAAATACATATTCGTCGATCAATCCTTCGTTCGCCAGCTGCTGCACGATCGTTCCGCTGCCGAAGATTAGAACATCGGCGCCTTCCCCCGCCTTCAGCTCCCGTACGACGGCCGGAAGGCTTCCGTCATAAAACTTCGTGTTCGCCCATGTCGACGCTTTCCGAGTCGTCGAGAAGACGAGCTTCGTCATGCCGGTCAACTCCTCCGCCATAGCCTTCACCGGCGGGGGGGCGTCCGGATTTTGCAGGATGGGCACCCATCCCTTTTCGAACACATCGAACGTGGTTGCTCCGAGGATCAACGTATCGCCGTGTCCGACTTCGTGCAGCGCGACGTCTACCTCGGGATCGGGGAGAAACCAATCCATTCCGGCCGCCGCCTCGTTCAAGCTCGCAAAATATCCGTCGACCGAAATTCGATTCATCATGACAACCTTCCGCATACGCAATTCGCTCCCTTAGCTTTTTTGACTCCTGCTAAGAGTAATGGTACAACGCGCCGCGCCGGAAAAATTGTAAAATCCCGTCGTCTTACAACAAATACGAATTTCCGATTTGATCGTGGTGGAAGTGGTTCACCTTCTGCGAAATGCTCTTCGGCGTAATTCCGGAAAACTGCTTCATGTCGCGGATGAAATGGGATTGGTCGTGAAAATGAAGCGAGTGGGCGACATCGCTGAGCCGATCGTACTCGCCGGTATCCATCCTCCGGATCGCTTCGTTAAACCGCCTCACCCGTATATAGAACTGAGGCGAAACGCCGACGGCGCGGAAAAACCGCTTCTCGAATTGACGCTCCGACAAGTGAAGCCTGTCCAGCACGAATTTCACGGTGACCTGTTCGATATGCTCCTGGATGACGCGCAAGCTTTCTTGTACCAGCGGATCGGGCGGTTCGGCTTGCTCGAGCTTGGCGAGGAGCAGCTCCGAGAGGGCCGCTACGCGCTCCTCGTTGGTTTCCGCTAGCCGGAGCCGGTCGGGAAGCGTTTCGTCGTCCGCAAAGTCGGCGGGCCCCCACGAGTTGTTAGCCATGCTCGAGGCGTCGATGCGGAATAACGTTCCGAGCGCAGTCGGCTCCAGGATCGCCTGAATCGTCGTGAACGGTCCTTCGCGGAAGTTCATGACGGAAAGCTCCGTCACGTGACCGTATAGAAACAGCGGCGGAATGTACTCGAGCCGTCCCGATGCGGTGACGATGTCCCGAATCGCGGTTCGGTCGCCGACGCCTTGCTGGAAGACGATGCCCGGCGATCCGTTCGGGCATACCCGGATCGCCAGCGCATCGGGCCCCCGGTATTCCGCGATACGAAAAAACTTAACTACACCGCGTAACGCCTCGGCCGGCGGAAAGACGGTAAACGAGATCGGGCTTGCTGCATTGAATGTCATTGCGGATAACGTACCTCTTTCCGTTATTTTTTACTTGCGCATGGCGAGCCGTCGCTCCAAGTCATCCAGCATCTCAAGCATCCTTCGTTTATTGGTTTCGTGCTCCTCGTCGTTGTCGTATTGGATCTTCCACACGTACGTATCGATTAGATAATAGATTAGTTTATACGTATCTATCCTGATCGAACGATCGGCCTCCATCTCTCCCCGTTCGCCGTAGCCCTTCAGGAACGCCTCGTTGATCATCCACGGACTCGCGAATTCGAAGTCGACGTCGCCGAAGATGGCGCGGTCCGCATCGATGATCGCGGCGAGCTCCGCTTCGCCGTTCGCTCCCGTCGGGCGAACGAGCACGTTGCCCGCCCACAAGTCGGCATGAACGAGCCTCGGCGTATCGATTTCCGCGTACAGCGCGGCATTGGTGTCGAACAGTCGCACGATGCGCGTTACGGTAGGTTTGTCTAGGACGGCATACCGAAGGCAGCTTTCGCCGAGCTCGGCGACGTGCGCCGCCAAATACCCGCCCCAACTCTCGTTTCCTCCGCCCCCCGACAGGTCCGACACCCTGCCGAACTTCGCGCCGCGAATCCCGTGCATCTTCGCCGCCGCCGCGCCGGCCTGCTCGTACAATGCGATCTTCGCCGCCTCAGGCACGGCTTCGTCCGAGAGAGGGACGCTTTCGATATATTCCGTGATCATGTAATCCCGATCGACGATCGTCTTGGACGAATCGCAGGCGACGACGACCGGGCAAGGCACGCCGCTCCGAGCGAACAAGTCGTATACCTGCCGTTCCGCCTCCATCAGGTTGCGTTCGAAACCCATAAGATACTCCCGATGTACCGGCCCCGCCCGAAGGATCCACTCGCGGCCCGCCGAGGGCGCGACGATTTTGTACGTCGTATTGAAAAGTCCGCCTTTCCGCAGCGTCGCGCGCAATTCGCCGTCGACGCCGAGTTGCGCCCTAACGATGCCGCGGATTTCGGTCTCCGATAATTCCTTGGATATTCTGGACTTAGAATGCAATTCGTTCGCCTCCTTCCCCCAACCGGCCGAACGCACGCAGGAGCTTCCACCGTTGCACGGCGAGGATGCCTTGCCACTGCCGCCGGGCGACAGGGTACGCCTCCGGATATTCGCCCCATCCCCAGGCGATGTCCCAAACGTCGCGGTCCGCCAGTTGAGCCGCGTACAAATCTAAATTCCGCTCGATCAAATCGCCGAACCGCTCCCGCATCGGATGCCCGGGGCGGTCGACGAAGTCCAGCGGCAGCGCCTGGTAGCCGGATCCCCATGCCGATGCGTCCCGGCTCACGCAGCGCGCCGCGAGCGAGAACGCTTGCTCCGATACGAGATCGTACCCGTACGGGAGCCTAGCGTCGAACGCCTCCCGGTACGCGCGCAAGAGTACGACGGCGGCGACGAACGTATTCGCCTCATGCATATCCAGCGTTTCTTTATCCATTAAGTAACGGAAGGCGGCCTCCAGCGTCGCCCACCCGAGCCGCGACGCCTCGCTGCCCTCGGCAGACCAATGCACCAAGTAAGCCGCCAGTTCCACGCTAGGGTTGTACATCCACGTCGCTTGAACGCCTTCCGACCAATGCCACCACGGGGCGTGCGGGTGCAAGTTCGTCTCGGGCAGCACGGCATGCCACATCCCGAGCCCCCGATCGAACGCGCCGACAAGATAGCGGATCATCCCCCGAACGACGGCGTCCTCCGCCGTCGCGCCGATCTCCAGAAGCACCCGGCCCGCCGTCCACGTCGCGATCGGGGAGGAAGCCGGGAGCCAGAAGTCGGGCTCGAGGCCGTGGCCGAAGCCGCCGTCCTCGTTTTGGAAGGCGGCCAAGCAGCGGACGACCTGCTCGCGGGATCCGTTTTCAAAGCAATAGTCCCACCGAGCGGCCTCCAGCGGCCGGCCATATCGCCTCACCCAAGCGCCGCTTTTCTCGAAAAGGTCCCTCATCCCGCGCATTCCCGCCGCCCCCTGTTAATTCTTGCCAATCTACTATTTATATATGGTATGATAGACAACAAACTTCTTCAAGGGGGGCGGCAACGATTGAACTGGCGCGTGTACCGATGGCTGCTTACGTACGTCTCCCCATACCGTAAACAGCTCGCGTTTTACATTTTATGCGGGCTGCTCGCCACAGCGATCGAGCTGACGATTACTAGATTCCTGCAAATATTTATCGATGAGATCGTTCCGAATCGGCGCATGCAAGCCTTCGCGGGCTACCTCGCCGGGATGGCCGGCCTCGTCGGCGTCATGCTGCTCGCGCAAGCGTGGAAGAACCTCCTGGAACGCACGGTCGCCGAGCAGTCCGCCCGAGGGCTGCAGCAGGCGATGTTCCGGCAGCTCCGAAGGCTCGGCTTCGCCTACTACGAGCAGCACCCCGCAGGAGAAACGGTCGGGCTGTTCAACACCGAGGTCGCCGCCGCCCAGCGGATCTACCGCCAATACATTCCATCGATCGTCGAAAACACGATTCTCTTCCTCGGGCTTGCCGTCTACATGGTCAGCCTCTCTTGGCAGCTTAGCCTGCTGATCGTCCCGTTCTTCCTCGCCTACTACCTGATCGGGCCGTATTACGAGAAGAAGGCGTCGCTGTGGGCGAAGGAAGCGAACCGCGAGCGCCAAGCCGTTAACAAATCGATCTACGACAGCGTCTCCGGCGTACTCGAGGTGCGGGCGTTCGGCGCGAAAGCATGGGATATCCAAAGACTCCTCTCGAAAATGAAAACCTACCACGGTGTCCAGCTTACGCAGTATTTGAACGCATACCTCCGCGGCACCGTGCGGCGCGCTTGACCGGCTTCGGCGGCGTCGCCACCTTCGCGGTCGGCATTGTCCTCGTGCGGGACGGCGCCATGTCGGTCGGCGAATTTACCGTCTACGCCTTATTTTACTTCCGCGTCATGTACAACCTGACCGGCATCGTCACGCTGATGACCGAGCAGCGCATCCTGCTGCAGCAGACGGCGACGCTGTACGACTTCGTCCATCGGCGGCCGGCGGTCGAGGAAGCCGACGAGCCCGTCGCGCTGGAGCGCATCGCCGGCGCGTTCCGCTTCGAAGACGTCCGATTCGGCTACCCCGGCCGACCCGACGTCGTGCGCGGCTTCTCGTTGGACGTTCGGCCGGGGGAGAAGCTCGCGCTCGTCGGGACGAGCGGCGGCGGCAAGTCGACGATCTTGAAGCTCGTCGCGCGGTTCTACGATCCGGACGAGGGCGACATTCGGCTCGACGGCGTGCCGCTGCGCAGCCTCTCGCTCGGACAGCTTCGCGAAGCGATCGGATACGTCTTTCAGGAGACGTATTTGTTCGGTTCCTCGGTACGCGACAACATTCGCTTCGGCCGCCCCGACGCGCCGGAGGAGGACATCGTCGCCGCGGCGAAGGCCGCCTTCGCGCACGACTTCATCGCCGCGCTGCCGGACGGCTACGATACGATCGTCGGCGAACGCGGCGTCAAGCTGTCCGGCGGGCAGAAGCAGCGTATCGCCATCGCCCGTATGTTCGTGAAAAACCCGTCCGTCGTCTTGTTGGACGAGGCGACGAGCGCGCTCGACAGCGTCAGCGAGCAAGAGGTGCAGCGTGCGCTCGACTCGCTGCTCGCCGGCCGCACGACGATCGCGGTCGCGCATCGCCTGTCCACCGTACGCGGCTTCGACCGGATCGCCGTCGTCGAGGAAGGGCGCTGCGCGGAGATCGGCTCCTACGACGAGCTGCTCGAGCGCCGGGGGTTCTTTTACCGTCTGTTGGAAGGACAGCAATCGCGCGAGGAGGAAGGGGTGCCGGCGCATGAGTAATACGAAATGGCTGCTGCGCGTCTTCTCGGCCGTCAAGTGGAGCGTCGCCGCCGGACTGGCGCTGTTCGCGCTGAAGATCGTCGCGAACCTCGCGATGACCGGCGTACAGAAGTGGGTCGTCGACGATGTTTTTGTCGCAGGGGAATATGCGAAAGCGGCGCCGCTGCTCGCCGTCTTCGCCGGGGCCGTTATCGCGTTCAACGCGTTCCACGCGATCGCCGCCCGATTCCTCGATTCGAGCGCCTTTCGGATCACGCGGCATCTCACGTCCGATTTGATGCATGCGCTGCACCGGATGCCGGCGGCCGCCATTCGAAGCGAGCGGACCGGAAAGTTCGTACAGCACCTAACGGACGATATCCACGGCGTCGCCTCGCTCATCCAAGGCTTCGTCCCGAACGGCATCCAGCATGCACTCACGGTGATCCTGCTCGGCGGCATCGTCGGCTGGGCGCACCCGGCGCTGCTTGCGGCGATCGTCGCGATCGGCGGTCTCTATATCGCGCTCGGGCGCCGGTACGGCCCGCCGACGAAGGCGGCGGCGAAGGACGTACGCGCCAAGCGAGCCGAGCTGCTCGTCGAGATCGAAGAAGGGGTCGCCGCCTCGCGGGAGGTCGTCGCGTTCCACCGCATCGCGTGGGAGAAGCGGCGGTTCGAGCGGCGGTTCGCGGCGTATTTCGAGGCCGTGCTGACGGAAGGCCGCCTCGAAAATCGGCAGCTGTTCGCGACCGCCCCGCTCCGGTGGGCGGTCACCTTCGCCGTGCTCGGCATCGGCGGCGTCGCGGTCATCCGGCAGCAGATGTCGCTCGGTACGTTCGTCGTCGTGTACCAATTCGCCGTGCAGCTCGTCGAAGGCATTCAAGGGTTGTTCGGATTTTTCATGCAAGCCTCAAGCCGCATGGCCGCGGTCGAGCGCGTGCGGGGCATGCTCGACGGCGCGGCGATGCCGGAAGGCGGCGCGCCGCTGGCGGGACCGGTCCGCTCGCTGGCGCTGCGGGACGTCCGCTTTCGTTACGCACCCGATGCGCCGTATGTCCTGAACGGCGTCACGCTCGAGCTTCCGGTCGGCCGGAAAATCGCCTTCGTCGGAATGAGCGGCGGCGGCAAGTCGACGATCGCGCAGCTGCTCGTTCGGTTTTACGAACCGGAAGTGGGCGAGCTCGAGGTGAACGGCCGGGCGCTGTCCGGGGTGACGCGGGAAAGCTGGGAGGAACGCGTGCGAATTGTTTTCCAAGAGCCCTATTTGTTTCCCGATACGATCCGGACGAATTTGATGATGGGCCGCGAGACGTGCAAGGACGAAGCGGCGCTTCGGGAAGCGTGCCGCATCGCGCACATCGACGAATTCATCGACAGCCTGGAGGAAGGCTTCGATACCGTCATCGGCGAACGGGGCATTCAGTTGTCCGGCGGACAGCGGCAGCGGCTCGCGCTCGCGCGCGCGTTGCTCGACCGACCCGACATCCTCATTTTGGACGAAGCGACCAGCTCGCTCGATCTCGAGACGGAACGCCGGGTGCAACAAGGCATCGACGCGGCGCGCCTCGGCATGACGACGATCGTCATCGCCCACCGGCTTTCGACCGTGCTCAATGCCGACGTTATCTACGTGATGAAGGACGGCGTCGTCGCGGAGGCCGGCGCGCATGACGACTTGATGAGCCGGTCGGGGGAATACGCGGCGTTGGTCCGCCGGGAGCACCGGCCGTCCGCGGGCTGAACTCGGCGCTTACCGCTTCGACGCGTGGCGCATCAAATATTGGACGAACGCGTCGTCGCGAACGAGCGCGGCGGCGTACTGCCGCTTGACGTAACGTTCGGCTTCCTCGAACGTCGCGAACGACGACTCGAGCGTCTCCCCGTCCGCATCGATATGCCACCGCTCTTCCGCCGAGAATATAAACAGCTGCGTGCCGGCGCGGTTCTCGTAGAGGACGCCGTAAGCCGAGCCGCGCGTATTGTATTCGTTGCCGGCCGCATCGGGCCGGAGCGGCTCCAGCGCGAACGGCTCGACGGCGTACAGTCGGAACGCCGTCTCCGTCATCGGGCAGCCCGCCGCCTTCGCATGGCCGCCGCCGCCGAACGACGCCGCGATGTCGGAGACGTCCACGTCGTCGTGCATCGTGCGCAGGCTCAGCTTCTTGCCGCCGACGTTCGCGATGGCGATGTAATCGAGATGCGGGTAGGTGCGGCCCAGCTCGTGCGACAGCTCGGAATGGTACGATTCGGCGTGCACGATGCCGACGCACCGGCCGTCGACGAACGTCTGAACGAGCTCCCTCCGTTTGCGCCGGACGTATCGCTCGATCTTCTCCTCCTCCAGCTCGAGCAGCCGCTCCTCGAAGTCGGTGAAGGCGAACGCCTCGCCGCGCTTCAGCCGCTCGACCATCCGATCCTCGAATTCGTCGAGCGACAGCAGAAAGAACAAGTCGTTCAGGCGCTTCGCTCGGACCTCTTCCGCTTTCTCCCACCCCCAAGTATCGTACAGCCGCACCAGCTCGACGAATTCGGCGATCGCCCCATTGGCGGGAAGCATCCGATGCTGCACTAAATATTCATAGAAAAGCGACGTCGCGGACGACGGGCGCCCGTCGTCGTATTCGACCTGAACGGTGGCCCACGCATGGCGGTTCAGGTGAAGGGAAGTTTTGTGGTGGTCGAGCAGCCGGGCCTTGCCCCCGCCCTGTACATGGCGCTCGAGCCGGCGTTCGTTCTCCTCGGAGACGGATAAGTCCGTAATGAAGAGCATGCCGCCCTTCTTCGGCTTGTCGCGGTACGTCTCAAGAAAGCGTTCCACCTGCGGATTTAAGCTCTGCACGGAATTGTAGCGAATGTCGACGCGGTCGCCGAAGGCGCAGCGCGCGACGATGCCGCAGCCGACGCCGTCCAGATCGTTATGCGTATACAGATAATGCAAGGGTCTACCCCTTCCTTACTTTGGAAATTCGTAACAGGTAGCGTCCCCGCCGCGTTGCGTTTTCATCCCCTGTAGGCTAAACTTCTTCTTACATGGTACGTCATAACGATGGAGTGTATGGAGACCGATATGATCGAAATCAGGCAATCCGAAATTTGCAAGGGCGAGTTCAACCGGGGCGTATTCGCGACGCGGGACATTCGCAAGGGCGAGCTCATTCACGAGGCGCCGGCCGTGCCGTACCCCAACGAAGAGCACGAGCATATCGAGAAGACGACGCTCGCGGACTACGTATTCGAATACGGAGCCAATCACACGGCGATTCTCCTCGGGTACGGCAGCTTATTTAATCATTCCTACACGCCGAACGCCACCTACGAGATCTCCTTCGAGAAGCACACCTTCGATTTCTACGCATACAAAGACATCAAGGCCGGAGAAGAAATCTTCATCAACTACAACGGCGAGGAAGACAACATGGACCCGCTGTGGTTCTTGGAGCCCGATGCGGAAGAATAGCTGCATATTAGGGAAAAAGGCGCCCGCCGGTCGGCGGACGCCTTCTTTTTGCGACTGACCATCGCCGAATATGTCGAAAAGTAGGGATTTATGGAACATTTTCTTGATGCTTGTTAGACGAGGGTGTATCTTTATTTAATAAGCTACTTATTAAAATTTAGACGGGGCGTGATTTTTTTTGTCGAATATTGAGGTATATGGTCAGGCGTTTCGAGACGTAATCAATGCATGCGGTCCGTTTAAGAGAATGTTAGGTCAAGTCATGGATCAAGTCGGATGGAATAATATAGAACCCGATAAGTACTATCCCCATGAACTGCAACGTAAATTTTATGATGAATTATCCAAGAAAGTGGGCCCCAATGTCCTCGTTGAAATCGGAAAAAATTTAGCCATGAATTTGCCTCTCCCGCCGGTCATCACGACATTCCAACAACAGATTGAGACCTTGCATGTAGGGTTTCATATGAATTTTAAAAACGGACCGGAAAACGCATACCGATCGACGAAAATTAACGAAAATACATATAAGGTGGAAGTGAATTTCGACCAGCCTACCCATTTGAATTTAGGTTTACTTAAAGGGTTCGCGCAACGGTTCGATTCTCCGGCCATTATTGAAATAGTCGATCCCGCAAACGGGGGGACTTTCCTCATTCAACTGTAGTTCACGGAGGTTTTGTATGAAAGCGCAATTTTCCCGTATTCGACTTTTTAAAACCCGGGGGCGCCAGCCCTCTGTTACGAACGCCAGCCCCCCTGCACTGGAGTCTACCGATACGTTGAAATCCGTCGAAGCGAAACTTAAACAAATTAAATTCGAGACGTCGGATTTTTTGGATTCCATGTCCGCTTCCGCTGAGGAATTAACTGCCTTCACGAATAGTACGAAAGAAAGCAGCACACAAATCGCCGAAAATGTCGACGCGCTTGCGAAATCTCAGGAAATGCAACATATTAGCGTGCTAGAGGCAAGCAAAGCGGTCAGCGAGTTAAGTTTGGGCATTCAAAGCATCGCCGACTCCACCTCGATCGTCGCCGAAACATCATCGGAAACGTATGACATTGCCAACCAAGGCAACTCTTTCATTCAACGGACGATTGACCAGATGAAGGCGATTGACCTTACCGTTAATACACTGACTCCGAAAGTCGTTAATCTAGGAGAACAGTCAAAGAAAATCGATAATATTATTGGCGTTATTACGCAGATCGCTACCCAAACGAATTTGCTTTCCCTTAACGCTTCGATCGAGGCGGCAAGAGCGGGGGAGCATGGGAGAGGTTTTGCCGTCGTCGCGAGCGAAGTCAAGAAACTGGCGGAACAGTCGAAGCGATCGGCAATTGAAATCCAGTCCGTGATCAAAGACATTCAAAGCGAAACGAAGGAAGTCGTGTCGTTGATGGAGGTTAGCGTTAGAGAAGTGAGCGAAGGTATGAAGGTTGTCGCGGAAGCAGGCGCCGCGTTTACGAAAATTGTTGAAGCGACCCAGCTTGTCTCGAATCAGATTTTAGATGTCTCGGCGATCACCCAACAAATGTCGGCAAGCTCCGAGGAGATTTCGGCTACGGCCGAAAATATGGTGTTCGTAGCGACTCAAGCGAAAGAGCGAACGAACAAGGTGGCCGAAGAAATAAAGGGACAACTCCTCTCCATTGAAGACATTGCGGCCTTCGCCGAATCGATGGCGCACATGACGAGTCAGATGCAGGAACTGCTTAAAAAATATAATTAATTCGTGGGAACATCGGAATTGAATTGACCCATAAGCGCCTGCTATTTTTACTAGCCTGTGCGCTCTGGGTCGATTCGATTCCTTTTATTTTAATCGCTGTTTATTTTGCGTTCATTGGTCAGTCGTAATTTTTTTACGTCGTGGGGGCTGCCAACGCTAAGCAAGGTACATACGTAAAAATTCGTTCGAAAATTTTCCGTCGGGGTCGTGCGCCCGCTGCAGCCTCCGGAAGTCGGGCAAGCGCTCGTAAAGCGACCGTACCCGTTCTGGCGCCATCGTAAACAGCTTTCCCCAGTGGGGCCGCGCTTCGTATGGCTCCAGCGCCGCTTCGATCGCGGGAAGCGCCAGCCGCACCTGCTCCCATGCCGGCTTCCACGTAAAATGTATGCCGACGATATCTTCACGGTAAGCCGGACTGAGCCAGAGGTCGTCGGCCGCGACCGTACGAATTTCGGAGATGTACAGCAGCGGGGCGATTCGCTCCTTCAGCGTATCGATCGCGCGCAGCGCGTCGCGGGCGAACCGGCGCGGCACGAAATATTCGCTTTGCAGCTCCTCCCCGGCGCTTGGCGTAAACTCCATGCGGAAATGCGCCAGACGTTCATGCCAAGGACCGACGATGCCGAGCTGCTCGCTGCAATACTCCGCCGAGTGGCCCGGCACCGGATGGCGCCGAGCCGTCGCCCGCGTCGCCCCGAACCACTCGTCCGCCCACGGTTCGCCGGTGCGCTCCGTCGCGTTCCGCTTCAGCCACGCTTGATTTACGCTGGTTCCCTTCCAATCGGTAAACAAACTGACGCTATATTCGCTAGAGAAAATGTCGTCGAACCGCTCGACCGCGGTGTCGAACGGCAAGTCGTCGTAGACGGTTTGCGCGACGTCGAACGCCGGGACCAGGTTCAGCGTCAGCTTCGTCGTTACCCCGAGCGCCCCGAGCCCGACGACCGCGCCGGCGAAGTCGCCGTCCGGCCGGTCCCGCTCGTACGCTGCGATCCCGCCGTCCGCCCGAACGATCTCGATCGCCTGCACCGCCGTCGCGAGATTGCCGTTGCGGTCTCCCGACCCGTGCGTCGCCGTCGCGACCGCGCCGGCGATCGTAATATGCGGCAGCGACGCCAAATTGTGCACCGCATACCCGTTTGCATGCAGGAACGCGCTCAGCTCGCCGTACCGGACGCCTCCTTCCACCGTCACCCGCCCTTTCGCGCGATCGAGGTCCAGCACTCGATTCATGCGTTCCATCGACAGCAGCACGCCCACCGTATCGGCAACGGCGTTGAACGAGTGACGCGTCCCGAGCGCCTTCACCCGCCGGCTACCTGCCACAATCTCCTGCACCTGTTCGACCGATTCGGGCGTCTCGATCTTCGAGGCGCTGTACTTAAAATTTCCTGCCCAATTGCGTTCAAGGCTCATTGTTGGAATTCCTCCCCTTCCGGCTGACCATGCGGCTCCGCCCACACGAGGTGGAACGCGCCGAGTAGATGCCGCTCCATACGCACGACGTGCAGCGGCGAGTTTCGAAGCAATGCGACCATATCCCGGTCGAAGTGGCAGCCGACGACGCGGTGGAACAACGGCTCCAAGGCGCGCTGCGCCGCCCCGACCAGACGGCTTGCGCTGAGACCATGCTCCATCATCAAAATGCGTCCGCCCGGCTTGCACCAGCGGTCGAACTTCTCGAGCATGCGCTCGGGGCGCTCGTAGCCGCAGAAGGACAACGTCGAAAGAATCGTGTCGAACGAGCCGTCGGGAAAATCGAGCGTCTCTAGGTCGGCTTGCACGAACTCCGCCGCGACACCGTGCTCGGCCGCCGCCCGACGCGCTTTGTCGAGCATCGCGCCGCTGAAGTCGACGGCCGTCACCCTGACGCCGCTAGGATAGAAGGTAAAGTTCGCCCCGGCGCCGACCGCGACCTCCAGCGTCTTCCCCCGGGCGTCCCCGACGAGCTTCCGCCGCCATTCCCGCTCCGTAAGCCGCTTCCTGCGGTATTCGTAAATTTTGGACTGTTTATCGAATTTCCGTATGAGCCGCTGCTTCTCCATCGTCGCCCTCCTTCCCGCTTCGCTGGGCGCGAACGTCCTTCGCCGCTCTTTCCGACCTGTTTCCCTCGGCTCAGTTTCCCTCGGAAGGTCTCGCGGTCCCACTCCGCCGCTATTTCCAACCTGTTTCCCTCTGCTCAGTTTCCCGTTGGCGGTACGTCAGCTGCCTTCGATCGGAAATAACGCGGCTTGCGGTGGTCCGAACCCGTCTGAGTTAATGGAACCAGGTCGGAAAGGCGTGCGCCCGCCTCGCCGCCGTCTCCCCTAAGCATCCCACGACATAGAAAGAATGGCAACGACATGTTCATGTGAAATGACAGGATTCGTTAAGAAATTTTGCCGCCAGCGCCATCGTCGGCCGATAGCGGAGCATCCCCCTCCGCGTCGCGCCGCCGCCGTTCGCGGAGGTTAGGCGCCTGTTTCGAATCGCCCCGTAAAGTACAGGTCGCTCGGGTCAAGCGCGTCCGCTTCCCCGTCGAGGATGCGGCGGACGTCGTCGAGCGTATCGTACAGCGACAGCCATTCGCCCGGCTTGCTCGTGTACGGCTCGGCGACATAGAACGGCTGCGACAAATACGCCTCCAACCGCTCGCCCCGGCGGTATAGCTGCTCTTCCGCGGCGGGGATGCCGCCTGGGCCTTGGGCGCTCGCGACCGGCCGGATTTCCCGGTACCGGCGCAAGAGCTTGCGGGCGCGCTGCTGCGTCTTCAGATGTACCGCCTCCAGATGCGCGCCTTCGAGCACGGTCGAGGTGGAGCCGATCGGGTCGATCGCGGGGTATAGCTTCCGGCGGCTCAGGTCGCCGTCGAATTGCAGCAGCGTATCAAGCGGTCCGTACACGCCGTCTTCGTCGGCGGCTTCCCCTTTGATATCGACCAAGGCGATCGTGATCGGCCGAGCGCCCGCTTCCTTCAGCCGTTCCCGCAGCGCAAGCAGCTCGCCGGAAAGCACCGCGCTCTTGTCGACGCCGAGCACGACATCGCGTTCGTCGCGCAGCCCGGCAATGAGATCGTACACTTCATTCCCGGTCGAGCGCGCGTACTCCGCCTGCGCCTTCACGTGCTCGAGGCCGGGCGCGTCCGCCCCGGGGTCCCAGAATACCGTGGCGAAGCCGCGGCGACGCATGCGAAGCATCAGCTCGGCGAGCAAGACCAGCTGGCCCATGTTCGGCCTTGCCACGAAACCGACCGTACCGCCGCGCACGACCGGTGCGAACAAATCCAAAGCCTTAATTCCCGTTTCGAACATTCGAATCCCGCTCCCTCGTAGGATCAATTCGTCGAGGCTGCAGCCGGCCAGCCCCGCAAGCGCCGCGAGCGTCCTTACTTCGGCGCGGCCGACGGGGATTTTCCCCGTGCACAGGTTGGAGACGGTCGCCGCGCGGAGCCCGGCCGCCTTCGCCGCCGCCGTCAAGTTCGGGACGCGTCGCCGGAGCAAGGGCACGTTCAGCTGTAAATCGTCATCCATCGACCTCCACCTCCTTTCTCTATATAGTATCACAAATTACTTTATGGCGTAATCACAGAATTTCCAATTATTGTGACTGAACGATGAACGTTTACTGCAGCTCGTCCGCGGGAACGAACCGGGCTTGCGCGTCCAGCACGGGCACCGTGTCGACCGCATCGATGCGCGAGCTGAACGCGACGTCGTCCGCGTAACCGCGAAGCCGGAGTTCGCGCCCGCTTCCTTCAGCCGACTGACGGAATGCGCCGATGCATACTTCCGCTTCCGACGACCATTTTCCCGTCAGTTTGGAGGCGATCAGACCGGCTCCGAGGTAATCCTCTATGCTCGGGCGCATCGGGGAGACGCCGCCGCCGTCACCGTCGAGGAGAAGCTGAACACGTCGACGACGATTACGATATCGCCTCGCACGGCTGCCTCCCGCGCCCCGCGCACGCCCCATTCCACCCTGCATCCGTAAGGAGATTGATCGAAGAACATCGGCTACGACCCCGTGGAGCGGTAATGCCGCACGCCGAGACGCCACACGAGCAAGCAGGGCAGCACGAACAACGCGCCGGTTAGCGGCATGACCATGTACAGCAGCTCATGCCCGCCCTCCGCTTTGTCGAGCACGGACAGCAGCGGCAAGTAGCTGACCGCGCCGAACGGAATGACGAACGTGAAGAACGTCGTCACCCATTTCTCGTAAATGTTGAGCGGGTATTGGGCCATCTCCCGGCCGCCGTCGGTGAAGATGTTCGCGACCTCGAGCCCTTGGATCGTCCAGAAGCAGAGCGTCGCGGCAAGGATGTAGATGCCTGCGAAAATAAACACGCCGCCGACGACCATCGAGGCGACGGTCGCGAGCTTCACGGCGGTCCACGCGACATCCAGCTGCGACACCGCCCAGCCGAGCACGATGCCGCCTTGCAGCATGCGGCCGACGCGCGTGAACTCGAACTTCGAGCCGAGCACCTGTACGACCGTGCCGCGGGGCCGCACCAGCAGCCGGTCGAAGTCGCCGCTCGCAACGAGCGAGGAGAACGCGTCGAAGCCGCGCGCGAAGCATTCGCTCAGCGAGAACGAGAGATGAATGACCCCGAAGCACAGCGCCGCCTCGAAGAACGTCCACTCCCGCAGCACCCCGAACCGCTCGAACATAAAGTACATGCCCGCGAACACGGTGAACGGGACGAGAAATTGGCCGGACGTCAGCAGCCAAAACGACGCCCGATACTGCATCTGCGACTTGAACAGAATCGATAAATATTTAAAATACAGTGTCATCCGTTCGTCTCACCCTCCTTGCACGACGACGCGCCGCAGCGCCCGCCGCATAAGCAGATGGCCTGCGCCGACAAGCGCGGCCAGCCACAGCAGCTGCAGCGGGATGCCCCACAGCGCTTCCGTCACGCCGATATGCCCGCTGTAGACGCGGAACGGGAAATCCGCCGTCCAGCGGAACGGCAGCGCGTACACGATCGACTGCAGCCAATCCGGCATCATCGGCACCGGCACGATCAGCCCCGCGAAAAACTCGCCCGCCACGCCGATCATCAGGATCGACCCTGTCGGCGACATCGTCCAAAACACCGAGATGTAAATCAGCATCGAGATCGCCACGACGAGGAGCAATCCGAGCAGCAGCGCCGCGACGAACAGCCCGAACTGCAGCGCCGACGGCGGAGGCCCCATCCGGTACGGCGGCGGCAGCAGCAGCACGACCGGCAGCAGCGGCACGCAGCGGAGCGCGACGCTGGCAAGCCGCGTTGCGAGCAGCTTCGCGTACCAGAACCGATAGATGTCGCACGGTCGGCACAGCTCGTAGGCGATGTTCCCTGACGTAATCAGCCCGAAGATGTCGTGATCCCGGAACCACATCGCGATAAACCCGAGGAAAATTTGCTGCAGCCACACATAGGTGACGACGTCCCGCAGCGGCATCGGCGGCTCCGCGACGCTGTTCGCGTAGAAAGCCATATACACCATCATGAAAATGAACCCGAAAAACAGCTGCGTCGCCACCCCCGCCGCCGCGGCCGCCCGGTACTGCAGCCCCATCGCGAACCGCAGCTTCCCTACCGACAGGTACGCGTTCATACTTGATGCTCCTTATACAGTTGAAGAATGATTTCGTCGATCGGCTTCGTCTCGATCGTCACGTCGAGCAGCTCCACGTGCTCGGATAACGAGCGAACGACGCTCGCCATCGTAACGCGCTCGCTGTCGTAGCTGTACGTCGCCCGCTCCGGCGACCAGGAGAGCCGCGTCGCGCCTTCGACCTCGACCGGCTCCGCGTGCTCGCGAAAGTCGGCGGTCATCGTCCGGTACGTCCCGAACCGGCCGCGCAGCTCCTTCAGCGATCCATCGTACAGCAGCGTCCCCTTGCCGATCATCAGGATCCGATCCGCGAGCGCCTCGATGTCGCTCATGTCGTGGGTGGTGAGGATGACGGTGACCCCTTTTTCGCGATTGATCGCCTTAATGAATTGTCGCACGGCGAGCTTGCTGGCGGCGTCCAGTCCGATCGTCGGCTCGTCGAGGAAGAGGATCTTCGGGTCGTGGAGCAGCGACGCGGCGATCTCGCAGCGCATCCGCTGCCCGAGGCTGAGCTGGCGCACCGGCGTGCGCAGAAGCTCGGCGAGATCGAGCGTCTCGACGAGAAGGTCGAGCGTCGAGCGATACGTTTTCTCCGGAATCTTATAAATGTCTCGCAGCAGGTCGAACGAATCGAGCACCGGCACGTCCCACCACAGCTGGGTGCGCTGCCCGAATACGACGCCGATGTGGCGCACGTAGGCGACCCGCTCCTTCCACGGCGTATACCCCAGGATCGAGCACGCCCCGGCGTCCGGCACGAGAATGCCGCTCATAATTTTGATCGTCGTCGACTTGCCCGCGCCGTTGGGCCCGATGTAGCCCGCGATCTCCCCTGCTTTAATGTCGAACGTAATGTCCCGCAGCGCCTCCACCCGCGTATACTCTCTGACGAACAGCGCCTTCGCCGCCGCCAGCAAGCCGGAAGACCGCTTCGCGACGTCGAACGACTTGGTGATGCCCTGCAGCGTAATGACCGATTCCAATCGAAAGAACCTCCTTGGGAAAAAGCCCCTTTTTGTACCGCAGAAAAAAATATAACGGTTTTTGCAAAAAAGGTATAGACTTATATATTTCTTTCGGTTATACTAATATTATAGAGGTTGAGGATAACCTCCTGTTGTTGAGATCGTTGAAAAATTAAATAGCACGCCATACGTCGACAATCTTTATTTGATGTCGTCTTTTTTTATTTTTGGGTCAACAAAACTAAACCGCGGCAGCTAGGAAAGTCTTCCTAGACTGCCGCGGTTTTTGTTCGATCGGCTTGGGCGTACATCTTAACCGAGAATTTCAAGTTTTACGGCTGCAGTTTGTCCAGGGTACGATAGGAGCATTGTGCCTACAAACCAAACCCTAGCCCTTTGCCCTACCTCAAGGCGCTGAGCATGTTCTAAATATTTCACGGTTGCATCTTCGGTTAGAGAAATCCAAACAGCCTCCGGAAGCTCAGTGTCCCCCGCATACCTATTCGGATTTTCAATAAGTAAACGACCCGACGCTTCATCGATCTGTCTAATAATCCCTTCAATATCCGCTTCTTCACGAATGACAACCTGATTAAGCTTCAATGGAAAGGTCGCGCCTACGATTCGATAAATTGAATTTCGAATCGCACTGAGTTCATCGGGACCTAGACGAACTTCGTGTTCCCCGTATGTTCGGAAATCTACCTCCAACGACTCGTTAAAGACACCCCCCGATAGGATAACGATTCCGTTATCGTCCTGCACCTCTTTTACATTGTTTAATAACTTGTCTTGTAGCGCTGCAAGGTCTTGCTCAACATCTGGATTGTACAACACTGTAACTTTTCCATGATTCCAAGAGATATTTTCGTTCGGCACGCCGAATCGGGTCGCGAAATAACGCAACGGCACATAAGCCGTTCCTTCATAAAAGATCGCTTTGGGAACTTCTACAAGTCCATTGTGAATCAGGCCGTTCTCCCCGCTCCGATCTTCTGTCCCGTTGACAAACAACCTTACGCTCGGATCAAAGGTCACTGTCGCGATATGGGGGCTGGCGGTTACCTTGATGATCATGACCGACGTGTCGTTTTCCGAAACTTCCGATCGGGCGCCGGTCGCAGGCTTTTCGCTATTCACCCAAATCCATTTCTTTTCACCGTCCCAGCCCATGCGATCGACACCCAACATCCGCGAGAGATGTCGGACAGGCATGTAGGTGGAACCTTTATATATCATTGTTAAAAACTTCCCGTCTTCCCCCGGGTCGTATTCTTCTCCGTTAATATAAACTTTTAGCGTCGGGGGAAGACCCATGTCGTCATAACTGTCTGCCGCCGACGATGCTGTTGGCGCTAGCATGAAGAGAAAAAGGAGAGATGACGCCAATACCTTTTTCAAAGATATCCCTCCATTGGAAGACCCGTTCGTCCGAGGCGAATTTAGAACATCTGAAGAACCTGATTCAACTGGGTTGTATAATTTCTAAAGCCAATAATCAGTAAACTTACTAGAAGCAGCAAGGATATAAGAAAAGCCCATATTCCAAAAGTCAAATTCGTCGCACCCTCTCTCAGCAGATGTTATCGATCGCTGTCCCCGTCCCACCAAACATAATACGTGCCAAGCCTCTGCTCGAGTTCCTTGACTGTCGTTAGGATGCTCGGCGATGATTCCGTGATCGGTACGTCTCCGACGAGCGGCATGGCAAGATAAAGCTTGCGCAAAGCAGCGGTTTCCGCGGGAACCGCTGGCTGCTCTCGCGTTACTCGAATTCGCCACGATTCCGTTAGCAGCTTCTCATATGCTTCGCATGTACTTTCCTCGCTGCGCAGGAGCTGCTCCACATGCGCATCCGTCATCGCCGGCAAAGCGGCGACTTCCAGTTTGCCTTCGGTTATTAAACGCAGCACCAGTTTGCGGAGCATCGCGTTTATCCCAATATTCGCGGGCGATCCATGCATGCTTGCTTCTTCGAAAATGAGTTTTGCGACCGTTCTCCCTGCTGTCAACGTAAATCGAAGGCTGCCGTTACGGTAATCGATCCCGGCCATAATACGACGAGTGGAGGCGGGTAAATAACCGCCTGCGAATGCGCTTCGTACCCAAGAGTCAAGATGATCGGCATGGAGCGCGCCGTCGGCATTGCGCAGCAAGCTGCGCCGCGTCCCGTCGATATACGCTAACACTTCGGCAGGGTCCATTTTCTCCTTAGTAAGAATGTCTGCGATTTCCGCCGAACAAACGGCCTGACGCGTCCATTGGTGATGGTCAACCCCTTCGATCGAGTCAAGCGTATGGCTGAAAGGCGCGTGTCCGATATCGTGCAGCAATGCCGCCGCCCGCAGCGTCCGGTTCATCGGATCGAAATGAGCCGCCAGCGCAAATACACCCAGGGTGTGCTGTAGCCGACTATATGTATGATGAGAATTAATATAAAACGCGCCGCCATGGCGGACATAATGAAGCCTCCGCACGGTTTTACTGCGCAGGAGCGCCTTTTCTACAGGAAACAATCGAACTGGCAGCCGCCATAGCGGCTCCCAAATTTCGTCTAGGGCTCCGTCTAGTCTTAAGCGATAATCAAACATGTAACCCTTCCTTCGTTCTGATCATAACCTCGCGAGCACGGCTTCGGTATCGAGCACGGTCGCGAACACCTCGTGCAGATTAACGAGCGTCATCCTGTGGATATCCTCCGCCCGGTACACGTTGCCGTCCGGACCGACTTTATCGAACGTCGCCGCGGCGTCCGAAACGAGGATCGGGCGGAACCCCAAATTTTCTGCCATACGGGTCGTCGTCTCGACGCACTGGTTCGTCGTAATGCCGGTGATAACGATCTCCGACACGCCCATGTCAAGCAGCATCGCTTCGAGATTCGTTCCGATGAAGGCGCTGTTCACCGTCTTTCGGATAACGGGTTCGGACTCGAGCGGCGCGACCTCCTCCTTGAAAGGAAACCATTCGCTGTCGGGGTAAAACACGGACGTCTCCTTCGGCGAGGCATGCTGCACGAAAATGACCGGCCTGCCGGTTTTCCTCCACGCTCTCAATAAAGCGGCGATGTTGCGTTCGGCGTCCGGGTTGTTCCGATTCCCCCATTTCGGGTGGTCGAAAGCTTTTTGTACATCGATAATGAGCAGCGGCGCATTCGTCGGCAAACGTTCCATACCCTTTCTCCCTCTTCCCATGCGGAATACAAACTATTATAGTAAAAGGATCTGACCGTTTACAGAATGTATCCAATGAGTTCCGAAGCGTTTGCCTTCGAAATACAGAAAAATTGTACGATATCCTTTTAAAGATAAAGTGAGGAGGCGGTAAAATGGACAACACCGATAAGGAAATTCTACTAGCGCTGCAGGAGCAAGGTAGAATTTCTATGACGGAGCTGGGCAAGCTGGTCGGCTTAACCGCCCCCGCCGTTACGGAACGGGTAAAGAAGCTGGAGGATCGCGGCGTGATTACCGGATATCGGGCGGTCGTCAACGCGGAAGCGCTGGGCAAGAGCTTGTGCGCGTTCATTTTATTCGATTCGAAGCGTTGCGAGGAGTTCCGCGCGTTTTGTGCCGGGCACCCCAGCGTCGTTGAATGCCACCGTCTCGCCGGCCAATACAGTTACCTTGTGAAAGTCGTCACCGAATCGATCCGCTCGCTCGAGCAATTCATCGACGCCGCCTTGCCGTACGGTCAGTCGTCCACCTTGATCACGCTGTCCTCTCCCGTTGAATTTAGGCCCTTGGCATGAGGAAGCCCGCAGTCAGTTAACCCCGATCCCCCCATTCCAATCGTACTCCATGAGATCGGCGGCTTCTATTGCGCGTTCCGCGCCGAACAGTTTTCCGACGACATAGAGCGATGCATCGATACCTGCCGACACACCTGCAGACAGGATGATTTTTCCGTTATCGATGTATCGCTCCTCTTCCGCGATGTCAGCCGAATCGCCCACGATTGCCCTAAGTTCATGGGTGGCGCGACGGTTGGTCGTTAGTTTGAGCCCCTTCAATAGCTGCGCTTTCGCGAGTATGAGCGCCCCTGTGCAAACGGACAGCAATAACTCCGCCTTCGGGGACGTTTCCCGAACCCAGCGAATGAGCAACTCGTTGTGCATCTCTTTCCTAGAACCCCAACCACCGGGAACGACCAAAAGGTCCACGGGAGGGCAATGCTCAAATGAGTAATTTGGGTTTACGCTGAGCCCTCCAAGGGCGGTGACAGGCGCATCATGCTCGGCGACCGTAAATACATGAAAATCTTTCCCCCGATTGCTTGCCGCTAGGAACACTTCCAACGGCCCCGCAAAATCGAGAACCTCCACGTCGTCATAGATCAAGATCGCAACATTTCTTGCGGGCCGTGCCTGTTCCATATCAACAACTCCCGTAAGATAATAAAAGCATTCGGTCACGGACCAAGCCTTTGCCAATATGATTGTTATATACCTGAGTTCTCGACTATACCGGATCGGGCGGCGCAAACCGGTAATTGCTTGCTTGCTCGTAAGCATAGGCAAGTCTAAATAGCGTAGGTTCACTGAATGCGGTTCCGACAAAGGTTACACCTTGCGGCCCCTTGGTCGTATAGCCTCCTTCTGCAATGATTCCTGTCCCCGCATATCCTCCCGGCACTGTAATGGCAGGATAGCCCGCACGTGCCGACAAATCGAGCCCATCCTCGTTACCAAGAAACAGCAGCGCATCCAATCGATACTCGCTAATTGCATGGTCAATCCCCTGGCCTCGGGCTAGCTCTCGATTCAGGCGTAAACTCTCGCTGTACACCGCCTCGGTTAACATGCCACTTGTTTCGTTAGACCAAATAAGCGTATCTTGGCCGTATTTAAGCGCGGAGTCGCGATTTTTTTCGTTATAGGCTATCAGTTCATCCAACGTTCTAACCGAAGCGCCGGAACCTGCCCTGGCAAGATAATCGTTTAGCCCTTTTTTGAACTCGAAGCGCATTACGTCCCAGTCCCACTTAGCGCTCTCGCAGGGCAACGATATCGGATCGACGATAGTGGCCCCGCATTCTTTGCACAAGGCGATCGCCCGTTCGATAATCGCTAACCGGGCTTGATCCAGTCCTCGATAATATCGACGCGGAACACCGATCCTCGCAGCACGCAAACCGTCAAGATCCAAAAATCCTGTATAGTCCTTATACGCTAATCGCTCATTGCATAACATGGTTGCATCTTCCGTGTCCGCTGCTGTCATGGCACCGAGTAAGATCGCAGCGTCCCTGACCGTCCGAGTCATTGGGCCAGCTGAATCTTGGCTTTGAGTAATCGGGATGATGCCCGATCGACTGACGAGCCCGATTGTGGGCTTTAGCCCGACGAGGCAGTTCTGCGAGGACGGGCTGATAATTGATCCGGATGTCTCCGTTCCGATAGCCGCGGTACACAAATTCGCGGCAACCGCTACACCGGAGCCCGAGCTCGATCCACCCACGAACAACTCGCCGGGACCATAAGGATTTAGTGTCAAGCCACCTCTGGAGCTATACCCTGCCCACATCGTAGGCGACATGAAATTCGCCCATTCCGTCATATTTGCCTTGCCCAAGAAGACTGCTCCTGCAGCCCTTAATTGTGCTGTTACGTACGAATCCTTCGGTGCGAAATGGTTCGCTAATGCGACCGACCCAGCACTTGTGTGCATACGGTCACCTGTATCGATATTGTCCTTTAGAATGATCGGGATGCCGTGAAGCGGTCCGCGAGATCCGCTTTTCTGCCGTTCTTCGTCTAGCGACTCTGCAACAGCATTCGCGTCCGGATTAACTTCAAGCACCGCTCTCAGAATTGGGTTACATCGTTCAATTCGCTCCAAATACCAGCGGACGCAATCTACCGCTGTTAACGTTCCTAATTCCATCGCCGCTTGTAACGAAGCAATGTCTGTCTCGAATAACGATTCGTTTATCGTTCTATCCATTTTAGAAAGTCACTCCAATTCTACTTTGCTATAAACAAAAAAAGGTTATCCTCCTCCTCGAACCAAAAAAACGGTTGCTATAAAGCAAACCGTTCAAACATACCCCTTTCTTATCTCGTCTTCCTTAACGTAATTAAAACGATTCTTAGGGTAATTGACTGGGGGGTTAAACCTTTGCCATTCGATTGTTCTTTTCAGGCTTTCCTCGAATGAAACCATTTCACTGAATCCTAATTCAGCACGGATTCGAGTCGAATCAGTTATGAATTGCTGTTCCGTGCTTCCAGGAAACCTCATCTCCACGGGGAGTTCCTCTTTCGGTACTGTCACGATTTCCCCTTTCCAACCGAAATGTCCCCGATTGCCGCCACCAATTCGCTCATCGAGCAAGTTTGGGGCGAGCTTACATTATAAATTCGACCCGCCGAACGTTCGTCAGAAACGGCTAAAGCAATCGCGTGCGCAACATTCTCTACATAAGAGTGGGTCCAATGCCATGCGGCAAAACTTTCATCGAGCAAAATAAATGGGCGCTTGTCGTCCATTCTTTTCAGGTACTCGTACATTCGATACTGACTGTCTCGGGGTCCATAGACTGCGGGCAAACGTAAAACCGTACCAGCTAATTCATACGAGTTCATAACGACTCGTTCAACTAATATCTTATCGTAATGATATCTGCTGTCATTCTCATCTCTAGCCTCTTCACGATATGGATAAAGTTTGGTACGTAACAACGAATCTTCCGTAATTGGCGTTGGCTCTAATGGTCCAGTTTCAATTCCTCTTACAAAACCATAAGCGCGGTAAACATCCTGACTTGTGATGGATACAATTCTACGCGCAATACCTTGGAACACGTCTACGACCGCTTGAGCATCCATTTCACTTGAAGGAATCATGTCGAGAACAACGTCTGGAGCAAAGGATTTAAAAACATCGCGGAATGCTTTTAGGTTATTTTTATTTCCTAAGATTCGATTCGCAGCCGAAGGCAGTTCGGAATTCGTTTCCCCCCGATGAAAAACTGTTACGTGATGACCCATGGATGTTAGTAATTTTACAACAACTGGTCCAATGAATTTTGTTCCACCGATTATTAGAATCCGCATGTTTCCTGCACCATCCATTTTCACGTAAATTCTTACCACCGGAGACACTTACATCTCATATTATATCCTTTGCCTTCGTGGACGAAGGAAAACACGCTGCTCAAGTTGCCGCCTGTCAATGGCGTAATCTCGGACGCACCGGGTCCGAAATGTTTCCGTATTACGGCTTCGACTTGCCCCATTTCCAATCCAAATCAGGTTTCTCGTAGGCTGTCATCGTTCATCTCCCGTTCATAAAGGTCTAGTCCGAGTTCTAGGTTGCAAATCAGCAAGTATACGTTGAAAATAGAATATAGCGTTTGAAAATTGTATGGTGCTCAGGAGGTACGACCGTATGAGTAATTTGAAAATTGAAAACAACTGGGATCCCGAGCAAG
>NZ_DASQMZ010000127.1:0-11374 GCF_035645235.1 Paenibacillus sp.
CGAAGGGCGGGGCGCCGCTGTACGCGGTCGAAGCCGGTCCATACGGGACGAAGGCCGCGGCCGACGCGGCCCGAACGGCGCTCGCCGGCAACGCGGCCGTCGCGACCCGCCTCGCCGGGGCGGCGATGACGCTGCGCGGGCCGCATTATGCGCGGGCGAGCGCGCACGCCTCCGAAGCGGAGGCGCTCGCGGCCGCGGGGCCGCTATGGGACGCAGGCGTCTATGCCGTCCCCGCGCTGACGAGCGAAGGCGGCGTCGTCCGCTACGAGCTGTGGATCGGCGGGGCGGCGGACGACGCGGCGCTGCAGCAGTCGCTCGCGGCTGCGGCCGCGGCGATCCCGGGGCTCGCCGCAACGCCGGTCGCGCCGACGGTGCGGTATGCGGCCCTACGGCGCGACCGCGCGGGCGACGGCGCGGCGCTCGCCGCGGCCGTCCGGCATCTCGCGGTCGGCGGCGACGGCGCCAAGCTGACCGCCGAGCCGGCGGCCGCTTCGGGCGCAGTGCGCGTCGCGGAGCGGTTCGGCCGGCAATACCGCGGCGCGATCGACGTGTTCGCCTACAACGGCGCGCTCGCGGTCGTCAACCGCGTCGGTCTCGAGACGTACGTCGCCTCCGTCGTCGGCGCGGAGCTCGACGCGTCGTGGCCCACCGAGGTGTTGAAGGCGCAGGCGGTGGCGGCGCGGACGTACGTCCTCAAACAAGGCTGGAAATACGGCGTCGCGCACGTGACGGATACGACGTTCGATCAAGCGTACCGCGGCGTCGAACGGGAATTTCCGGTCATCGTCGAAGCGGCGGCGGCGACGGCCGGCGAGCGGCTGACGCTGCCCGGCGGGACGCTGCTCGACGCCTTCTATCACAGCAACGCCGGCGACCGCACGGCGGATCCGAGCGAGGTGTGGGGCGCTCCGATCCCGGGCATCGCCTCGACGCCGAGTCCGGACGACGCCGCCGAGCGGAAAAAGCTCGTCTGGTACCGCGTCGTGCTGCCCGATCAGCGCATCGGGTACATCCGGTCGGATCTCGTCCGCCTCACGGGCGCGGTCAACGCCGCCGGCTTCCCGAAGGGCGCCGTCGCCGAGGCCGGCGTCAACGTCCGCCTCGCGCCGTACGTAAACAACGACACGAACGCGGCGATCGCGACGCTCGCCGCAGGCACCGCCCTCACCGTCATCGGACGCGATATGGAATCCACCGCATATCAATGGATTCGAGGGCCGATCGACGCGGCGCGGCTCAAGCTGCAGATGGCGGCCAGCGGCGTCGCTTCCGCCGCCGTTACGGCGGCAGGCGATCTGCGGACGATCGAGGTGACGCGGCGGGGGGCGGCCAGCGGCCGGGTGACCGGCGTCGCGATCAACGGCGTCGAAGCGCAAGTCGCGCGCCCGGAGCAATACCGCACGCTGTTCGGTTTGCCGAGCGGCCGCTTCGAAGTCGAACAGACCGCGGCCGTGACGGTGCTCGGCGCGAACGGCCGCAAGACGGAGCTGCCCGCGCCGACCGGCGCGGCGGCGCTGTACGCGGTCGGCGCGGGCGGCGCCGCGAAGCCGATCGCCGCGGAGCAGTACCTGATCGCCGACGGCGGCGGTACCGCGCGCGTCGCGACGCGGGAGCCCGGCTTCCGCTTCCTCGGCTCGGGCTTCGGACACGGCCTCGGCATGTCGCAGTGGGGCGCCTTCGGGCTCGCCGAGCTGGGGTATGACTATAGGAAAATTTTGCAATACTACTATAAAGACGCTAGTATCGTGAAGGAATGAACGAATTGAACGTAGACGCATTCGATTTCGAGCTGCCGGAGCGGCTGATCGCGCAGACGCCTCTCGCCGAGCGCACCGCCTCCCGGCTGATGACGCTGGACAAGCGGACGGGGGCCGTCGAGCATTTGCAATTTTCCGATCTGATTCATAAGCTGCGGCCCGGCGACTTGCTCGTCATGAACGATACGAAGGTGCTGCCCGCGCGCCTGTACGGGTGGAAAGCCGATACGGGAGCGAAGGCGGAGCTGCTGCTCTTGAAGGACCTCGGCGATGGCCGATGGGAGACGCTGGCCCGGCCCGGCAAGCGGCTGAAGACGGGCGCGGTCATTCGCTTCGGGGATGACGAGCATGCGCCGCTGCTGGAGGCGACGGTGGAATCGGAGACGGAGGACGGCGGCCGCATCGTCGCCTTCCGCTACGAAGGCGTCTTTCTAGAGCTGCTCGAACGGCTCGGCACGATGCCGCTTCCTCCGTACATTAAGGAACGACTCGAAGACAGGGACCGCTATCAAACCGTCTACGCGAAGCAGCCCGGCTCGGCGGCGGCGCCGACGGCGGGCCTGCATTTCACCGAGGCGTACCTCGAGCGCATTCGGAACGCGGGCATTCGCACCGCATCCGTCACGCTGCACGTCGGCCTCGGCACGTTCCGACCCGTCTCCGTCGAGACGGTCGACGCGCACAAGATGCATTCGGAGTATTACGAGGTGCCGGCGGAGACGGCGGCGCTCGTGCGGGAGACGAAGGCGAACGGCGGGCGCATCGTGGCGATCGGCACGACGTCGGCTCGGACGCTCGAGACGGCGGCGGACCGCATCCTGGCGGGGCAGAGCGAGGACCTCCGCGGATGGACGGACATTTTCATCTATCCCGGATACGAATTCCGCGCGGTCGACGCGCTGCTGACGAATTTCCACCTGCCGCGCTCGACGCTGCTCATGATGATCGGCGCGCTCGCCGGAACGGAACGCGTGCTGGCGGCTTACCGCGAAGCGGTGGAGCAGGAGTACCGGTTCTTCAGCTTCGGGGACGCGATGTTTATTTCTTAGAAGGAAGTTGGTACGCGGATGACGGCACCCATAACGTACGAATTAATTAAAACTTGCAAGCAAACCGGCGCGCGGCTCGGCCGCGTGCATACGCCGCACGGCAGCTTCGACACGCCGACGTTCATGCCGGTCGGCACGCAGGCGACGGTAAAGACGATGAGCCCGGAAGAAGTGAAGGAGATGGGCGCGGGCATTATCCTCAGCAATACGTACCATCTCTTTCTCCGGCCCGGTCACGAGCTCGTGAAAGAGGCCGGCGGGCTCCATAAGTTCATGAACTGGGACCGCGCGATCTTGACCGACAGCGGCGGCTTCCAGGTGTTTTCGCTGAGCGAGCTTCGGAAAATTACCGAGGAAGGCGTGCATTTCCGTTCCCATCTGAACGGCGACAAGCTGTTCATCGGACCGGAGCAGGCGATGGACATCCAAAACGCGCTCGGCCCGGACATCATGATGGCGTTCGACGAATGTCCGCCATGGCCTGCGGACGAAGCGTACGTGAAGCAATCGACCGAGCGGACGTCGCGTTGGGCGGAACGGTGCCTCAAGGCGCACGCGAGGCCGAACGAGCAAGGCTTGTTCGCGATCGTGCAGGGCGGGATGTACCCGGAATACCGAAAACAAAGCGCCGCCGATTTGACTTCCATGGATTTCCCGGGGTATGCTATTGGTGGACTGAGCGTAGGAGAGCCGAAACATCTCATGTACGAGATGCTCGAGGTGACGACGCCGCTCCTCCCGACGAACAAGCCCCGATATTTAATGGGCGTCGGGTCGCCGGACGCGCTCATCGACGGCTCGATTCGCGGAGTGGATATGTTCGACTGCGTCCTGCCGACGCGCATCGCCCGCAACGGAACGACGATGACGAGCCAAGGCCGGCTGGTCGTGCGCAACGCGAAGTTCGAGCGCGACTTCGGACCGCTCGATCCCGAATGCTCGTGTTATACGTGCCGGAACTATTCTCGCGCCTACATTCGTCACTTGATTAAAGCGGACGAGACGTTCGGCATTCGGCTCACGACGTACCACAACCTGTACTTCTTGATCGACCTGATGCGCAAGGTGCGCCAGGCGATTCTCGAGGATCGGCTCGGCGACTTCCGGGACGCGTTCTTCGAGAAGTACGGGCTCAACGAAGAGAACGCTCGGGGCTTTTAGCACCCCGATCCATTATAAGGAGGAATCCTATCTATGTTTGTTTTGACCCAGCAAGCCGCCGGCGGCGCAAGCATGTGGGGGACGCTCGTCCCGTTCATCGCCATGTTCGCGATTTTTTATTTTCTCCTCATTCGCCCGCAGCAAAAGCGCGCTAAGACGCGCAACATGATGCTCGCGAACGTGAAGAAGGGCGACAAGGTCGTCACGATCGGCGGCATGCACGGCAAGATCGTAGAGCTGACGGACGATACGATGGTTTTGCTCGTGAACGATTCCACGCGGCTGACGTTCAACCGCAGCGCGATCGACAGCGTCGTCTCGAGCGCGCCGGCAGGGGAATAAGCGGAACGAAACAAATACGAAAGCCTCTTGGAGTCCATGACCCCAAGAGGCTTTTATTCGTGTGGGGGATATCGCCTGGATGCGGCTCGACGCGGCACGCGAGGTTGCAATGGAACGGCCGGCCGCTACCGCCGCAGATTGACGCCGATCATTCCGCCGAGCGCTCCGGCCGCGAACGAAAGCAGCAGCAGAACGAGCGTATACACGGTGAACGCCGCGTCGTAGCTCAGGAAGCCGATCAAGACGACGACGGCGCTGTAAAACACGCCCATCATCCCGCCGTAATACCAGCCCTTGCGGCCCGAACGGAAGCCCGTCACGAGGCCGCCGATAAACAGGGCGATGCTGTGAATGATGTACACCGCCGTCGTCATGGAGCCTTCTTTCGCTCCGGTGAATTTGTAAATCGCGGACGCGACGACCGTGGCCGCCGCCATGCACGCAAGAGATACCATGAGCCCCCTGAGGACGGGAGAGCCCGCTTTTACGCCGGAAGACACGCTTTTCATCGGATTCATTCGATCGACCTCCGCCTTGATTTCGAGATGCTTTCGATTACTACACCATATGGCCAAGCTGCCGAAAAAAGACCAAGCTGCCAAAACTTACGTCGTTCCCCGCTGCATGCCTCCGTCCGCCCTCGGTCAAAATATCCCATGCGCTCCACCGTTGCGCGATGTTTCCGACGCGAAGGAGGGACCTCATGGAGGCGGCAACGATTTTCTCGAGAACGGTGCTGATTTATTTCATCATCTACCTTGTCATCCGCGTGATGGGCAAGCGCGAAATCGGCAAGCTGTCCGTTTTCGATCTGGTCATCTCGATTATGATCACGGAGATGGCGGTCATCGTCGTCGAAAACCCGTCCCGCCCGATCTGGGAAGGCGTGCTGCCGATGGCCGTGCTTGCGGTCACGCAAATTTTGATCGCCTACATCACGCTGAAGAGCCGGAAGCTGCGTCTGTTGTTCGAGGGCAAGCCGAGTCCGCTCATCTCGAACGGCAAGCTCGACCGCGAGGAGATGAGAAAGCAACGGTACAGTCTAGACGATCTCATGCTGCAGCTGCGCGAGAAGAACGTCTCGAACGTGGCCGACGTCGAGTTTGCGGTGCTCGAGCCGACGGGGCGGCTGACGCTGATGACCAAAGACGAGTACGCGCTCAAGAGCAAGGCCGACCCTTCCGTGAAGGTGAAGCCGACGTTCCGCTATGAAGGCTTGCCCGTGCCGCTGATCATGGACGGCAAGGTGCAGAACGACGGCCTGGAGAAAATCGGACAAACCCGGTTTTGGTTGAAAAGGGAGCTCGAGTCGCGGGGCGTCAAGGACGTGAAAGACGTGTTTCTTTGCACGATCGATCACCGCGGGCGACTGTTTATCGACAAGAAGTAGCGGTTATTTCCGGCGCTTCCAGAACGGGAGACGTCCGAGGTCGTCCCGATCGATCAGCCCGAAGGCCGCCACGCCGACCAAATAAGCCGCTGCGGCGGCGAAACCCGCGGCCAGGAACCGCGCCAGCGGGGAAGGATGCCACTCGCCGAGGTATATTTCGTGCGCCAGCCAGCCCGCGGCCGCGCCGACGACCGCCGTCTTCAGCAAATCCCCGATCGGAAAATAATATTTTACGAGACGCACGACGCTGTTCCAGTGCAAAATGGTGACGAGCGCGATGTTGACGTTGATCGCGGCGAGTACGCCGTAGATGCCGAATTGCGGCTGCGTCGCGAGGACGTAAATGAGCGTCAGCTTGATGGCAGCGCCATAGAACGTATTCAGCAGCGCGGTGCCGGGCCGGTCCAGCGCTTGCAGCGTCGCCTGCAGCGGGCCTTGGAAATATAACAGGATGGCGACCGGCGCCATCAGCTTCAGCATGCCGCCGACCTCGGCGTCGTTGTAGAGAAAGTAACAGATCGGCTCGGCCAGCACGTACATAAGCACCGCGAACGGAGCGCCGGTAACGAGGGCGAGGCGCAGGCTTTGGTGCAGCCGCATATGAATAAGGCGCATATCGCCTCTGGCGGCCGCCTCGGCGAGCGTCGGGACGAGCGAGACGGACAGCGAATAGGTCAGCACGCCGGGCAGGAGCAGCACGGGGATGACCATGCCTTGCAGAGCGCCGTATTGGGTCGTGGCCGCGACGACGGCGACGCCGGCGACGGCGAGCGCCTTGACCGTCATGACCGACTCCAGGAAGTAGGAAGCCGATCCGACCATGCGGCTGCCGGTGACGGGTACGGCGATGCGCAGCAGCTCCTTTAAGGAGGCCCCCAGCCGGCGCGGCGCGCCGCCGACGCCGATGGTCGCTTGGTTGAACGCTTTATACGCCCCGCGCGTGCGGAAATATTGGAAGACGATCACGGCTAAGCCGCAAACCTCCCCGATCGTGACGCCGAGCATGGCGCCGGCGGCCGCATAAGGAATTCCGTACGGCAGCAGCGCGTAAGCGAGAGCGAGCATCGCGACGATGCGGACGAGCGTTTCGGCGGTTTGGGACAACGCGGTCGGAATCATGTTTTGCCGTCCTTGGAAATACCCGCGGAAGACGGCCGAGACGCCGACGACGAGCAGCATCGGACTCATGGCGTGGAGCGTGTAATACACCCGATCGTCGTTCAGCACCTCCGTCGACAGCCAACGGGCGCCGAGCAGCAGCCCCCCGGTGAAGAGGACGGCGAGCAGGACGGCGAGCGCGAGGGCGATGCGCAGGACGTCTTTCGCCTTACGCTCGTTGCCCTCCGATTCGGCCGCGGCGACGAGCTTGGCGACGGCGAGCGGTATGCCCCCGGTAATGACCGTGAGCAGGACGACGAGCAGCGGGTAGCCGAGCTGATACAGGCCGACCCCTTCCGCGCCGACGACGCGCGGCAGCGTAATGCGAGGGACGAAGCCCAGAATGCGGTTGAGCAGGCCGGCGGCGAGCAAAATCATCGTGCCGCGGATGAACGATTGCTTGGTCATGGAACACGCGCCCTTTCGCGAAATACTGCCGCTGGTACAAGCGATACTACATGGTTATGAGGCGTGTCCCACCATCATGCTAGGTTTTGTGGTACAATGGGCGTAATCGATTCGGATTGGGGGATGCGCATGACCGATTGGGAGCGGGACGAGTCGGAACGCGAGAGACGCGAAGGGTACGGGGAACGCGGTCGGGAGGCGGAGAACGGGGCGGAGCACGAGGCGGAGCACGAGGCGGAACCCAAGGCCGACGATCGGGCGGAGCCGCTCGACGACGAGGCGCTCAACGCGATGATTGAGACGATTTGCAACAGCAAAGCGGACGAGTTTCGGATGCTCGGCTACGACAGCGTGACGGGCAAGGACGTCTGGGACTGCGTCAGTTCGAAATATAAGGAATTGCCGCCCTTACATAAGCTCGTGAACGACATTATGTCGCTCCGGGCGACGGGGTTGATGAACTGGATGACGCTGAGCGCGTGGAAGCAAGCGGAGCGGGAGCCGAAGCCGTAACCGCCTGCCGGTCCGACCGCCGTCGCCTGATCCGACGGGGAGCCTCTTCCGTATTCGCCGGACAAGCCGAACAAGCCGGGCTTGCAAGGGGAAGCGGGGGAGGTTTTTCTTTGGAAGCCCTTTTTTGACTCGCATTTTGGCGGTAGGTATAATGAGACTATTGGACACAGGGAAGGGAGCAACGCTGTCTACTATGGATATGAAACGACTGACGGCCTTCGTCCTCATCGTGCTCGTCACGCTCGGCGTCGTCGCCGGGACGAGCTTGCCGCTCGCCAAGAGCGTGAAGCTGGGGCTCGATTTAAAGGGCGGATTCGAAATTTTGTACGTCGCTTCCCCGCTCGAGGGCGGCGCCGAAGTGACGCGCGAATCGCTTCGCGAGACGGCCCGGAGCCTCGAGACGCGCGTGAACGCGATCGGCACCAGCGAGCCGGAAATTACGCCGGAAGGCGCCGACCGCATCCGCGTGAAGATTCCGGACGCCCGGAACGAGGCGGAGGTGCGGGAAATTTTAAACAAGCCGGCGGAGCTGACGTTCCGCGGGCCGGACGGCAAGAAGGAAATGATCGGCAGCGACTTCGTGCAGGGCGGCGCCTCGGTGCAATTCGACCAGGCCGGCCAGCCGTATATCGCGATCCAAGTCAAGAACGCCGAGAAATTTCGCGACGTGACGGAACGTCTGCTCGGACAGCCGCTCGCCATCTACTTGGACGAGAAGCAGCTCTCGGCGCCGTACGTCCAGAGCGTTATTGCGAACGGACAAGCGTCGATTACCGGAAACTATACGTTCAATGAAGCGAAAGAGCTGGCCGACGTCATCAACCTCGGCGCGCTGCCGCTCAAGCTTACCGAGAAATATACGCAGAGCGTCGGCGCTACGCTCGGGCAGCAGTCGCTCGAGAAGACGCTGCTCGCGGGCGTCATCGGCATGATCATCGTGCTGGTATTTATGGCGGTCGTCTACCGGATCCCGGGGCTCATCGCCGCTTTGTCGATCATCGCCTTCACCTGGCTGCTGATGCTGTCGTTCCGTTTGATGGGCGTGACGCTGACGCTGCCCGGCATCGCCGCGTTCGTATTAGGCATCGGCATGGCGGTCGACGCGAACATCATCACGTACGAGCGGATTAAGGACGAGATTCGAAGCGGCAAGAAAGTGTCTTCCGCGCTGCGGTCCGGCTCGAAAAACAGCTTCCGGACGATTATGGACGCGAACTTGACGACGATCATCGCGGCCGCGGTCATTTTGTTCCTCGGCTCGAGCTCGGTGAAGGGCTTCGGCGTCATTCTCATCGCGAGCATCGTGGCGAGTATTATTACGAACGTCCTCTTTTCGCGCTTGCTGCTTACCTTGCTGGTACGGAGCAAGGCGGTCGATCATCCGAAGTATTTCGGCGTGAAGGAGGACGAAATCAGTGCGTTATAAGATATATCTGGATTTCATTAAGCATCGCAATAAATTTTTCCTGTTCTCCATTGCGATTACCGTCATCGGCATCGTCATGCTGGCGTTCGCCGGCCTGAATTACGGGGTGGACTTCCGCGCCGGGACGAACATGGACGTCGAGATCGGCAAGCCGATCACCGCGGAGCAGGCCGAGGCGATCGTCGCCGAGGCGGGGTATACCGGCGTGCATCCGACGATCGGCGGCGACGGCAGCCGCGTCACGATCCGTTTTCCGAGCACGCTGACCTCGCAAGAGGTCGAGAAGCTCGAGGCGCTGTTCAAGGCCGAGTTCGGCGACCAAGTGTCGCGCGAGGTGAACACGGTCGATCCGGAGCTGGCGCGCGAGCAGCTGCGCCACGCGGTCATCGCGGTGCTCGTGGCGAGCCTCGGCATCATTTTGTACGTGAGTATCCGGTTCGAATGGCGCTTCGCGCTGGCGGGCATCGTCGCCTTGCTGCATGATGCGTTCATCGTCATCAGCATCTTCTCCATTTTCCGGCTCGAGGTGAATTTGCCGTTCATCGTGGCGGTGCTGACGATTATCGGTTACTCGATCAACGATACGATCGTCATCTTCGACCGGATCCGCGAAAACCTCCGTTTCGCCAAGCTGAAGTCGGAGGACGATCTCGCGGAGGTCGTCAATAACAGCATCTGGCAGACGTTCACCCGTTCGATCAACACGGTGCTCACCGTGCTCGTCGCGGCCATCGCGCTGTTCGTCTTCGGAAGCGAGTCGATTCGCCTGTTCTCGCTCGCCATCATCATCGGTCTCGTCGCCGGCGCATATTCTTCCATAGGGATCGCGTCTCCGATTTGGTACGTGATGAAAAAAGGGAGCCTCGGGAGGTCGAAATGACGGAGCAACGATTCGCCAAGGCGGAGTTCGCCGCCTGGCTCGGCATCATCGGAAACTTGGCGTTAGCCATTATGAAAGGCGTCGTAGGCTTCTTCTCCGGCTCCAAGGCGTTGATCGCCGACGCCGCGAACTCCGCCTCCGACGTCGCCGGCTCGTTCGCCGTGCTGATCGGACTTCGCGCGGCGAAGCGGCCGCCGGACAAGGACCATCCGTACGGCCACGGCAAAGCGGAATCGATCGCGGCGATCATCGTATCGGTCCTGTTGCTCCTCGTCGGCTTCGAGGTCGCGCGCGGGGCGATTGTCACGATATTTTTCACCGAAGGGCCGATTCCGGTCCCGGAGGCGTACGCCATCTGGGCGTTGGTAGCCGCGATCGTCGTGAAAGAAATTTTGTTCCGGTATAAATTTCGCCTCGGGAAAGAGCTCAACTCCCAGGCGCTCATCGCGACCGCTTGGGACCACCGCAGCGACGTTATGGCGTCGGGCGCCGCGCTCGTCGGCGTCGCCGGCTCCGTGCTTGGCGGGCGGTACGGCATCGGCTGGCTCGCCTATGCTGACCCGGTCGCCGGTCTGCTCGTCGCCGGTCTCGTGCTGCTTATGGGCTACAGATTAATTATGGAAGCGATCCATAACACGCTCGACCATGTGCTCCATACGGAGGACGCGGAAGAGCTCGTGCAGGCGGCGCAGCATGTGAAGGGCGTCATTACGGTCGACGAGCTGCGCGCCAGAGAGCACGGCCATTACGTGATCGTCGACGCGAAGATCAGCGTCAATCCGCGCATTACCGTGCTGGAGGGCCACGACATCGCCAAGGCGGTCAAGCACGAGCTGATGAACAAGTTTTCCCACGTGTCCGACGTGTTCGTGCACGTGAATCCGTACGATCCGGGGTTTCCGTATAAAAATGTCGGAGACGCCGCGCAAGACGAAACGCCGTCGCTTCTGCACTAAGCAAGCACAGAACATAAGGAGCGATACGTATGCTTTCACCCAAGACGCGCTGGTCGGTTCCGACGCCGGACCCGGCGCGCGTACAACAGTTATGCGCCGCGCTCGGCGTTCGTCCGCTGCTCGCTTCCTTATTGGCCGCCAGGGGCCATACGGAGGAGGAGGCGGCCTTTTTTCTTTCGGAAGAGCTTGTGTTCCACGACCCGCTGCTGCTGGCGGGGATGCCGGCGGCCGTCGCCCGTCTTCGGGAGGCGCTGCAGCGGCAGGAGCGGCTCCTCGTGTACGGCGACTACGACGCGGACGGCGTCAGCGCCGCATCGCTGCTCGTTCGACTATT
>NZ_DASQMZ010000128.1:0-54873 GCF_035645235.1 Paenibacillus sp.
CCGCTCGACTTGCATGTATTAGGCACGCCGCCAGCGTTCGTCCTGAGCCAGGATCAAACTCTCCAAAAAGGGTAGTTCAACTGTGCTCATTTCAAGCTAGCTAAAAGCATATTTCGCTCATGTTCGGTTTTCAAGGAACAAGCTGTATTTCGTATTCGCCGCCTTTAAATCAGCGACTTTTATATAATACCACATCTGCCTAGCCAATGCAACATCTTTTTTCTTTCAGCGCGTTTCGCATGCTCGCTAACGACGCCGGATGAATAATATATCACGGACAAGCTCCGCGGTCAAATGCCGAATAAAGGAAGGAGGCACGGCGGAAGGTCCGCCGTGCCTCGATTCATTTTCCTAATTCGAAATCACGTCTTGGATAAACCGCTCGCGGTCGACCGCGAGGTTAATGATCGTTCCGTTCACGCTGACCATCGGGCGGGTCGGATTGTTCCGGTCCGTGAAGACGATCTCCGCGACCGCTCCGTCGTTCAGCCGAACCACCGTACCGTTATGGAACGACGTCAGCTTATTGATAAACGTCTGGACGAGCGTCGGCTCGAGACGCCCGAACGCCTCCTTCATCAGCTGCTCGAGGACAAGGTATGGGGAGGAGGCTTTCTTATATTGGCGGCTCGTCGTCATCGCATGAAACACGTCGGTCACCGCGATCAGCTTCGCGTATACGTGAATTTTATCGCCCTTCACGCCCAAGGGATAGCCGGAGCCGTCGTGCCGTTCATGGTGCTGCAGCGCGCTCAGCTTCACGCCCTCGTTCAATCCGGCGATGTTTTTCAAAATATTGTATCCGATGATCGTGTGCTTCTTCAGTTCCTCGAATTCGGAAGGGGTGAGCTTCGACGGCTTATTCAGGATAGCGTCGTCGATCCGCATCGTTCCGATATCGTGCAGGATGCCGGCGAACGCGATCGGAATCCAATCCCGCTGCTGGTAGCCCTGCCATTTCGCAAGCAAATAAGACGTCAGCCCGACCATGATCCCGTTGTGGATCAAGTAATCGTCCGGTCCGGCTCGGCGCGCCGTAAACGTCAGCGGATTGTAAAAATCGATATAGCCCAGAAGACGTTCCAATTGGGTACGCATCTCCAGCAGCGGAAGTTTGTCGCTCCCGGCGCTAATCACGCGATACGCCTTCTTAATGATTTGATACAAACCGTCGTAAGCCTGATAAAACATGGCTAAATCGTTGGATACGAAATTCGAGGCCGGGGCCTCGTCCTTCGGTTCTTGCCCGTTCTCGTCCGGCTTGGCTTCGATCGCCACATATTTAACAAGAAAGGCTTTTAGCACCTCTAGGTCTCGAGGGCTAAGAACCTTTCCTTTTTCGATCAATAGTCCGCCCAGCGAAGTTCGCACTTCTTCCACTAATCGTTCGCCGGATTTCAGCACGGAGACGGCAACCGTGACCATCGAATTCCCTCGCTTGTTCTTCGTTTCGCAATACCCCCAGGCGGGGGATGCACCCAATTATAAAGCAAAAAGGATTGGCGTGAAAGCCCAATCCCTTAATATATATTAATCTTCGGTGCCTTCTATGCCATTCTCGTCGACATTGCCGTCGACCTCTTCGTCGCCGACGTCTTCGCCGCGGTCCACCTGCGTCACTGTCGCGACCTCGTCGTCCTCCCGCGTATGGATCAACCGAACGCCTTGCGTATTTCTACCCATGCTCGAGATGCCTTCCATACTCGTACGAATGACGGTGCCCGATTCGGTGATGATCATCAGGTCTTGATTTTCCCGGACGACCTTGAGCCCGACCACCGTACCGTTCTTCGACGTAATGTTCAACGTCTTGATGCCTTTGCCGCCGCGCGATTGGATGCGGTACTCGTTCATCGGCGTCCGTTTCCCGTAGCCCTTGGACGTGACGATCAGCACATCGTCCTGCTCGTCGACGACGTCCATATCGATGACCTCGTCGCCTTCGGACAGGGTGATGCCTTTGACCCCCGTCGCGGCGCGGCCCATCGCGCGCACCTCGGATTCGGGGAATCGAATGGACATGCCTTGATTCGTCCCCATCACGATCTGACGCTCGCCGTCCGTGAGCCGAACGCCGACCAGCTCGTCGTCGTCCCGCAGTACGAGCGCGATCAAGCCGACCTTGCGAATGTTCGAAAAATCGCTGAGCGGCGTCTTCTTCACGATGCCGTGTTTCGTCGCGAAGAACAAATATTTATCCGATTCGCCCATTTCCTTGATCGGGATGACGGCGCTGACGCGTTCGCCTTGTTCGATCTGAATGAGGTTAATGACTGGCGTACCGCGGGCCGTCCGTCCGAGTTCCGGCACCTCGTACGCCTTCAGTCGGTACGCCTTGCCCTTGTTCGTGACGAACAGCAAATAATTATGCGTATTGGTGACGAACAGATGCTCGACGAAGTCGTCTTCCTTCGTCTCCATGCCGATGACGCCGCGGCCGCCGCGCTTCTGGCTTCGATAAGCCGCGACCGGAATACGCTTAATATAGCCCGTATGCGAAATCGTAATCAGCACGTCCTCCTGAGGAATCAAGTCCTCGTCGAGAATCGCTTCCTCGCCGATCGTAATTTCCGTACGCCGCTCGTCGGCGAACCGCTGCCGAATTTCGGTCAGCTCTTCGGCGATAATATTCAGCACGAGCTGATTGTCCCCGAGGATCGCTTCGTACTCGGCGATCTTCTTCACGAGCTCCGCGTATTCGTTCTCGATCTTCTCGCGCTCGAGTCCCGTGAGCCGCTGCAGACGCATATCGAGAATCGCTTGCGCCTGCTCCTCGGACAGCCCGAAACGACTCATCAAGCCTTCCCGCGCTTCCTCCGTCGTGCGGGACGCGCGAATGAGCGCGATCACCTCGTCCAGATGGTCGAGCGCGATGCGAAGACCTTCCAGAATGTGCGCCCGTGCGCGCGCCTTCTTCAGATCGTACTCCGTCCGGCGGCGAATCACTTCGACTTGATGCTCGATATAGTGGTGAAGCACGTCCCGGATATTCAAAATTTTCGGCTCGCCGTTCACGAGCGCGAGCATATTGATGCCGAAATTCAGCTGCATCGAGGTTTGCTTATACAGGTTGTTCAACACCACGTTCGGGTTGACGTCCTTGCGCAGCTCGATGACGATGCGCATGCCGTTGCGGTCGGACTCGTCGCGCAGATCCGTAATGCCTTCGATCCGCTTCTCCCGGACGAGCTCGGCGATTTTCTCGATCAGCTTCGCCTTGATGACTTGATACGGCAGCTCGCCGACGATAATGCGCGCCTTGCCGTTCACTTCCTCGATCTCGGCGCGCGCGCGCATCGTGACCGAGCCGCGTCCCGTCGAGTACGCCTGGCGGATGCCTTCGCGACCGAGAATAAAGCCGCCGGTAGGGAAGTCCGGGCCCTTAATGACGGACATCAAATCCATCGGCGACGCCTCCGGATTGCGGATCAGCATCAACGTGCCGTCGATCACCTCGCCCAGGTTGTGGGGAGGGATGTTCGTCGCCATGCCGACCGCGATGCCCGATACGCCGTTAACGAGCAAGTTCGGGAACCGCGCAGGGAGCACGGAGGGCTCGATCTCCTCGCCGTCGTAGTTCGGGTTAAAGTCGATCGTCTCTTTATTGATGTCGCGCAGCAATTCCATTGCGATCTTGGAAAGGCGCGCCTCCGTATAACGCATCGCCGCCGCCGCGTCGCCGTCGATGGAGCCGAAGTTGCCGTGGCCGTCGACCAGCATATACCGGAGCGAAAAATCTTGCGCCATCCGAACCATCGTCTCGTATACGGCGGAATCGCCGTGCGGATGATATTTACCGATGACTTCGCCGACGATGCGGGCCGACTTCTTGAACGGCTTGTCCGGCGACATGCCAAGCTCCGACATCGCGTATAAAATTCTTCTATGCACGGGCTTCAGCCCGTCTCGAACGTCAGGAAGCGCGCGGCTTACGATAATGCTCATGGCGTAATCCATAAACGACGTGCGCATCTCCGTGCCGATATCGCGTTCTTGAACCGATTGTATTCTTTCGTCCGACATGCTGATCCTCCCGACACATCTCGATTCGGTACCTAACTTATGTATTATAACATTTCATGAAAAAATTTTCATCGTTTTTGCGTCTATCCTAGTTGTTTCACAAAGAGAAGCAAGCTAAACCGGACCCTCTCGAAAATGGTTCCGCTCCCGCCGCGCGAACGGGGGAGAGGCATACCGCGAAGAAGCCGCCCCTTCGAAGGATGTCCTCCGCCGAGACGGCTTCGCATGTCGCTAAAATTATACGTCTAAGTTTTTCACGTATTTCGCGTGCTGCTGGATGAAATCGCGACGCGGCTCGACGTTGTCGCCCATCAGCGTATCGAAAATTTCGTCGGCCAGCGCCGCGTCCTGAATCGAGACTTGCAGCAGGGTGCGGCTGTCCGGATCCATCGTCGTCTCCCAAAGCTGCCCCGGATTCATCTCGCCGAGACCCTTGTAGCGCTGAACGTTCGGCTTCGCGCCTTCGCCGAATTCGGCGAAAATTTGATCGCGCTGCTTGTCGTTGTATGCATAACGGATCACTTTATTTTTCTCGATCTTATAGAGCGGCGGCTGCGCGATATAGATATAGCCGTGCTCGATAATTTGCCGCATGTACCGGTAGAAGAAGGTAAGCAGCAGCGTACGAATATGCGCGCCGTCGACGTCGGCGTCGGTCATAATGATAATCTTGTGGTAACGAGCTTTCGCGATATCGAAGTCTTCGCCGATGCCGGTGCCAAGCGCCGTAATGATCGCCCGAATTTCCGAGTTGCCGAGAATGCGGTCGAGCCGCGCCTTCTCGACGTTCAAAATTTTCCCGCGAAGAGGGAGAATCGCCTGGAAGTGGCGATCGCGGCCTTGCTTCGCGGAGCCGCCGGCGGAGTCGCCCTCGACGATGTACAGCTCGGAAATCGAAGCGTCCTTCGACGAGCAGTCCGCGAGCTTGCCGGGCAGCGAGCTGACCTCGAGCGCCGATTTGCGCCGCGTCAGCTCGCGCGCTTTGCGCGCCGCTTCGCGGGCGCGCGCCGCCTGCAGCGACTTCTCGATGACTCGCTTCGCCACGCTCGGATTTTCGTTCAAGAATTCTTGGAATTTCTCCGCGAACAACGACTCGACGATGCCGCGCACTTCGCTGTTGCCGAGCTTCGTCTTCGTCTGTCCTTCGAATTGCGGCTCCGGAATTTTCACCGAAATAATCGCCGTAATGCCTTCGCGTACGTCCTCGCCGGTCAAATTCGACTCGCTGTCCTTCATGTGCCCCGTCCGGCGCGCATACTCGTTAATCACGCGCGTCAACGCGCTCTTGAAGCCCGACTCGTGCGTGCCGCCTTCGTGCGTATTGATATTGTTCGCGAAGGAATACAGCGTCTCCGTATAGCTGTCGTTATATTGCAGCGCGATCTCGACTTGAATTTGATCCTTGCGGCCCTCGACGAAAATCGGGGTATGCAGCGGCTCGCGGTTCCGGTTCAGCCATTCGACGAACGTCGCGATGCCGCCTTCCGCCACATACGTGTTCTCCACGTCCGTCCGTTCGTCTCGAAGCACGATTTCGACGCCGGCGTTAAGGAACGCCAGCTCGCGCAAACGGGATTGCAGAATGTCGTAGTCGTATTCGGTCGTCTCCGTGAAAATTTCCGGATCCGGCAAGAACGTTACGGTCGTCCCGTGCTCGTCCGTCTCGCCGATCACCTGCAAGTCGTAAACGGGCACGCCGCGGCGGAATTCCTGGCGATGGATTTTGCCTTCCCGCTTGGACGTGACGATGACATGCTCGGATAACGCGTTCACGACGGAAATGCCGACGCCGTGGAGACCCCCGGATACTTTATACCCGGAATCTTCGCCGCCGAACTTGCCGCCCGCGTGAAGCACGGTCAGGACGACCTCGAGCGTAGAACGCTTCAGCTTCGGGTGCTCGCCCACCGGGATGCCGCGGCCGTTGTCGATGACCGTAATGGAATTGTCCTTGTGGACGATGACGACGATTTTATCGCAGACGCCCGCGAGCGCCTCGTCGATGCTGTTGTCGACGACTTCCCAGACAAGGTGGTGCAAACCTCGACCGCTCGTCGAGCCGATATACATGCCCGGCCGCTTGCGAACCGCTTCCAAGCCCTCGAGCACCTGGATTTGGTTCTCGTCGTACGTATGCTGGTTGACTGACATTGCTCATCACTCCATCAAGATTACTGCCGATCGGTAGAACGCTATATCGAAAACATAAATTCTCTTATTTTTGAAAATGAATTATAAAGCCAGAGGCTGCTGAGCCCGCTTCTTCAACGTGGTGGAGGAGATAGGGGAGTAGTATACCTTATCTACGGTCACGACGAGCGATTTCGGCTCTTCCTCTCCGATCGCTTCCGTCCGCTTGTCCTTCGACGCCTGCGCGACGAATCCCTTGGAAATCTTCGACGATGCCTCGATCGACACGTCGAATATGGCGATCAGCTCCGAAGCGCGAATAATTTTCTCGCCGCCCAGATGAATGAACATGCGCGAGCACTCCTTTCGGTTACTCCGGTCGATCGTCGACGGCGCCCTCGTTCACGCGGAACAGCCGCACGTCGTCGAGCGATTCCATCCGTATGCCCTCGACGCCGGTCGTGGTGATGAACGTCTGCACTTTCGATCGGAACGTCTCGATCAACTGCGTCTGCCGATGCCGATCCAGCTCCGACAACACATCGTCCAGGAGCAGAACGGGGTATTCCCCGGTCTCCTCCTTGATGAGCTCGATTTCGGCAAGCTTGAGCGAGAGCGCAGCGGTTCGCTGCTGCCCTTGCGAGCCGAAGCTATAAGCGTCCTTGCCGTTAATGCGGAAGGACAAATCGTCGCGATGAGGACCGACTAACGTCGCTCCCCTGCGCAGCTCCTGCTCCTTCGTCTGTGTTAACTTTATCATAAACCGGTCGAATAAGACAGTTTCTTCTTCCGCCCCGGCCATCTCGAGCGAAGGAGCGTAACCGACCTCCAGCCGCTCGCCGCCGCCGGCGATGCCGCGATGGACGGTTTCCGCCCAAGCTTGCAGCTTTGTTATAAATCCTTGCCTTCTCAGCATGATTTTAGAACCATAGGTCGCTAATTGTTCGTCCCATACCGAAAGCAGCGCCTCGTTCGCGGGCTTGTGCGCTTGGCCGCTCTTCAGGAAGTTGTTTCGCTGTACCAGCACTTTATGGTATTGACTGAGCGAATGAAGATAGGAGGGATGAACCTGTGCGATCTCCATATCTAGAAATCTTCTTCTGACGCCGGGCGAGCCTTTCACGATTTCCAAATCTTCGGGCGCGAAGAGGACGACGTTCAGCGTGCCGATATATTCGCTCAGCTTTCGCTGCTCGAGGCCGTTGATTCTCGCCTTCTTCCCTTGGTTCGTCACGTCGAGCTGCAATCGGCAATCGCCGTATTTTCGCTCCGCGGACGCCGCCAGCGTCGCTCGATCCTCCCCCCACCGAATCAACTCTTTATCCTTCGAGGTCCGGTGGGATTTCGTTAACGCAAGCATATAAATCGCTTCGAGCAAATTCGTCTTCCCTTGGGCGTTCTGGCCGATAAAGACGTTCACGCGATGATCGGTCGACAGATCCACCTCGGGATAGTTGCGGTAGTTGCGAAGCGAGAGGGAGGTCACCTTCATACGATCTCGAATTCCCCGTGTCCCTGGACGCGGATGCGATCGCCGCGATACAGCTTTCTCCCTCTCCGGTTGTCGGGTTCCCCGTTCACGTGGATCGTCGCCTCGGCGAGGAACGCCTTCGCTTGGCCGCCGGAATCGATGCAGTCCGTCAGCTTCAGCATCTGACCGAGCGTAATGTATTCCGTGCCGATTCGTACTGGTTTCATAAGAGGGCGGTTCGCCTCCGTTCGGTCAATTGGTCGTCCGATACGGCAAGATCAAGTGCAGCACGCCTTGCTCGTTGGCCGGACGTAAAATCATCGGGCTCATGGCGCCGGTAAAGCCGATCCACATCGACTCGTCGTCGGTCACCTTCAGCACGTCGAGAATGTATTTCGAATTAAACGAAATTTTGAGCGGTTCGCCCGTCAACCGTTCCACCGGCAGCTGCTCCGTCACGCGCCCGAGCTCCGAAGAGCTTGAGGAAATTTCCACGGATTTCTCGTCGTCGGCGGTCGTCAGCCGGACGATGTTCGTCTTCTCCTCGCGAGACAGCAAATAAGCGCGGTCGATCGCGTCCGCGAGCGGCTTCGCGGCAAAGACCGCTTCGGTTTTGTACGTTTGGGGAATGATCTTCGACGTATCCGGATACGTGCCGTCCAAGATGCGCGAGAAGAACAGTACGTTCCCGGTGCGGAACAACACTTGGTTGTCGGCGACGACGATGTCGATAAGCGTGTTTTGCTCGGGCAATATTTTGTTCAATTCGTTCAAGTTTTTTCCGGAAATGACGATATTATGAAATTTCAAATCCGGCGGGCAGTCGATCGGACGCTCGATGCTTGCGAGACGGTGACGATCCGTCGCGACGAACTTGAGCGTGCCGCGCTCGAGCGACCAGAGCACGCCCGTCAATACCGGCGTCGCTTCGTTGGCCGAGACGGCGAAGGACACTTGCCGGATCATCGAACGAAGCACTTCGCTCGGCATCGACAGCGTTTGGTTCTCCGCAAGCCTCGGGAGGAGCGGATATTCCTCCGGATCGAGTCCCGCTAGCTGAATTTCCGTCGATCCGGATTGAATGCCGATCTTAAAATTATCGACGACCTCCATATGGACCTCGTTCGAGGGAAGCTTGCGCACGATGTCGACGAAAAATTTCGCGGGCACGACGACGCTGCCCGTCCGTTCGACGGAAATAATCGTCTGTCCGTCGAGTTCCGAAGGGACGAACGCCTGGATCGAAATATCGGTATCGCTCGCCGTCAGCGTCAGGCCGGCCGCGTTCGCTTCAAGCTTGATGCCGGTAAGAATCGGTATCGTCGTGCGGCTTGAGATCGCCTTGCTGACGTGTTGAATGGATTCGTTCAATTGAGACTTCTGTATCGTGAATTTCACGGGCTTCACTCTCCAAAAAAAAGTTCCATAGTAGTTATCATATCTTTTTTTAAATCGTAGTCATAGTAGTAGGGGCCAAGAATATGTGGATAAGCGTTGAAAAACGGAAATTGAAGCCTATCCACTTGTGCATAAAGTGTGTATAGGCTTCAATCATATCGACGAGTTATTCAGAACGTTAAGACGGGTTTTTAATTTTCTCCCGAATCGACTGTAGAATTTTAAATAATTCCTGGTCCTGCTGCAGCATGCCGGATATTTTCTCGTGCGCGTGAATGACCGTCGTATGGTCCCGGCCGCCGAACGCTTCGCCGATCTTCGGCAGCGAATGATCGGTCAGCTCGCGCGATAAATACATCGCGATCTGCCTCGGGAAAGCGACGTTCTTCGTCCGTTTCCTCGCTTTGAAATCCTCCTGCTTCATGCCGTAATATTCGCCGACGCGCTGCTGGATATCTTGAATCGTCACGACGCGGTTGCGCGAATTGGGAATAATGTCCTTCAGCGCTTCCGCCGCCAGATGAACGCTTATGTCCTGATTAATAAGGGAAGAGTACGCGACGACGCGAATGAGCGCGCCTTCGAGCTCTCGAATATTCGTATCGATCTGATTGGCGATGTACATCATCGCTTCGTTCGGAATGTCGAGGTTTTCCGCCTTCGCCTTCTTCCGAAGGATCGCGATGCGCGTCTCCAGATCCGGCGGCTGGATGTCGGTAATGAGTCCCCATTCGAATCGGGAACGAAGCCGCTCCTCGAGCGTCGGGATTTCCTTGGGCGGCCGGTCGCTCGAAATCACGATTTGCTTTCGTTCCTCATGCAAGGCATTGAACGTATGAAAAAATTCTTCCTGCGTCTGTTCTTTCCCGGCCAAAAACTGAATATCGTCTATGAGAAGAATGTCGATATTTCGGTATTTGTTCCGAAAGCTCTCGCCGCGGTTGTCGCGGATGGCGTTGATGAACTCGTTCGTAAATTTCTCGGACGAGATGTAAAGCACTCTTGCGCTTGGGTTATGCTCCGCGATGTAATGCCCGATGGCGTGCATCAGGTGGGTTTTCCCCAACCCGACGCCTCCATATAGAAACAACGGGTTATAAGCTTTCGCCGGCGCTTCGGCGACGGCGAGCGACGCGGCGTGCGCGAATCGGTTGTTCGCGCCGATGACGAACGTCTCGAACGTATATTTCGCGTTCAGCATCGAGCCGCCGACGGACACCGGTTCGGCCGGCGCCGGGGGCCGCTTCGGCGGCGGCGGCGGCGGAGCGCTCGCGGCGTCCTGCTCTTCCTCCGTCACGATGCGAACCTCGATTTCTCGTCCGGTGCATTCGAGGAACGCTGTCGCGATTAATTTCAAATAGCGGCCTTCCAGCCATTCGCGGGCGAAATTGTTCGGCGCGCAGATCGTTAATACGGAATCCGTGATCGACGAGGCTTTCGTCGATTTCAACCAAGTGTCGAAGCTGGGACGGCTCACTCTCGATTGTAACAATTGAAGCACGTTCTGCCAGATCTGGGCGGGATGGTTGTCCACAATCGATTCACTCCTTAAAGCGACGCATGATGACGAAAAAATCGACGGCGGGCCGTCGAATTATGTAGAAAGCATCGTAAAGATGTCGATGGTTTTCAACATGTTCTCAAAAAATAAGTTTAGGGTTGTTAACGTTCCGGAAAAATGTTCACAATGTTATCCACAACTTGTTGATAAGTAAGAGGATAAATCGAATTATTCACAACGAAAACAATATCAATATAGCAAAAACGAGCCCCCGTTTCAATGCGTTTCGGGTTGTTATCCACATTTTCACTATTTTCATTCAAGATTTGTTTACAATCCTGCTTATTGTGCGTATGTTGTTCACATTTCGACAAAATCGGACGTTCGTCGGTTTCGGTTATTCACAGCCGCATTTTTCGGCGAATGGGGTCGAAACGGCGCTTCGCGGTTCGTTCTTGACTTTGGGCGGCCGGGGTGGTTAAATAGAAAAAGCGCTTTGTTTTTGGAAGGAAAGGATCAAGGAGGTGTTCACCGATGGGACCGACATTTAAGCCGAACGTTAGCAAGCGGAAGAAAGTACACGGTTTCCGGAAGCGGATGGCGACGAAGAACGGACGTAAAGTGCTTGCAGCCCGCCGTCTGAAGGGCCGCAAAGTCATCAGCGCATAAGATTCGCCGGGAACGGACCACTTCGATAGTGGTCCTTTTTGTTTATACCGGCCCGAAACGGTCAACGCTTGGTAGTAATGAAGAGTCAGGAGCAGGGTCGATCGTGCAAAAGAGGCTGAGACTTCGAAAGAAGGAAGATTTCGCGAAGGTGTTCAAGCACGGGAAGGCCGCGGCGAACCACCAGTTCGTCGTGTACGTGCGCCATTCGCAAGCGGCGGAAGCGTTCCGCTTCGGGGTATCCGTCAGCAAGAAGGTGGGCAACGCCGTCGTGCGGAACCGGATGCGCCGCCGGGTGAAGGAAATCGTCCGGCGCATGGAGCCGCTGGTGAAGCCCCGCGTCGATATCGTCTGCATCGTGCGCAAGCCCGCTCTGGAGCTGGATCATGCGGCGTTGAAGAAAAGCATTCATCATGTGTTTAAGCGGGCCGAGCTGCTTCGCGCGGCGTCCCGCAAACAACCATGATTTTCTTTGGAATGGTTTGTGTGATATAGTTTAGGTTGATATGAGCTTGGGAGGGTTTTCGTTGTCATTACAACGTCATTGGAAATGGGCCTTATTGGCGCCGCTCTTACTGCTTGCCGGTTGCAGCACGTCGACCGAGTTAAACATCAATCGGGAAGGTTTCTGGGGCGGAACGTTCGTCGGACCGTTATCCGATGCGCTGGATTGGCTGGCCGCCGCGATGTTCAACGAATACGGGCTCGCGATTCTCGTCATTACGATCATCGTGCGCTTGATTATCCTGCCGCTTACGTTAAAGCAGTACAAGTCGTCGAAGCAAATGCAAGCGATTCAACCGCAGCTGAAGGAGCTTCGCGAGAAATACGCGACGGATCCGAAGAAGCAGCAGGAAGAGACGATGAAGCTGTTTCAGCAGCACGGCGTCAACCCGCTGAGCGGTTGCTTCCCGTTGTTGATTCAGATGCCGGTCTTGATCGCGCTGTATCAATCGATTCTAGGCAATCCGCATATTCGGGATCACACCTTCTTATGGATGCAGTTGGGCGACCCGGATCCCTATTATATTCTTGCGATCCTTGCCGCGATCACGACGTATCTACAGCAGAAGATGATGCAGGCGCAGATGCCGCAAAACATGCAGATGCTGCTGATCATTTTCCCGATTCTGATTTTGGTTATGTCGTTGAACTTTCCCTCGGCGTTGGTTCTGTATTGGGTATACAGCAACTTGTTCACCATCGTACAGTCGTACTTCATTTATAAACCTTCCCTAAGAGGCGAGGCGGTTGCGAATGTTGTCGAAAAGACGGGTGTTCAACGGAAAAACGGTAAGCGACGCCGTAAATAAAGGATTGGCCGAGCTGGGCGTCTCGGAAAAGGATGTAAAGATTACGGTTTTGGAGCAACCTACGAAGGCACTGCTCGGGTTGTTCGGCGGGAAGGAAGCGAAGGTGGAGCTCGAATGGCACGAGCCCTCCCCGCAGCCATCCGCTTCGGCGCCGGCCGAAGCGGAACCCGCCTCGCAATCGGCGGCGGCGATGTCGGGCGACATCGTCGAGGACGCGCGCGCGTATTTGTCGGAGATCGTTGCGCGGATGGGCGTACAGGCGACGATCGAACGCGTTGCCGACGACGACGGGAACGTCTTGTTCCAGATGAGAGGCAAAGACCTAGGCGTATTAATCGGCCGGCGGGGACAGACGCTCGACGCGTTGCAGACGCTAATCAACGTATTCGCGAATCGGTCGTCCGGCGAGCATGTCCGCATCGTGCTCGACGCGGAACGGTTCCGCGAACGGCGGAAGAAGACGCTCGAGGATTTGTCGCTTCGGTTAGCGAACCAGGTGGTGCGGACGAAGAAGGACGTTGTGCTGGAGCCGATGTCCTCGCTCGAGCGGCGCATCATCCACTTCCAGCTCCAAAATCATCCGAAAGTAAAGACGTTCAGCAAAGGCGAAGAGCCGAACCGAAGAATCGTCATTACGTTGAAATCATAGCGAAGGCCATTATTCCGGCAATGACTTGGATTCTAAGTCATTGCCTTTTGTTTAAGGCAGGTGGTAACTCATGATCGAAGATACGATCGCGGCCATCGCGACGCCGCTCGGCGAAGGGGGCATCGCGGTGATTCGCGTCAGCGGTCCGGAGGCGATCCGCGTCGCGGCGTCGGCGTTCCGTTCGAAGACGAAGCTGACGGATGCGGGAACGCATACCGTACAATACGGGCATGTAATCGATCCGGCGAACGGGGAGAAGATCGAAGAGGCGCTGGCCACCGTGATGCGCGCTCCGCGTTCGTACACGGCGGAAGACGTCGTCGAAATAAGCTGCCATGGCGGTATCGTGTCCGTGAAGAAGGTGCTGGACGTGCTGCTCGACGCCGGCGCGCGCCTTGCGGAGCCCGGCGAGTTTACGAAGCGGGCGTTCCTGAACGGGCGCATCGACTTGACGCAGGCGGAGGCGGTGATCGACCTCATCCGCTCGAAGTCGGATCGGGCGTTTTCGATCGCGTTGAAGCAGGCCGACGGCGTATTGTCCCGCAAGGTGAAGACGCTTCGGCATACGCTCGTCGAGACGATGGCGCATATCGAGGTGAATATCGATTATCCGGAGCACGACGTCGAGGAGCTGACGAACGCGTTCATCCGCGACAAGTGTGCAGGGGTATTAGCCGAAATCGAAGAGCTGCTGCGGACGGCGGAGCAAGGAAAGCTGCTGCGGGAGGGGATCGAGACGGCGATCGTCGGCAAGCCGAACGTCGGCAAATCTTCGCTGTTGAATTCGCTGGCGCAGGACGATCGGGCGATCGTCACAGATATCCCCGGCACGACGCGCGACGTCATCGAGGAATACGTAACGGTGGGCGGCATCCCGCTGAAGCTGCTCGATACGGCCGGCATCCGCGAGACGTCGGACGTGGTAGAGCGTATCGGCGTGGAACGCTCGAAGGGCGCGATCGCCTCGGCGGATTTGATCTTGTTCGTCGTGAACGGGAACGAGCCGTTGTCGGGCGAAGAGATTTCGCTTCTGGACGAATTGGCCGATCGGCAAACGATCGTCATCGTAAATAAATCGGATTTGGCGACGAAGATCGAGATGGAAGCTTTGTACGAACGACTGCCGGCGGAGCGGATCGTGCGGCTGTCGGCGCGGGAAGGCGAAGGGCTGGAACGGTTGGAAAAGGCGATCGGCGCGCTGTTTTTCAGCGGCGCGGTCGAATCGAGCGACCTGACATACGTTAGCAACGTACGCCATATTCACTTGTTAAAGAAGGCGAAAGGATCGTTGCTGGAAGCGATCGACGGCGTCGCCGCGCAGATGCCGATCGACATGGTGCAAATCGACGTGCGCAACGCCTGGGAGCATCTCGGGGAAATGATCGGGGACGCGGTCAGCGATTCGCTGATCGATCAAATTTTCTCGCAATTTTGTTTGGGGAAATAAAACGGAATCGATACGAAGGAGGGTTTACGAAGATGACAACCGGTTATGCGGCGGGAGAGTTCGACGTGATCGTGATCGGCGCGGGCCATGCGGGCTGCGAGGCGGCGCTCGCCGCCGCGCGCATGGGGTGCGAGACGCTGCTGCTTACGATTAATCTCGATATGGTCGCGTTCATGCCTTGCAATCCGTCGATCGGCGGTCCGGCGAAGGGACACGTCGTTCGAGAGATTGATGCGCTCGGCGGAGAGATGGGCCGCAACATCGATAAGACGTACATTCAAATGAGAATGCTGAATACGGGCAAAGGTCCCGCGGTGCATGCGCTGCGCGCGCAGGCGGACAAGTTTTTGTATCAGCACACGATGAAAGAGACGATCGAGAAGACGCCTAAGCTGACGCTGCGCCAAGGCATGGCGGAGCGGCTGATCGTTGAGGACGGCGTATGCCGCGGCTGCGTGACGAAGACGGGGGCGGAATATCGGGCGAAGGCGGTCGTCTTAACGACGGGCACGTATTTGCGCGGCAAAGTGATTATCGGCGAACTGATGTACGAGAGCGGACCGAACAATCAGCAGCCGTCCGTCGAGCTTTCGAAGCATCTGAAGGAGCTCGGCTTCGACCTCGTTCGATTCAAAACCGGTACCCCGCCTCGCGTACACAAGGATTCGATCGATTTCGGGAAGATGGAAATCCAACCGGGGGACGAATCGCCGAAGACGTTCTCTTACGACGATGTGAAGCAACCGACCGATCCGCAGCTGCCGTGCTGGTTGACATACACGTCCGGGGAGACGCACGAAATTATCAATTCGAACCTGCATCGCGCGCCGATGTTTTCGGGAGCGATCGAAGGAACGGGACCGCGGTACTGTCCGTCGATCGAGGACAAAATCGTTCGCTTCGCGGATAAACCGAAACATCAGCTGTTCCTCGAGCCCGAGGGTCGGAATACGTCCGAATATTACGTCCAGGGCCTCTCCACAAGTATGCCGGAGGACGTCCAGCTTCGCATCCTTCGATCGATCCCAGGCCTCGAGCGGGTCGAGATGATGCGAACGGGCTACGCGATCGAATATGACGCTATGGTGCCGACGCAGCTCTGGCCGACGCTCGAGACGAAGCGCGTGCCGGGCTTATTTACGGCGGGTCAAATCAACGGCACGTCGGGATACGAGGAAGCGGCGGGCCAAGGAATTATGGCCGGCATTAACGCCGCCCGCAAGGTGCTCGGCAAGGAGCCCGTCGTGCTGGATCGTTCCCAAGCGTATATCGGCGTATTAATCGACGACTTGGTTACGAAGGGGACGAGCGAGCCGTATCGGCTGCTCACTTCGCGTGCGGAGTATCGGTTGCTGCTTCGCCACGATAACGCCGACCTGCGCCTGACCGACATCGGCTACGAGATCGGCCTGATTCCGCAAGAACGGTACGACCGTTATCTGGCGAAGAAGGCGCTCGTCGAGCAGGAGATCGAGCGGCTGCATAAGACGAAGCTTCGTCCGGAACCGCACATCCAGGAAATATTGGCGAGCGCGGGCTCGGTGCTGCTGAACAATTCGGTGGACGCGGCCTCCGTGCTAAGGCGGCCCGAGATTTCTTACGGGCATATCGAGCGCATGACCCCGTCTCCGTTCGAGCTGGACGCCGACATGAAGGAACAGGTCGAGATTCAGTTGAAATATGTCGGTTATATCGAAAAGCAGCTGGCGCAGGTCGAACGGTTAAAGAAGATGGAGAAGAAGAAAATTCCCGAGGATATCGATTACGCCGCGGTCCACGGTCTTGCGACGGAGGCGAAGCAGAAGCTCGCTTCGATTCGTCCGATTTCGATCGGCCAAGCTTCGCGCATCGCCGGCGTGACGCCGGCGGACTTATCGATCCTCCTCGTTTACCTCGAGCAATACAATAAAGTAACCGCAGCGCGGGATTAACCGCGCGTGGGGAAGAGGGATCCGATGTCTGAGCCTAGCGATTCGTTTCGCCGTCTGCTCGCCGAGCGGTCGGTCACGGTGACGGACAGGCAGCTGGAGCAATTCGAGCTGTATTACCGCGAGCTGGTCGACTGGAACGAACGAATGAACTTGACGGCGATTACCGAGAAGGAACAAGTTTTTTTAAAACACTTCTACGATTCGTTGACGTTATCGTTCTATTACCCGTTGGACAAGGTAAACATGCTGGCCGATATCGGCTCCGGCGCCGGGTTTCCGAGCATCCCGTTGAAAATTATGTTCCCGCATCTTCGGGTGACGATCGTCGACTCGCTGCAGAAACGAATCGGTTTCTTGCAATCGCTGGCGGAAACGTTGGGCTTGCAGGACGTCGAATGCGTTCACGCCCGCGCGGAGGATGCGGCTCGCCTTCCGGCGCATCGGGATCGGTACGATCTCGTTACCGCCAGAGCGGTGGCCCGGATGAACGTATTGGCCGAATTTTGTCTTCCGTTCGCCCGGACCGGGGGAGCGTTCGTCGCGATGAAAGGCTCCGATCCGGCCGAGGAGCTGCGGGAGGCGGGATTCGCCTTAAAAGCGTTAGGCGGCGAATTCGTATCGGATCACGCCTTCGAGCTGCCGCACGACGGTTCCGGAAGGCATATCGTGATCGTTCGTAAGACGAAGCCGACGCCGGGGAAATATCCGAGGAAAGCTGGCGTTCCGTTAAAATTGCCGCTAACCGGCAGCATGTCGACGAAATAATTGTTTCACGTGGAACATTGGAAGGAACAAATCCATTTTCTTCGTCGTCGTCGGAAGGAAATTCGATGCGCGCATCGAATAAAGATAAATACGGCAACTCGATCGCAGACTTGTCTCCGTCCATTCCGGCGGAGGCTTGTTTTGCCTATATGCCGCATTTCGTACCGTGATCGCTGAATCGTTCTTCCGCCGGGTTTACGATCATTATTGAAAGTATGGTGCAACGAATATGAAGGAACAATTGAATCGGTTTTTCGGATTGGGCTCGGAGAAGTCGTCGACGAACGAGGAAGTAAAACTCATCCCCGTCGATTCGATCGTGCCAAGCCCGTACCAGCCCAGATCGGTATTCGACGATGAACGCATCGAAGAGCTGTGCCAGACGATCCGTACCCATGGCGTCATTCAGCCGGTCGTCGTGCGCGTCCGCGAAGGAAGGCACGAGCTCATTGCCGGGGAACGTCGATGGAGAGCCGTAACGAAGCTTGGATGGGATACGATTCCTGCGATTGTTCGGGAATTCAACGATTCACAAGCCGCTTCCATCTCGTTGATCGAAAACCTGCAGCGCGAAGGCTTGACCTCGATCGAAGAAGCGACTGCGTATCAGAAGCTGATCGAGCTGCACCACCTGACGCAGGAAAGCTTGGCGCAACGTTTAGGGAAGAGCCAATCCACGATCGCGAATAAGATCCGGCTGCTCCAGCTTTGCGAGCCGGTGAAGCAAGCGCTTTTGGAACGGAAAATAACGGAACGGCATGCGCGGGCGATGCTGGCGCTGCCGACGGACGAGCTGCAAATCAAAATACTGGAGGACATTATCTCCAAAGAATTGAACGTGAAGCAAACCGAGACGAGAATACAATTCATTCTCGAATCGATTCGCGAAAGCGTGGAAAAGAAGCCGAAACGCATCTCGTTCTCGAAAGACGTGCGGCTGGCCGTGAATACGATTCGTCAATCCGTCGATATGGTCATGGGGACGGGGATGAATATCGTGAAGGACGAGCAGGACTACGAGGATCGTTACGAAATCATTATTCGAATTCCAAAGCGGTAAGCCTACCCGATAACGAACACAACGGTCGACAGCGGCGCAAGCCGCTTTTTCTTTCGTTTTCATACCGAAGTTGTCTTAGAAGTGGCCTTATATATGTCGAATTTTGTTTGAGGTGAACACGGTTGTCCAAAATAATAGCAATTACGAACCAAAAGGGCGGCGTAGGAAAAACGACGACGTCGGTGAATTTAGGCGCTTCCTTGGCTTCCTTGGGGAAACGCGTCTTGCTTGTCGATATCGACCCCCAGGGAAATTCAACGAGCGGCATCGGCATCAATAAAGCGGACGTGACGTATTGTATCTATGACGTCATTATTAACGATATCCATCCGAAGGATGCGATCGTCGACACGAACATTCCGAATTTGAAAATGATCCCGGCGACGATTCAATTGGCGGGCGCCGAAATCGAACTGGTGCCTACGATTTCGAGAGAGGTAAGATTGAAGAAGTCGCTGCAGCTCGTACGGCATATGTTCGATTATATTCTTATCGATTGTCCGCCGTCGCTCGGCATTTTGACCGTCAACTCGTTAACGGCTTCGGATTCGGTCATTATTCCGATTCAATGCGAATACTATGCGCTGGAAGGATTAAGCCAGCTCTTAAATACGATTCGTCTCGTCCAGAAGCATCTCAACACCTCGCTTCAAATTGAAGGCGTACTGCTCACGATGTTCGATGCGCGCACGAACCTCGGGATTCAGGTCATCGAAGAAGTGAAGAAATATTTCCAACACAAAGTGTATCAGACGATCATCCCGCGCAACGTTCGTCTAAGCGAAGCTCCCAGCCACGGGCAATCGATCATTACGTACGACCCGCGCTCGAAGGGCGCGGAAGTATACATGGAGCTTGCAAAGGAAGTGGTCTCGATTGAATAAACGACTGGGTCGAGGGCTGGATGCGTTAATCCCCGCTTTGCATATCAAGGACGACGACAAAATAATGGAGATCACGCTCTCTCAATTGAGGGCGAACCCTTATCAGCCGCGAAAGCATTTCGACGAAGCAGGCATCGATGATTTGGCCGCATCGATTAAAGAGCACGGCGTGATCCAGCCGATCATCGTTCGCGCGGTGTTGAAGGGATACGAAATTATTGCCGGGGAACGCCGCTGGAGAGCGTCTCAGAAGGCAGGTTTGGCGACGATTCCGGCGGTCGTTCGCACGTTCACCGACCGGCAAGTAATGGAGATCGCGTTAATCGAGAATTTACAGCGGGAGGACCTCAACGCCATGGAGGTCGCGATCGCTTATCAAAATTTAATCGATACCTTCTCCTTAACGCAGGAAGAACTGTCCGCGAAGGTCGGAAAGTCCAGGTCCCATATCGCCAATTTCCTTCGATTGCTGCAGCTGCCCGCGAAGGTGAAGGAATATGTTTCACGTGGAACATTATCGATGGGACATGCGCGAGCGATCGCAGGGATGAAGGACGAGAAGGCGATCGTCGAATTGACGGAGCGCACGATCGCCGAGCAATGGAGCGTACGCGAGCTGGAAGAGGCGATTCGGAAGCTGGAGGATCAACAAAAGAAACAGCCGAAGCCGAAAAAGGTAAAGCGCGATCCTTATATTCATGCGTTGGAAGAGGATTTGAGGGAACACTTAAAGACGACGGTGAAAATCAAATCCGGAAAAGATAAAGGAAAGATCGAAATCCTGTACTATTCGCAAGACGATCTGCAACGATTGCTTGACATCATGCAGGGGAAATTTACGGGATAACGCTATGAAAACGCACAGCATGCTTTCGGGTCGAAACATCGATTCGAAGGCGTGCTGATTTCTTGTTTGGAGGCGGCAGTCGATGGATGTATATTATTTCGATAACGCGGCTTCCTCTTGGCCGAAGCCGCCGGACGTGGCGGAAGCGGTCGGAAGGGCCGTGGCGGACAACGGGGCGAATCCGGGGCGGGGCGGGCACCGGATGGCGGTCGACGCCGGCAGGTCGATGTTCCGTACGCGGGCGAAGCTGGCGAAGCTGTTCGGCGTTCGGAATCCTAACGATATCGCTTTCGCGTTGAATACGACGGCGGCCTTGAACACGGCGATTCTCGGTTACGTAAGAGAGGGAGATCACGTCGTATGTACGGCAGTGGAGCACAACTCCGTGCGTCGGCCGCTGGAGTGGTTGAAGGCGACGAAGTCGGTTCGCGTCACTTACGTGGAAACCGACGAAGACGGCACGCTCGATCCGATGCGAGTGAAAGAGAGCGTCGAAGCGGGCACGCGGTTGATTGTCGTCAATCACAGCTCGAATTTGCTGGGCAGCATCGTTCCCTTGCAAGAGATCGGCGAGATCGCGAAGACGCGGGGGGCGGCGCTGCTCGTCGATGCGGCGCAGTCGGCGGGGGTCCTGCCGATCGACGTATCGGCGATGGGCATCGATATGCTGGCGTTCCCCGGGCATAAAGCGCTGTATGGGCCGCAAGGTACCGGCGGGCTTTATATATCGCCGCATGTGGAGGTCGAGCCGATCGTATTCGGGGGAACGGGGAGTCAGTCGGAGGCGGTGCTCCAGCCGACGGTGCGGCCGGACCGTTACGAATCGGGGACCCAAAACGCGCCGGGAATCGCCGGGCTCGGGGCGGGGCTCGACTTCGTCCTGCATGAGACGCCCGCAAACATCCATACTAAGGAATGGGCGCTTACCCAACGGATGATGGAGGGGCTGCTTCAACTGGACGGCGTACGCATACTCGGTCCCGCGCCGGGGCGAGCGAGAACGGGCATCGTGTCGTTCACGGCGAAAGGTATCGACAGCGCCGAATTGGCCTTCGTGCTCGATCAACATTTCCGAATCGCCGTGCGCGCGGGCTTTCATTGCACGCCGCTCGCGCATCGCACGGCCGGGACGGAACAATCCGGGGCGGTGCGCGCGAGCGTCGGCGCGTTCACGACCGACGAGCAGGTCGATTATTTCTTGGAGTCGATGCAGCAGGTGGTTCGATCGTACCGGAAAGAGTAAGAAGCAAAGGGGTTCGTCATGGGGGACATCGTCGTGTTTGAAGTGCCGCTGGAAGCTTGGCTGTCCGGCGGCGTCGTATTGATCGCGCTATTATTCGTGCTTTGGATCGCGGCATTGCTGCGGATCGGCAAATTGCGGAAGCGCCTGAACGCTTTCGTGAAGGATACCGGCGTCCCGGATTTGGAGTCGGTCATGAAGAAGCTGCATGAGCGTGTAGAGGGGCTGACGGCGCAAACCGAAAGCAACGCGCAACGCATCGGCGTCGTCGAGGCGCGCGCGGAGCGTTGGAAGACGAACGTCGGCGTCGTTCGGTACAACCCGTTCGGCGAGCGCGGCAGCGACTTGAGCTTCTCGGTCGCGTTCGTCGACGAGCGGAAGGACGGCGTCGTCATCAGCGCTTTGCACAGCCGCGACGAAAGCCGCGTCTATGCAAAGCCGCTGGAAGCAGGGACGTCAGGCTACCCGCTGACGCCCGAGGAGAAGGAAGCGATCATTCAAGCAAAGCCGAAGGCTTAATCGCGGAATAACGTTCTTCCGCGGCAAGCCGGATCGACTCTGCAATGACGTCGGCCATATTGACGACGAGCGACAATCGAGTATTTTGCAATACGAAATATTCCATAAATCCGCCGACGTTCACGATGCCCGTGACGTGGTAGTCGCCGACCGGGGGGAGCTCCTTGTTGACGCCGGCGCCCGGCTTGACGGGGCCGTCGCCGGCTTGGATGCAGCCGACGCTGGACAGCTGCCCCAGGCAGGCGTCGATCGCCACGATGTACGGATTGCGGTGAGCGTCGTGGATTTGTTCCAGTCTTTCGACGAGATTGACGGCGTGTACCGGCTCGTCCAAAGTGCCGTAAACCGGCAGATCGGAATGCTTATGTAAGGAACTGCCGACAAGCGGCCCTAACGCATCTCCCGTCGAACGATCGGTGCCGACGCAGACGACGACGATCGGGCGGTAAGCCGGCACGGCGGCGAACGTATGACGCAATCGGTCGCACAGCTGCCCTACGGCGTCCGGGTCGGTGTAAGGCAGTTTCAGAGGGGCCGCGGGGGGCGGCGTCTTCTTGAGAAACGAAAAGGAACCGATAGAGAAGTTCATAGCATTCCCGCCTATCGCATGACATGTTTGTAGTAGTAACAGTATACGGATGGAGGAGCCTTTTTATACGCCGGAAGGGACGGGCTCATAGATTTTTCGATAGATTCGTTGTCCATGAGGGGGCGGAGCGATGCAAACGCAGTACGTGATCGCTTTCGATTCGACGCAGCAGGCGATTCGGACGGAGATGCTGCTGGAGTATGCGGGGATCGATATCGATACGATGCCGACGCCGAAGGAAATTACCGCAGGCTGCGCGTTATCGATCGGCTTCGGGGGCGAAGATTTGCCTCGAGTCGTCGACATCCTGCGCGAGGAACGCGTCGAGATTCGCGGCGTGTACTTAAAAAGCGGCGAAGGGTATGATACGATTGAGTTCTAGAAAGGGGGGCGCAAATGGGCGACTTTCAGCCTGACGTTTGGGTGCAGAGCGTATACGGATTCCTGATGGATCCCGCGGTTTGGCTTACGATCGTTTGGGTGCTAACGAAAATATTGATTTACTTTATCGTCGGACGTATCGTCGTAGGCGTCGCGGGACGGGCGATTACGCATATGGTGATCGAGCAGAAGGCCGAGCAGCGCGGGCCGGTAAAATTCGATCCGAGGCGAGCTCAGACGATCGGGCGGCTTGTGAACAACGTCGTCTCTTATACGGTCAATTTTATCGTCATTATGCTCATTTTGTCGGAAGTCGGCGTCGATCTGGCGCCGCTGCTCGCGGGCGCGGGCGTCATGGGCCTTGCGATCGGCTTCGGGGCGCAAAGTCTCGTGAAGGACGTTATTACCGGGTTCTTTATCATTTTCGAGGATCAGTTCGCCGTGGGGGACGTCATCAAGACGGGGAATTTCCAAGGCACGGTCGAAGAGATCGGACTTCGCGTGACGCGCATTAAGAGCTGGACGGGCGAGGTGCACATCATTCCGAACGGCGCGATTACGCAAGTGACGAACTTCTCGACGAACATCTCGGTCGGGGTCGTCGATGTTTCCATCGCGTACGAATCGGATATCGAGAAGGCGACGGAGGTCATCAAGCGGACGGCGCTTGAGGTGTACGAAGCCAACGAGAACATGACGAAAGAGCCGGATGTGCTCGGCGTGCAGACGCTCGGCGCGTCCGAGGTCGTGATTCGGGTTACGTTCGAGTGCAAGCCGATGACGCATTTCGGCGCGGGAAGGCAATTGAACGCGGCGATCAAGAAAGCGTTGGACGCGGAGGGAATCGAAATTCCGTATCCGCGGCTCGTTACGTTCACGAGATCGGAGTAGACGGGGGAGACGGGAATGGCGGAAGCGAAGACGTTCGACCTTGGCGACGTCGTGATGATGAAGAAGCCGCATCCGTGCGGAACGAACGAAATGGAAATCATCCGGATGGGGATGGACATCCGCATTAAATGCAGAGGCTGCCAGCACAGCGTATTGGTGCCGCGCGCGAAGTTCGAAAAGCGATTCAAGAAAGTGTTGATCGCGGCGCCGAAAAGCGAGGGGAAGACGGCGGAGGAGTAAGTTGTTGGAAGGGTGTTGCGCAAGCGGCCAGGCTGTGGTATGATAATGCTTGTCGTCGCGAAACGGAGAGATACCCAAGAGGCCCAAGGGGGTTGACTCGAAATCAACTAGGCGTCGCGAGGCGTGCGTGGGTTCGAATCCCACTCTCTCCGCCATACATAACGAATCGGCCGGTGCAGCTGCACCGGCTTTTTTGTTGTTCACGCGAACCCCGGCTTCCCCAAGTTAAGGGTTGTATAGGGGCATGTACGCGTACGCACCCTATAGCATAGGGAGGTGAGCGACATGCCGAAGAAGAAGTTCAAAGAGAATAAAGGCAATAAGTATGCGCACAATCCGGACTTCGCGAAAGAGGTTCTGAAGCACAGCGAAGCGCACAACTCCTATGGCGTCCAGCAAGAGCTGGCGATCAAGGACCGGTAATCATTCACTTCTCCCGGCAGACGCGAATACGATGTGGTAGCAACGGCGAAACCGCCGACGTCGGGAGGAGTCGAGCATGGAACGGGCGGACTCGGTGCCGGCTGCGAAGTGGGGGCCCTGGTGGGAATCGTTTTTTTACGCGCTTGGCGCGTTGGCCGGGTGGCTCGCTCACGTTTGCTCCGGATTTTAAAAAGCGAACGAATTGGCCTTATGAAGAAAGAAGCACGGACCGGATCGCCGGACCGTGCTTCTTTTTCATTAATGGACGGTATGATGCTTGCTTTCGAGCACCCACACGCGGTCGTCGTTCGACGTTTCCGGCAGCTTGTCGCCTTTCTTCAGCTCGATTCGCTTCGGATTTTGAATGCCCATATGGTGGTCGTTCTTTCCCGTTTCCACGTATACGCCGTTGTTCGGCGCATGGTCGCCGGCATGAAATCTTGTCGCTTGCGCCATCGCTCATCACCCCCGTCTTTAGGGTATCCAGCCGCGCATGATTCATGTTTTCCGGTATGTGGCATTGCTGCGCGGGAATGTGCGCTTGCCCCGGTCATTCTATTTTGGTATATTAGAGTTTAGTGTGAGTTCATAGCTCTCGCTCCTTGCTCCGTCTCGAACGGGGCCATAGACCACAAGGAGGTGAAAATCGAATGCGCAAGTACGAAATTATGTATATTGTCCGCTCCGACTTGGAGGAGCCGGCCGTTCAGGCGATCGTGGAGAAATTCCAGGGCATTATCAATAACGGCGGAGAAGTTACGAAGACCAACGTAATGGGCAAGCGCCGTCTTGCGTACGAGATCAACAAGAACCGCGACGGAATCTACGTGTTGGTGAACTTCAACGCCACGCCCGAAACCGTCAAGGAACTGGATCGCGTGCTGCGGATTACCGACGAAATCGTCCGCTTCATGATCGTACAAGACGTAGCGTAAAGCGCCTTATAGGCGTAATCACCCGTTGCAGGAGGGATTGCTTTGCTGAACCGCGTCATATTGATCGGCCGTTTGACGAAGGATCCGGAGCTGCGGTATACGCCTGCGGGCGTCGCCGTCGCTCAGTTCACGCTGGCCGTCGACCGGCCGTTTTCCAGCCAGGGCGGCGAACGGGAAGCGGACTTCATTCCGGTCGTCGTCTGGCGGCAGCTTGCGGAGACGTGCGCGAACTATTTGCGCAAGGGCCGGCTGGCAGCCGTCGAAGGGCGGATGCAGGTGCGCAACTACGAAAATAACGAAGGCAAGCGCGTCTACGTTACGGAAGTCGTTGCGGATAACGTCCGATTCCTGGAGCGTCCGAATCGCGATGGCGAAGAGGGCGGACCGCAAGGCGGGGGCGGCGGAGGCGGCTATCAAGGCGGCGGCGGTGGCGGCGGCTTCCAAGGCGGAGGCGGTCGATCCGGCGGAGGCGGCGGACAACGCGGCGGCGGTGGCGGCAATTTCGACCCGTTCATCGACGACGGCAAGCCGGTCGACATCTCGGACGACGATTTGCCGTTCTAACGACGGAGTGCAACCGATCGAACCATATCATTTTCCGAAAGAAAGGAGTTATGAACCATGGCAGAGCAACAAGAGCGTCCGGAACGCGGCGACCGCCCGGAGCGCGGCGAGCGCAAATTCGGCGGCCGCGGCAAGCGCGGCGGCAAGCGCCGGAAGGTATGCTTCTTCACGGTGAACAAGATCAAGCACATCGACTATAAAGACGTCGACTTGCTGAAGAAGTTCATCAGCGAGCGCGGCAAAATTTTGCCGCGGCGCGTAACCGGTACTTCCGCGAAATACCAGCGCGCACTGACCGTTGCGATCAAGCGTTCGCGCCAGATGGCGCTGATCCCTTACACGACGGAATAAGCAACAAGCGAACGGGCCGTTCCGGCAGTCGATGCGACTGGGGACGGCCTTTTTCCTGTTCGTCTCGGGAAACGGTCGCGAATCGAACTTATCGCGCGACGATTTGTGGTATAATGTCATTCATAAGCGGCCGCAGGTTGGGCCGGTCGTAAGGAGCAGGAGCATGACGAACGGCAAAGAGATGGACGTCGCCCGCAAGGCGAAAATCATCGAATGGTTGAAAACCGAGATGCTGGAAGAGATGGCGCAGCTGTTTCGCGGCTTGTGGGAAGGGCGCCAAGCGAAGATCGTCGACGGGCTCGCGAGCTTGATCGTCTCTTCTTATTTATTGGCGCGGCGCATGGGCGTCGGCTATAGGGAGCTTGACGAGACGGTCCTGGAGAAGCTGAAGACGCATAAGCGAGACAATCACCAGCTGGAAGAATGGTACGGCGACTTGTCTTCCTTGGAACGACATCTGGATGGTAGGTGACCTTGTTGTCCGAGTCTGAAAAAATCTCATACGGGAAGCAAGCGTTGATTTGGGGCGCGGCGCTGCTCCTGGTCCAGCTGTCGCTCGGCACGGGCTTCGTCTTCCTCACGCTCTGGTTCGCGTCCGTTCCGGCCGTTCTTCTTTACGTGAAGACGGATCGAAGATGGTTTGCGGGCATCGCGGCGGGGACGATGATCGTCGGCGCGGCGATATACGGCGCGATGGCGTTCCTCTTCCTGGCGATGGCGCTCATGACGCTCGTGCCGGGCATCGTGCTCGGCGAAGCGTACCGAAGAAGAAAGACCGCCCGGGCAGCCATCACGGCAGGCGTCGTCGGGTATTTGGCGATGTACCTGATCCTTATTCTCGTGGCTACGATGCTGGGCTTCAACTTAACGTCGGAAATCGCGGCGAGCACGCGCGAGACGGTCGACCGGTTCATGGTCGATTCCGCGCGGGAGATGATCACGGAAGAGACGATGCAAGGGTTTATTGATCTATACGTTATGTTGATTCCGCTCATCCTCATCGCGTCGTCCACGCTGCTCACGGCGATTACGCACACCGTATCGCGACGCATCGCCAATCGGACGAAGGGACTTTCGATTCCATCGCTTCCGCCCGTGCGGGACTGGCGGTTGCCGCGATCTTTCGTGTGGTACTATTTGATCGCCTTGTTCGCGGAGCTGTTCGTGCCCGTCGACCGGGAATCGTTCCTGTCGACGGTCGTCGTCAACCTCGTGCCGCTCTTTATGTTCGCGTTCGTCGTTCAGGGGCTGTCGTTCCTGTTTTTCCTCGGACACGAGAAGCGAAAGAAATGGATTCCGTGGGTCGGATTGATTGCCGTCGTGCTCTTGAATCCATTGACGATGCCGTTCAGTTTGCTCGGCGTCTTCGACACGGCGTTTCCGATCCGGGATCGGTTCCGTCGCAAATCCTAACGTACGGGGAGGAGGACGGGGTTCATGCCGAAGTGGCTGCACACCCGTTGGGCGAGTCCGCACACGACGGTGCCGCTGGCGTTGACGCTCGCGCTGTCGCTTGCGCTCTTCGGCTTCTCGTGGATCGCCGGCACGCTCGCGTTGATCGTCAGCGCGGCCGGCGCGGCGTTCGCCGTCGCCGCGGAACGCCGTACGCGCGAAGAGATGAACGCGTACATCTCGACGATCTCGCATCGCGTCAAGAAGGCGTCGAGCGACGTCATCAGCGAAATGCCGATCGGCATCGTCCTGTACGGAGAAGACCGGCAAGTGGAGTGGCATAACGGATATATCGCGAAGGCGATGGAACGGGAGTCGATCGTGGGCGAGTCGGTGCATGCGCTCTGGCCGGCGCTGAAGTCCGCGAAGGACAAAGAAGCGACGATCGAGTTGTCCTTCAGCAAGCGAACGTTCCAAGCGCGGATTCGTCCGGAAGAGCGTTTGATTTACTTTACCGATATTACGGTTTACGCGAACCTCTTGAAGAAGTACGAGGAAGAACGGATCGCGTTCGGGCTCCTCGTCCTGGATAACGTAGACGAAGCGACGCAGGGCATGGACGACCAATCCAGAAGTTTGACGCTGGCGACGGTAACGACGGTGTTGAACGAGTGGGCCGTTCGCAACCGTCTCTATATGCGGCGGACGGCCTCGGACCGATTCTTCCTGCTGCTTAGCCAGAAGGAGCTTGCCAGCCTGGAGCAAAGCCGCTTCGACGTGCTGGACGAGGTGAAGGACGCTACGGCGCATCTGAAGCTGCCGATGACGATCAGCATCGGGGTGGCCGGCGGCGCTGCGGCGCTGGTGGACCTCGGGCAGCTCGCGCAGACGAGCCTCGATATCGCCCTCGGCCGAGGGGGCGATCAAGTGGCCGTGAAGGTAGGCGACCGGGTCAGCTTCTACGGAGGCAAGTCGAACGCGGTGGAGAAGCGCACCCGCGTTCGGGCCCGCGTCATCTCGCACGCGCTGCGCGATTTGATCAAGGAAAGCGACAAGGTCGTCGTGATGGGGCATAAAATTCCGGACATGGATGCGCTGGGCGCGGCGATCGGCATGCTGAAGGCGGCCGATGCGTTCGGCAAGCCGGCCTATATCGTGCTGGAAGGCGTCAATCCGTCGATTCACCGGTTGATGGAGATGATCTACGAGGACGAGGAGCTGACGTCGAAATTCGTCACGCCGGAGGACGCGTCGCATCTCATCACGTCGAAGACGCTCGCGGTCGTCGTCGATACGCATAAAGCGTCGCTCGTGGCCGAGCCGAAGCTGCTCGGGCTGACGAAACGGCTCGTCGTGGTCGATCACCATCGGCGCGGGGAGGAATTCATCAGCGAAGCGACGCTCGTCTACATGGAGCCGTACGCGTCGTCGACGTGCGAGCTGGTGACGGAGCTGCTGCAATATGTGCACGAAGGGCTGGCGTTGGGCGTGCTGGAGGCGACCGCGATGCTGGCGGGTATCGTGACGGATACGAAGAGCTTCTCGGTGCGCACCGGCTCCCGGACGTTCGAGGCGGCTTCGTACTTGAGGCGCAACGGCGCGGACGCCGCGTTAATCCAGCGGCTGTTGAAGGACGATCTGCCCGGCTACCTCATGAAGGCGGATATTATCCGGCACGCGCGCATCGTGCATAAGCATTTCGCCGTCGCGGTCACGCAGCCGGGACAGCGCTATCCGCAGCTGCTGATCGCGCAGGTCGCCGATACGCTGCTGAACATGCAGGGCATCGTGGCATCGTTCGTCGTCTGCGAGCGGCCGGACGGTCTGATCGGCATCAGCGCCCGCAGCATGGGGCAAGTGAACGTGCAGCTCGTTATGGAGAAGCTGGGAGGCGGCGGCCACCTGACGAACGCGGCGACGCAGCTGGAAGGCACGATTCAAGAAGCGGAAGCGAGATTGCTCGCATTACTGAATAGCTACGAAGACAAGGAGGGGCTCTTGGAATGAAGGTAATCTTCTTGCAGGATGTGAAGTCGCAAGGGAAGAAGGGCGAAATCAAGGAGGTATCCGAGGGTTACGCCTCGAACTTTCTGATTCCGCGCGGACTGGCGAAGCCTGCGTCGGAAGGCAATGTGAAGACGCTCGAAAACCAAAAGCAAGCGGAACTTCGCCGTAAGGAGCAAGAAAAGATCGACGCGCAGCAGCTCGGCAAGAAGCTGGAAGAGATGACGGTCGTGCTGACGTCGAAGGCAGGAGAAGGCGGGCGTCTGTTCGGGTCCATTACGAACAAGCAAGTCGCCGAAGCGCTCGAGAAGATGAACGTAAAACTGGACAAGCGGAAAATCGTCATGGACGAGCCGATTCGGACGCTCGGCGTAACGCAGGTGCCGGTGAAGCTGCATCCGGAGGTTACCGCGACGTTAAAGGTGCAAGTCAAGGAAGGAAGTTAAACGCCGATGAACGGGAACGGGTACGGAAACGGGAACGGGGGCGGCTTCGGGGAGCGGCCGGTGTTCGATCGCATCCCTCCGCAAAACGTAGAAGCGGAGCAGGCGGTGTTGGGCGCCGTGCTGCTCGACAGCGTCGCGATCATTACGGTGATGGAGACGCTGAAGGCGGAGGATTTTTATCGGCAGGCGCATCAATACATCTTCGAAGCGATGGTGGAGCTCAACGGCGACAACGAGCCGATCGATCTCATTACGTTGACGACTCGGCTTCAAGCGAAGCAGCAACTCGGCGAAATCGGCGGCATTCAATACTTAACGGAGCTGGCCAGCTCCGTCCCGACGGCCGCGAACGTCACGTATTACGCCAAGATCGTAGAAGAGAAGTCCATGCTGCGAAGATTGATTCGTACCGCGACGGAAATCGCCACGAACGGGTACGCGGGCGCCGACGACGTGGGGGCGCTGCTCAGCGAAGCGGAGATGCGCATTCTAGAAATTGCGAACCGCAAGTCGAGCACCGGCTTTATTTCGATCAAGGAAGTGCTGATGGAAGTATTCGAGCGCGTCGAGTCGCTGTACAATCAGCGCGGCACGACGACCGGCATTCCTTCGGGCTTTCCCGACCTCGATAAGATGACGTCCGGCTTCCAGCGCAGCGATCTTATCATCGTGGCCGCCCGTCCGTCCGTGGGAAAGACCGCTTTCGCCCTGAACGTCGCGCAGAACGTCGCCGTTCGCGCGAAGGAGACGGTAGCGATATTCTCGCTCGAGATGTCGGCCGCGCAGCTCGTGCAGCGGATTATATGCGCGGAGGCGAACGTCGACGCCGGCCGCATCCGGACCGGTACGCTCGAGGGCGACGATTGGGAGAAGCTGACGATGGCGATCGGAACGTTGTCCGAGGCGGAAATCTACATCGACGATACGCCGGCGATCACGGTCGCCGACATCCGGGCCAAGTGCCGGCGCCTGAAGAAAGAGAAGGGCCTCGGCATGATCCTGATCGACTACTTGCAGCTGATCGCGGGCCGCGGCAAGGCCGGAGAGAACCGCCAGCAGGAAGTATCCGAAATTTCCCGGACGCTCAAGCAGATCGCGCGGGAGCTCGAAGTGCCGGTCATCGCCCTCTCGCAGCTGAGCCGGGGCGTCGAGCAGCGTCAGGACAAGCGGCCGATGATGTCCGACCTTCGGGAATCGGGCTCGATCGAGCAGGACGCCGACATCGTCGCGTTCTTGTACCGCGACGATTATTACGACAAGGAATCGGAAAAGAAAAATATTATCGAAATCATCATCGCGAAGCAGCGGAACGGGCCGGTCGGCACCGTCGAGCTCGTCTTCTTGAAAAACTTCAATAAATTCGTGTCGCTGGACAAATCGCATAGCGATGCCCTCCCCGCGGCAATCTAATGGTAGGTTCCATCGAGATCGATCCGAATATTTTCGAAGCGCGCTTCGAAAACGTTCGGATTTTTCATTGACTTCGGTTCCGCCGGATTGTTACACTAAGAATGCTTTTGAAATTGGACCCAAGAGGGGGAACGCTCATGTCGACGGTCGTTGTGGTAGGCACGCAATGGGGAGACGAGGGCAAAGGAAAAATTACCGATTATCTTGCGGAAACCGCAGAGGTCGTAGCCCGTTATCAAGGCGGCAACAACGCGGGCCATACGATCATGATCAAAAACCATAAATATAAGCTGACCATGATTCCGTCGGGGATTTTCTATCACGAGAAGCTTTGCGTCATCGGCAACGGGATGGTGCTCAACCCGAAGGCGCTGCTTGAGGAAATTCAGTACATTCACGACAACGGCTTCTCGACGAAAAACCTGAAGATCAGCGACCGCGCGCACTTGATCATGCCGTACCATCTGCTCCTGGACGGCCTCGAGGAGGAGCGCAAGGGCGCCGACAAGATCGGAACGACGCGCAAGGGCATCGGCCCGGCGTATATGGATAAAGCGGCGCGCAGCGGCATTCGGATTACGGATTTGATGTACGCCGAGGAGTTCGAGCGCAAGCTGCGCCGCATCATGGAAGATAAGAACCGCTTGATCGAGCAGGTGTACGGCGCCCAAGGGCTCGAGGTGGAGCCGATCTTGCGCGAGTACTTGTCGTATGCCGATCAGCTGCGCCCGTACGTGACGGACACGTCGATCGTGCTGAACGACGCGATCGACGCGGGCCGCCGCGTCTTGTTCGAAGGCGCGCAAGGCGTCATGCTCGACATCGATCACGGCACGTATCCGTTCGTCACGTCGTCGAATCCGTCCGCCGGCGGGGTATGCATCGGCTCGGGCGTCGGCCCGACGAAGATTCACCAAATCATCGGCGTGGCGAAGGCATATACGACGCGAGTCGGCGACGGCCCGTTCCCGACGGAGCTGCACGACGACATCGGCGCCATGATTCGCGAAACCGGCCATGAATACGGCACGGTCACGGGCCGCCCGCGCCGCGTCGGATGGTTCGACAGCGTCGTCGTGCGCCATGCGCGCCGGGTGAGCGGCATTACAGGCTTGTCGCTGAACTCCATCGACGTGCTGACCGGACTCGAGACGGTTAAAATTTGCACGGCTTACAAGCACAAAGGCGAATTAATCGACTATTACCCGTCGAACCTGCAGATGCTCGCCGAATGCGAAGCCGTCTATGAGGAGCTGCCGGGTTGGTCGGAGGACGTCTCCGGCGTCCGCTCGCTCGACGAGCTGCCGACGAACGCGCGCCATTACGTCGAACGCGTCTCGCAGCTGACCGGCATTCCGATTTCGATCTTCTCCGTCGGCCGCAATCGCGAGCAGACGCACCTGGTCCGGCCCGTATACGCATAATTCCGAGCGCCCCCGAATCGATACGCAGATCCGGGGGCGCGTTCTGTTTTAGAAACTTCCCCCATCGTGCATACTGTTAGGGAGCTTTCTACGGACGGAGGAATACGCGTTGATGAAAATAGTGTTTTGGCTGACGAAGACGATTCTCGCGGCGGCGATCGTGACCGGGGTATCCCTCGCGACGACGTGGGCCGTCGTGAACGCCTACCTTCAACAGCTGCTTAGCGCGTACGGCGCGGCGGATGCGGCAACGTCCGTTCGCTTCGAGGATGTGCTCTCCTCCTTCGCGGGCGGCGATCGGCCGAATGCGCGCTCGGCGCAAGCGGAGGCGGCGGCAGAGGCTTCCGGTGAGACGGGGGCGGAGTCGGAAACGGGGGCCGGAACGTCGTCGACGCCAGCGGACACGCCCGCGCCGGAGGACGAATATCCGGTGCCGAGCAATGCGCTGCCGGTCATGGGACAAGCGACCCAGTCGGAGGAAGAGCTGTACTTCTCGATGGAGGAGCTGAACGCAAAGAAGGACAGCATCTCGGACGCGGATCGCATGGAAATCTTCGCGATGCTCGTAACGAAATTGCCGCCGGAAGAGGTGCAGGAAATTTCGGCGCTGCTCGAGGACGGGTTACATGCGGAGGAGCTCGAGCAAGCTTCGGCGATCTTGCAACAATATTTGAGCGAAGAAGAATTCGAAAAGTTAATCAATATTTTACAAAAATAATCCGAGCAGCCATGGACGGCGCTCCCCGTACGGGGGGCGCCGTTTTCACGTTTTGTTCGCAAAATCGTTGCAAAACCGCGAGAATAAGCGAAAAAAGTTGCCTCACCGGAATTTGCTATGGTAAAGTAAAGGAAAGCGCAGTTTTTGACCGTTTTCATGGCTTTTCATCGTTTTCTTGAAATTTTATGAAAACAGCTTGGTTACTGACGAGCGTGAAGGAGGCGAGCATGACCCAGTTCAGAGGAAGACTTCCGTTCGAACGGGCTTCGGAGAAGCTGAAGGACGCGCTGCTGAACTTCAAGTCTAAAGGCCTATACACGAAGCTGAAGTGGCGGACGAAAGACGGATATCGCGATACGAAGCAATGGCTTTATACATATAAAATCCATGTAGCGGGAACGGTTGGAGCGGCAGTTTTCGTAGTAAGCTTGGCCTACGCGGGCAACGCGTATGTAAGTGCAAACATGCAAGACGTGTATGAAGTGTACGTCGACGATACGAGGATCGGCGAGGTCAGCTCGCCGGACGTCGTGAAGTGGGCGATCGTCGAGGAGCTCGAGGAGATGCAGCGGCTTCACCCCGAAGTGTCCTGGGAGGTCGACGCCGACGGCGTCCGCCTCGAGAAGGAGACGGTGTTTAAGGGCGAAGCGGAGGATCCGGAGACGGCGGAGGCGCTGAAAGCCGCGATCGAAGCGAAGGCCGTAGGCGTCGAAGTGGTCGTGAACGGCAAGGCGGTTGCGGTCGTCAAGGACGAAGCGACGGCGAATCGTATCTTGGAACGGGTCAAGGAGACGTTCTCCTCCGTCGAGGCGCCCGACGGCTTGACGGTGTTATCGGCCGAGCCCGTCTCGTCCCGAGACGACGACGTCATCGCGGAAGGGACGCCGGAGCTGCTGTCGACGCGCATCGTCGAGCCGGTCGAGCTGCTGAAGCGGGAAATTCAGCCGAACGACGTCATGGATGAGCAGGAAGTTCTCGATATGCTCATTCAGGGCGATACGAAGCCGACGCAATACATCGTGCAAGAAGGCGATACGCCGGGAGGCATCGCGCAGAAGCTAGGCGTGCCGATCGAGCTGATCTACTCGAAGAACCAGGACAATAAAGACTTGGTCGAAAGAGATCTGATCCGCCCGGGCGACGTGCTCGACCTGACGATGCTGCAGCCGGCCGTCACGATCGAGTCCGTAGAGCGAGTCACCGAGACGATCGCCGTACAGTACGAGACGATCTACGAGGAAGACGCTTCGATGCGCAAGGGGCAATCGAAGACGATCCGCGAAGGCCGGAAGGGCGTCAAGGAAATTACCTACGTGCTGACGAAGGTGAACGGTCTTCTGATGGACGAGAAAGTCACCGACGAGGTGATCGTAGAGGAACCGATTCCGGCCGTCGTGAAGCGCGGCACGAAGGTCGTGCTCGGCGAGGGTACCGGCAAGTTCGTTTGGCCTGTCGCATCGGCGAACGTGTCGAGCAACTACGGGAAACGTTGGGGACGCCAGCACAAGGGCATCGACATTACGTCGAAGAACAAGACGATCATGGCGTCGGATACCGGCAAGGTAACGTTCGCCGGCTGGAAAAGCGATTACGGCAATGTCGTTATCATCGATCATAAGAACGGCTACGAGACGCTGTACGCCCATCTGAGCAAGATCAGCGTGAAGAAGGGCGACATCGTGGAGAAAGGCGACAAGATCGGCGTTATGGGCAGCACGGGACGGTCGACGGGCGTTCATCTTCATTTCGAAATCATCGTGAACGGCGTCGAGAAAAACCCGAGAAGTTACTTGAGCAAATAAACGGACTCATTTAGGGGGCTGATGACGAAGGGAAACCTTTGTCGGATGCCTCTTTTTCATACGTATGGTAAGATAATGAGAAGGTGGTGACCCCGTCCATGCAAGGGAAAATCTTAGTCGTAGACGATGAGAAACCGATTGCGGATATTTTGAAGTTCAACCTCGAGAAAGAAGGCTACGAGGTCATCTGCGCGTTCGACGGTCAGGAGGCGGTGGAGCTCGCGTTCGCGGCCGATCCGGATCTCATTCTGCTCGATTTGATGCTGCCGGTGAAGGACGGGATGGACGTGTGCCGCGAGGTGCGCGCGAAGTCGACGACACCGATCATTATGCTGACCGCGAAGGATACGGAACTGGACAAGGTGCTCGGGCTGGAGCTCGGGGCGGACGATTACGTGACGAAGCCGTTTTCGAACCGCGAGCTGCTGGCGCGCGTGAAGGCGCATTTGCGGCGGCAGGCGAAGTGGACCGGCGGGGCGGCGGCGGCGGAAGCGGACGATGGCGCCGCGGGCGGCAACGTGCTGAAAATTTTCAACCTGGCGATCGACAGCGATATGTATGTGTTATATAAAGACGGAGCGCCGATCGATCTGACGCACCGCGAGTTCGAGCTGATTCATTACTTGGCGAGGAACAACGGCAAAGTGATGACGCGAGAGCATCTGTTGCAGGCGGTATGGGGCTTCGAGTATTTCGGCGACGTGCGGACGGTCGACGTGACCGTGAGGCGGCTGCGGGAGAAAATCGAGGACGACCCGAGCAAGCCGGAGTACATCTTGACGCGCCGGGGGCTCGGTTACTTGATGCGCAATCCGAAAATGGGGGGCTTCCCCGCGCAATGAAGCTGATCGGCATCCGTTCGCTGCAGACGATTCAGCTGCGGATCATTATTATCTATGTGCTGCTTATTCTGATCGCGATGCAGCTTATCGGCGTCTACTTTATCCGTACGCTGGAGGATTCTTTTTACGGCAATTTTAACGAAAACGTTGACAACGAAGCGTACCTGCTCGCCGACTACGTGAAGGATTATCTCGACGCGAATCTCTCCGGCACGTCCGGCGAGGAGCAGAAGACGTACGAGGATTTAACCGTCTTTATTCGAAACCTGTTCGCGACGAACGATACCGAGATACAAATCATCGACGCGAACGGCATCGTCGTCAGCGCGTCGGGGCAGCTGCAGGAAGGCATCGTCGGGCAGAAGAATACGCAGACGGAGGTCAGTCGGGCGCTGCAGGGCATCCGGAGCAACGAGCGCACGATGATCGACGTCGACGGCAAGCGCAAGCGCGCGGTCGCGATGCCGGTCCAGAGCGACGGCAAAATCATTGGAGCGGTGTACGTCGTCGCCTCGATGGAGGGCCTGTTCGATACGATGAACCGGATCAAGCAGTTCTTGTTCACCGGAACGGTCATCGCGCTCGGGCTGACGGCGGTGCTCGGCATTATTCTCGCCAACATGATTACGGCGCCGATCAAGGAAATTACGCGCAAAGCGGCCGCGATGGCCGTCGGCAACTTGAATCAGCGCGTGAACGTGCTCGCGAACGACGAGATCGGGCAGCTCGGGAACGCCTTCAACGATATGACGTACCGGCTGAAGGACGCGTTGTCCTCGATCGAAGAGGAGAAGGAGAAGCTGGCCTCGATTCTTTCGAATATGAGCGACGGCGTCATCGCGACGGACGAGCATGGCCGCACGACCGTCATGAATCGCCGGGCGAGCGCGATGCTGGGGCTTGCGGAAGACGAATCGGCGGTCGGGCGCGACGTCGCGGAGCTGCTCGGCCTGCGGCGGGATGCGCTAGACGATGCCGTCTGGACCGAAGGCGGCTCGCTCAGCGTGAAGCTGCGGCCGTCGGGCGGCGGCGAGGCGCTCGTCGCGCGCGCGACGTTCTCGCCGATCCACCGCCGCGAGCGCGGCGTGACCGGCACCGTCGTGCTGCTGCATGACGTCACCGAGCAAGAGAAGCTCGACGCGTCGCGCAAGGAATTCGTCGCGAACGTATCGCACGAGCTTCGAACGCCGCTGACGACGATCAAGAGCTATCTCGAGGCGCTCGACGAAGGCGCGCTCGAAGACCCGGCGCTCGCGTCGCGGTTCGTCGGCGTGACGCGCAACGAGACGGAACGCATGATCCGCCTCGTGAACGACCTGCTGCATCTGTCGCGCTTCGATTCGCGCCAGACCGCGCTTACGCTCGAGCGGGTCGAAATGCTGGCGCTGCTCGAGGAGGTCGCCGATCGGTTTACGTTCCAGGCGCATCAGCGCGGCATGGATTTGGCCATTGCGATCGAGCCGGGGGTGCCCTCGGCGCTCGTCGACCGGGACGCGGTCGATCAGGTGCTGGACAACCTTGTTTCCAACGCGATCAAATACAGCCCGGACGGCGGCCGCATTACGCTGTCGGCGCGCCGAACGGCCGGCGAGGCGAGTCCGGCCGGCGCCGGCTGGGTCGAGGTGACCGTCCGCGACGAGGGGATGGGCATTCCGAAGAAAGATTTGAATCGGATTTTCGAGCGGTTTTATCGCGTGGACAAGGCGCGTTCCCGAAATATGGGGGGGACGGGTCTGGGCCTGAGCATCGCGCTCGAAATCGTGAAGATGCACGGCGGCACGATCCGGATCGAATCGGACACGGGGCAAGGCACGACGGTCGTGTTTACGCTGCCGGCCGCCGCAGAGGAGCGTGAGGTACGATGATGGAGAGCTTCAAGTCGCTGCTCCTCGCCGTCCTCGTGGCGGCGAGCTTGGCGCAGAGCTACCTGCTCGCGTACAGCGCGCCGAACTTCGACGCGATTCTGCCGTCTGACGATTACGTGGAGTCGCGGCTGGAGGGAACGCAGGCGGAGCTGTCGGCGCTCGTCTTTCCGAAGGACATCGTCCTGCATTTCGGCAACGGCGAGCATACGGTGCTGTACCCGAAGATGATTTTCTATAATATGATCCTCGAGGTCGTCGAGCAGCGTACCTTCGACGGCTTGCGCGACGCCGCAGGCATCGGCGAAGCGGGCGCGGCGGGCGCCGAGGAGGCGCAAGGGATCGAGGTGCGCTTCGCCGAGGAAGTGTCGATGGCGGTGCTGCGCCAGCGGATGAATTTGAAGGGCGACGGTCTGAACGAGGCAGAGCCGATCGATCGGATCCACATTTACACGCAGCCGGAGCGGGAGGACGTGCGGGTGTTTTTCGTCGGCAGCCGCAGCGGCGCGGTGTACGAGGCGACGCGGGCCGATCTGACGGTGAAGGACGTGGAGCGGTTCGTCGGGTTCGGCGAAGCCCGCACGCGGTACGCCCCGCTGCCCGGCGGCCATTATTTGCCGACGCAGCCGCTGCCGATGGTGCAATACCGGGTGCCGTACCGACGCTTTACCGCCGATCAGCTGCAGCGCAGCCTGTTCCCCGATCCGTTCAGCACGCGGAATTTGACCGAACGCAACGGGTCGGAAATTTATACCGACGGCAAGAGGGGACTGCAGCTGTCGTACGATCAGCGCTGGCTGAGCTATACCGACCCGGCCGCGCCGGCGGAGGGCGAACAGACGCCGCTCGAATCGGCGCTCGCGGCCGTGCAATTCGTAAACCGGCACGGCGGCTGGAACGGCGATTACTTACTGGAGAGCGTGAATCAGGACCCGAACGGGCAGGAACGGCGGGTGCAGTTCCGTCACTATGTCGGGACGTACCCGGGCGCTTATCCGATCGTCGGAACGCGCGACGGGACGCCGTTCGGCCCGATTCAGCTGACGCTGCGCAACCGGGTCGTGACGGGCTACGAGCGCTCGACGGTACAGCTGGAAACCGGCAGCGCGGAGCGAACGCCCATGGAGCTGCCCGGCGGGGAGCGGTTGCTGGCGCTTTGGAACGCCTTCGAGGAGAAGGGCCTCGTCGAGTCGGTCTACCCGGCGTACCGGGCGAATTTGTCGGAGGACGACGTCGTGCTCGAGCCGGTCTGGGCGATGACGATGACCGACGGCACGGTGCGGGCGCTGCCCGGAGGGGGGGCGTACTAATGGACTGGAGCCGTGCGAAGACGGTTTTAATTTGGGCGTTCCTGTTCTTGAACATCTTGTTGGGGTACCAGCTTTGGATGGATGAATTGAATTTAACGACCTTCGCCGAAAATGCGGCCCGCCGCGAGGAGATGAACCGGCTGCTGGCGCTGAAGGACATTCGCCTCGAGGCCGCCGTGCCGGAAGGCACGCCGGTGCTGAGCGAAATTACGGTCAGCCTCAGCTCCGCTGAAGGTCCGGACGTACCGGCGCCGTTGCGGACGCCGTTCGCGCGCGCCCGCCTCGACGACCTCTCGCTCGTGAAGGAGTCGCTCGCCGAGGACGTGCCGACGATCGAGGCGTACGAGCCAGACCCGTACGCCGCTCGGGATGGCGATATGGCGTACGTGATGAATCAGCTGCACGACGGTCTGCCGATGTTCGAGATGCGGCTCGAGCTGTACGGCGGAGGCGATACGATCGATCGGTACCGGTACAGCTATGCCGAGCGGGAGACGCCGCTCACGGCGGAGCTCCCGCAAGGGCAAGAGGTGTTATCGGCCTATGTGGTGCTGGGGAGTTTGGCGGAAAATTACTTGCCGCTCGGGGCGGTCATCGTCGATGTGCGCCTCGGCTATCACGGCCCGATCTTCGAATCGGAGACGCAAGTATTAGCGCCGTATTGGCGCATCGTGCTGAGTACGCGGGAGACGTACTACGTGCACGCGATCAACGGGGCGGTCGAAGGGCCGTCGCCGACGGCGCAGGGCAACCCGGCGTCGTCGAATCCGTAAAGAAGCCGGGGAACGTTCGCGTTCGCGGCAAGGAACAGGGGAAACCGAAATTTATGAGCATCCGATTTACGATATTATCGAGCGGGTCGACGGGCAACGCTACCCTGATCGAGCACGGCGAATGTAGGGTGCTGCTCGACGCGGGGCTGAGCGCCAAGCGCATCGAACAGCTGCTGCTGGAGCGAGGCGTCGCGCCGGAGGGGCTGCGGTGCATCCTGGTGACGCACGAGCACTCCGACCACGTGAAGGGGCTCGGCGCGATGGCGCGCAAGTATAAACTGCCGGTCTACGCCAACATGAACACGTGGAACGAGCTCGACCGCTCGGTCGGCGATTTGGCCGACGATCAACGCGTCGCCTTCAAGACGGGCGAGGTGCTGTCGTTCGGCGAGTTGTCCGTCGAGTCGTTCCCGATCTCGCATGACGCGGCCGAGCCGGTGGCGTATAACTTCGAGGTCGGCGGCGTGAAGCTGAGCATCGCGACCGATATCGGCTACATGAGCCCCGTCGTGAAGGAGAAGGTCCGGGACGCGGACGTGCTCGTGCTCGAGTCGAATCACGACGTGGAGATGCTGCGCATCGGCCGCTACCCGTGGAACGTAAAACGGCGCATCCTGAGCGACGTCGGCCACTTGTCCAACGACGCGGCCGGCGAGGCGCTGTGCGAGCTCGTCTCGGAGCGGACGAAGCGGGTGTACCTTGCGCATCTGAGCCGGGATCACAACCAGTTGGATTTAGCCAAGCTTACCGTGAATAGTATATTGTGTGAGTCCGGCGTCTCTACGGAGGAGCGGCCGGTGCGTCTCATGGATACGTATTACGATCGCTCTACGGCGTGGGACGACGTAGGAAAGCCGTAACGGCTGCTACAAGCTCTCGGCGGCGTTCGCCGCGATCGCGTCCTCTCGTTCGAGCGCCGCGGCTTTGCGGTGGAACTCGTCCGGCGCGAGAATCCCCTTTTCCACCAAAAGCTCGATCATCGCGCTCAACGCCAGCGTGTTGCGGTAGTTCGCTTCCTTCAGATCGGCGAGCTGCGCCATCGTCTGTACGTGGTCCCATGCGGCGGTGCGGGTCGGTTTCATGGCTGATTCTCCTTTTTTGTCTCCGGTTTGATAGTCTTTCATCCGGTAGATGCTAGATTGTTACTATTGTAGGTAAACAGACGGGAAAACATTCCTCTTATTTTTGTGAACGGCACGATTTTTGGGTATGATGTAAGAAGGAAATCCAAGGGAATGCGTTGCGGGTCGGTCGAGGGGAGGGCGCAGCTTTGAGCTTGTTCGATGATGATTTTTATTCGCCGAAGGTGTCCCCATGGGAAAGAAGACGACTGCGCGCGCAGGGCGACGACAGCGAACGGTGGCCGCTGCGGCGGCGTTGGCCCGCGCTCCGGAGCCCCTGGGCGGTCGGCGGCGGCGCTGCGGCGTTCCTGGCGATCGTGTTGTTGACGGCCGCGCTGTCTCGCGGCGGCGATGCGCCTGCGGAGGCGGTACGCAGCGACGATGTCGCGAGCGGAACGCCGGCGGCCGATATCGGCGTCCAACCGGTCAGCGTAGTGGACATCGTGCAGCGCATGAAGCCGGCGGTCGTCAGCGTCATTAGCTCGCAAGCGTTCGTCTTCGAGGAGGACGGACCGGAGACGGAGCAGGAGACGGGCATCGGCTCCGGCATCGTCTACCGAAAAGAAGGCGGCGTCGCCTGGATCGTGACGAATCACCACGTCATCGACGCGGCGTCCTCGCTCGAGGTTGTGCTGTCGGACGGGAAGCGGCTTGAGGCCGAGCTGGTCGGTTCGGACGCGCTGACGGATCTCGCCGTGCTGACGGTGGATGCGAAGGACGTCGCGGGCGTCGCGGAATTCGGCAATTCCGACGCGCTGCGGGAAGGCGAGGCGGCGATCGCCATCGGCCACCCGTTCGGGCTCGGGTATTCGCCGACGTTCACGCTCGGCATTATTTCGTCGCTGCATCGCGTCATCCCGATCTCGCTCGCGATGGACGGCACGGTGGACTGGGAGATGGAGCTGCTGCAGACCGACGCGGCGATCAATCACGGCAACAGCGGCGGCGCGCTCGTCAATCAGGAGGGCAAGGTCATCGGCATCAATTCGATGAAGGTGGCGCAGCCCGGCGTAGAAGGGCTCGGCTTCGCGATTCCGAGCAATCTGGCCGCGCCGATCATCGCCGAGCTGGAGACGCACGGCAAGGTGCGCCGCCCGTATCTCGGCGTCGCAACGGTCGATCTGGCGCAATACCGGGTAGACGACGAGGAGGAAGACGTCGTGGAGCTGCCCGAGGGCGTGGAGGAAGGCATTATCGTGCTGGAGGCGTACGGTCCGGCGTCGGAAGCGGGGCTTCGCACGAACGACGTCATCGTGGCGCTCGACGGGCGACCGATCGCGAGCACGCTGGAGCTTCGGAAATACTTGTATGAACATAAGAAAATCGGTGACCCGATACGGGTAGACTATTACCGCGAAGGCAACAAGGACACGGTTACGGCAAAGCTCGGCGAGACGCCGGAGCCGTGAGGAACGACGAAGGGGATTGGGTATAACGGATGTATGTAGTTTGCGAAGAGCATCTAGAGCTGGCCTTGGATCGATTCGTCGACGAATACGAGGACGCGCCGGACGTCGTCGACCTGCGGACGACGGCGTTTCCCGCTTGGACGCCGCCTGCGACATGCGACGAGTGCGCTCGAGCGCCGCGTTTTCTTGTCGTGTAGTCGTCGCAGAAACAAATCAGCCCGCGGGGCCGTCTTCGGACGCGCCTGCCGCGGGCTGCTTGCTTTGTCGCTCATTTTCAATTTACGATGGAGGGTTCGCGGATGCATATTCAAATCGTCGCCGTCGGCAAGCTGAAGGAGAAATATCTTGTACAGGGCATTGCGGAATACGCCAAGCGGCTCGCGCCGTACGCGAAGCTGGACATCGTCGAAGTGCCGGACGAGCAGGCACCCGAGTCGATGAGCGCCGCCGACGAGGAGCGCGTGAAGGCGAAGGAAGGCGAGCGGATCCTTGCAAAGCTTCGGCCCGACGCGCATGTCGTCGCGATGGCGATCGACGGTCAGATGTGGACTTCCGAGCAGCTGTCCGCGCACCTCGCCGACCTCGGCACGTACGGCAAGAGCCATGTCGCCTTCGTCATCGGCGGCAGCAACGGCCTCTCCCCGGACGTCCTCCGCCGCGCCGATACGAAGCTGTCGTTCGGCCGGATTACGTATCCGCACCAACTGATTCGGCTCATTGTTGTCGAGCAGGTATATCGAGCATTCAAGATTATGCGGGGGGAACCGTATCACAAATAGCCGAAAGGTTATGGAGCAAGGGAGTCTAAGGCGGAAGCTTGCCCTTGCTGGAAGCGAATGAGTCCGGCTGGGGCGTCGGGAGATCCTTCCCTTATAAACGTTTGTAATCTTGGATGATGGTATCCATTACATACTTTCCCCAGTTCGAAGCCTCCGAGCCCTTCTCATTCCAAGCGTAGGTGATGAGTGCTTTCCACAGGGCCCAGCCGCGTGCGCGATGGACGGTATCCTCATCAAAATTCATGGAATTCAGAAATTTTTCGCGGCTGGAGTCGTCAAAAAAATTCCAGGCCATAACAAGATCACTCGAAGGATCGCCCACGCCCATAGTTCCGAAGTCAATGACGCCGCACAGCCGGCCATTCTTCACGAGCAAATTGCCCACCGCAACGTCGCCATGCAGCCATAGCGGCGCGGCTTGGTATCTAGTTGCAAGGGAAAGGTCCCATATTTCCGTGAGTAACTTTTGGTCATATGGGCCGGAAAGAGTTTCGATGATTGACCTTGTTTCATTATCGTAAACCGAAAGGTTTCCCCCTCGATGAAAGTTCTGGACTCCTGCAGGTATTCCGCGGCTTGCGTCGATCGCCTCTAATTCTTTCAAAAATCTCGCGAGGTCTTCGGCAAATTCGTTAAGATCGAGTATGTTGTCATGTGTGACGGTGTCGCCGTCAATCCAACGGTTAATGGACCAGGGAAGAGGATAATCGTCTGCGGGCTCCCCTTTCGCAATGGGAATCGGAATAGGCAAGGAAAGAAGAGGCCGGAATATAGGCAGCCACGTCAACTCTTTCTCAATAGCCGAGGCGTACCTTTCATGACTCGGTAGACGAACGGTCATCTCGTTGCCTAGCCGATAGGTGCGGTTATCATGGCCGCTTTTATCTACGGGTTTTATATCTAGATTCCTCCACTTGGGGAATTGGCTATCGATTAATCGGCGTACCAGTTCAATCGTAATTTGGATCATTTCCTCACTTCCTTCTGATGTTTATGGATGTAGATTGGCTAAGCGGATACTTCATGATAACCTTTCACCTCATCCATCTCAAAGCATAAAACGGCTATAAAAAAACTTACCGTTACGGACAGCGCGGTGAACCGAATTACAAATAGTGGTAAGGTAAAGGGCGGTGCTACATGGTTTTAAGTACATTTCACAATTCATTACGCAAAGTCGGTTGCTGATAACGCGTAGTCGGACCAATCTACATGACGATGTCCACGTTACCCTTGATCGAAAAAAATGGGCCCCCTTTTTTAATCCAGGGTACATATCATATTAGGGAGTCCAGGGAGGTGAGGATTTGGGAAAAAGAAGGCTTGGATGCCTTAGATTATCAATTTGTACCAGTCGTATACGTATACCGAATCTGTGGATTAATACGAAAAAAATCAAGGTGATTTGCTTTAAACAGCATCACCATTGTAACTGTGAGGCTGTAAAGGAGGGCGGAAGGAAAAGGAGAAAAGACAAGAAAGGAGTCGAAAAAAGGCTAGTTGGATCACGCAAAAGATTTAAACGCCAAAAATCATCACCAATATATCGTAACTCCCCGGGACAGATGGAGTATTACCCTACACCAGTGGAGGAAAATCGACCTCCAATACAGGTTTACTCCAACGTCGATCCAAGCGAACCCAGTGAAGAGCCTTCCTTAAACGACTCGAATGTAGGTAAACCCTTTTGTCACCTTCTTATTAACCTGCCCCCTCGTTATCAATTAACCGCAATGTACACGAAGGGAACGGTCATCCAAGTTAACGAATTGATCAGTATAGATGAAGCATCGGGAGAGGTGAAGTTCACATCTGATCGCAACCAGATTTCTTCCCTTTCATGTACGGACATTGATGGGATTGCTTTAAGAACCCCTGAAAGTTAGGATTTAACAATGAAAGGTAATTGGTACAAAGAACCAACTTTGTATAAATACGCTTTTTCCTTATAACAAAGACGATGTCCCTCCATACAATAAAGTAATCTCCTAGATCAGGAGGTTGGTGCAAACCAACACTTTGTTGTAGGGGGGAATTTTATTTCATTCCTTGTCCTCACTATGAGTACAAGAGACTAGTTTTCAGTTGGAAGGAGGCTGTAAAGAAAAAAACTCTACCGTTGATCGTCGTGTCTTGGGAAGGCGTCAGTCGTTCGGGTGTTCTAAGAGCATTACTTTAAAAAAATTAAGGGAGTGTTTGCTATGACTGGAAACTATGTCGAGAAAAATCGTTTGTGCAAAATGCTGGAGAAGTTGCCTCCGAACTACCCCGTTGGGACGATTTACTTGAACGGACAACCGGTCCAGGTTACCCAATTCTCTAACCTTGATAACGATCTCGGTTACTTCGTTGCGGACGGCCAAGTTGTGGTTCTAGATTGCCACAAGATCGATGGAATTTCCTTCGCTCCAGCCGAAGCGGAAGAAGAAGAGGAAGAGGAAGCTCAATAAATTGGCAATTCTAAGTAGGGAACAAAGCTAAACGTTATCCCCTATTATTCATATAGAGGAGAGGTATATATTTAGTAAATGAAGAAGGCCAGGTAGCGATCATGGGTCCTAGTAAGATCGACGGGTTGTCCTTCGGTGCTTGTCAAGTGGATATGTTTTAGGCTTGGGAGGGCGAGTCTTTACTTAGGATGGGATAAACGTGTTGGCGCAAGCGATCACGACCACCTTGTAGGGCTTGCCCTCCTTTTTTTCCTGTCGTTAACGAAGCCTCTTGGCCGTGGGCCAAACACCCCTTAAACATAAATTTTATAATAGCCTATGCAGGAATCCACTGGGTGGTTACAAGTTACTATGAGCTTGAATTAATTTTTTTGGACCCAGAATCAGCAAGCTGACCTTCTAAGGAATAGTTTGATAAGAGAGTGAGTGAAAAACTGCTTGACAGTAAATCCCAAACCTTATATAACACTAAGTAAGCACTTAACTAATTAAAAGGAAGTAAAACATTGAACAACCACCGGACGAATCGTCAGCAGCAAGCTGAAGAGACCAAAAGCCGATTAATCGATTCCGCGCTCAAGGTTTTTTCTAGTAAAGGCTATACAGCGAGCACGACAAAAGATATCGCCAAGGAAGCAAGGGTAACGGACGGGCTGATTTACCATTACTTCAAATCCAAAGAGGACCTCCTATGGGCGATATTGGAGAAGCATACACTAGTCCACCAGATTCAACGGATGATTGCGGAACTGCGGCCCGATATGGGGATCGAGGACACTGTAGGCCAGTATGTACGTTCTTTATTTCAAATATTGGAAGAGAACAACGATTTGATTGTATTGATATTCGGCGAAGCACAGCGCAACGCGGAAATACTGAGTCGGTTGAGCATGATCGTGAACCAAGGGGCTCGGCCGCTCGCCGGCATTCTCGCCCGGTACGTCAATCAAAAACCGGAGGACCTTCATCTTGCGGTCCGAAACCTTCAATTCAGCGTGGTTCAATACTATTTGATTATTTATCGCTCCCAGAGAGATATGCAAGATCGGGATCGCTATCTTCAGGTTACGAGCCGTCAATTTGTGCAGATACTCAAGTAGTCTTTTTTTACCCGTTTTACTTAGTGAGTGCTTAATAAATAAATAGAAATGGAGGGTCTTAGAAATGAGTACGCAAGTTCAAGCATGGAAAATGAAGAAGCAGGTCGTCGTCGTTGGTGCCGGACCGGGTGGAGTCGTCATGGCTTATTTGTTGGCGCGCAGCGGTGTAGATGTGGTGTTGGTGGAACGTCACACGAAGCTGGATCGGGAGTTTCGGGGGTATTTTTTTCAACCGCTTGTCCTAAAGCTGCTGGATGAGATGGGGCTGCTGACCGGTCTGTTAAAGCGGGATCACCACAAGACGGACTCCTTTCACTTCATTGATCGTAAAAAGGAATTGTTTTCCGTGAACTTTTTTGAGCTGTCGCCGCCTTACAACTATGGATTGCTAATGCATCAGCCTTTGTTTCTTGCGTACCTAATCGAGCAGGCTTCCCGGTTTAAAACCTTTACCTATTTAAGTGGAACGCGAGTGACCGAATTATATAAGGAAAATGGAAGAACGGCCGGTATCAAAGCGCTGCAGGGACAAGAAGAACTGATCATTCGAAGCCAGCTCGTTGTAGGTGCAGACGGAAGGTTCTCGACCATTCGCAAGTTGGCTGGGATCGAAATGGAGCAGGAGACTCATGACTTGGATTTCATCTGGTTTGATTTGCCGGGACAACCGGAAGGGCATGCGGGTCATTTGCAAATTCAAATTGAGCGGGACGGGATGTTGATCTATACTCCCAAAGGCTCCGATCTTACCCAAATCGGATGGGTGATTCCGAAAGGTACGTATACCGAAGTTCGAGCGAGAGGGCTCGATTCCTTGAAACGGCAACTCATGGCGGTTGACCCTCATATTGCTCCTTTGCTGCATCACCTTGTGGATTTCAAGCAAATTTCTGTCCTAGATATCCAAGTCGCGATGGCCGCAGAATGGGTTCAAGACGGGCTTATGCTGATCGGCGACGCCGCCCATATCGCTTCCCCCTTCTCTGGTCAAGGGAACAGCTTGGCTATACAGGATGCCGTGGTGGCGCACGGGGTCATTATGCAGGCCCTCGAACGAGCCGGGACCGAGGTTCTTTCGCAAGAAACGCTTAAGCCCTTAGAGCAATTGCGACGGAGGCCGGTTGAAAAGATCAAGCGGATCCAGCGCATGCAAGCGAAGATGATCACAATCAAAAATCCGCTGCTTGTCGCGTTACGGCGAACGATCCTCCCGATTATTAGGCGCACGCCGATTTTCAGAAGGATGCGTAACACGATCGCCATGGGAACGACTCCGATTTATATCAGATCTCAATATTTTAAACAATAATTATGTTTGATAATCTTTCCTCTTCCATATCGTATGTTGACAATAGGTTCAACAGGAGATACTTTTAATTGGAAAGATGGTAGAAAAAACTTACTGAATCGATAGGAATTACTACTTCGATTTCAATGTATATTAAAGGAGTCGCTCTGTGTGGGTCACAACATCGATATGATAAAGCGAAATGACGTGCAGATCACAGGAACCGGCGAAAAGACCATCGTCTTCGCTCCAGGCTTCGGTTGTGACCAGAGGATGTGGAGGTATGTCACACCGTCTCTTGAAAAGGATTATCGCATTATTACCTTCGATTACGTAGGCGCAGGAAAGACCGACCTTCGATTCTACGACCATACAAGATACCGTCACCTCTCCGGTTATGCCCAGGACGTATTAGAAGTTCTTGCCGCTCTCGAATTGCAAAAAGCGATTTTCGTAGGACACTCCGTCAGCGGCATGATCGGACTTCTTGCTTCTATACAGGATCCCGAGCGCTTTGAAAGTCTAATAATGGTGGGACCTTCCCCGTGTTATCTCAACGATCCTCCGGAATACGCCGGCGGTTACGAGAGGAGCGATCTTGAAGGTCTCATTGAATTGATGGAGAAAAATTATATCCAGTGGGCCAGCCAATTCGCCTCTCTCGTCATGAAAAACGCGGATCGCCCGGAACTTTCCGGGGAATTGGAAGAAAGCTTCTGTTCGACCGATCCGATCATTGCCGGCAACTTTGCAAGGGCGACCTTCTTCTCCGATAACCGTAAAGAGCTTTCGAAGGCGCCGGTTCCGTCGCTTATTTTGCAATGCGCCGAGGATGCGATCGCTCCAACGCAAGTGGGCGAGTATCTCCATCGGTGCATGCCTGGCAGCGAAATCCGATTTATGAAAGCGACGGGGCACTGTCCTCATCTAAGTCATCCGGAAGAAACGCTTGCGCTGATTAAAGACTATCTCTCAAAGCCGTACGAGTAGCCGTATGATTATAGACGCAAATCGGTTGCCATGCGGATTTTTATCGCTGTCTCAAGACGGAGTCATTCAGTCCGTCAATGATAAGCTGCTAGAATGGATCATTGCAGAGCGCAACGATACTGAGGGTCGTCACGTGAATGCAATTCTGACGGAGTCAAGCAAGCTTTTCCACCAAGTATACATATTCCCTATGATGAAGATGCAGGGCAAGGTCGAGGAGATTTACCTTACCTTGAAAGCCGGCGACGGGACGGAAGTGCCTGTCCTTTTAAACGGGAATTGCTGCGTACGGGAAGGAGTCATGGTGAACGATTGGATCCTCGTCAGAATCGTGAACCGACACAGACTCGAACACGAGTACTTACATGCTAAGAAAGCGGCGCAGCAGATCAATCAATCGATCTTCGAATCGGCTAGCGACGCCATGATTTTGGCAAATCAAAACACGAAAATCGTAGCGTGGAACAAAGGGGCGGAAGCGCTCTTTGGCTATACCGAACAGGAAGCCGTCGGACAAGATATGGAGATTCTTGTTCCCGAGCGGCTCAAAGAGACGCACCGTCAAGCTGTGGAACGTCTGCGAGCTACAGGACAGACCATGGCGATCGGACGAATGGTCGAATTGAACGGACTTCGAAAAGACGGGACGGAGTTTCCTGCGGAGATTTCTCTGAACTGTTGGCAAACCGATGGCCAATATTACTGGAGCGCCATCATACGCGATACGACAGAGAGAAAAAGGACCCAGGAGCTGCTGTTGAATTCGGAAAAGCTGAGCATAGCGGGTCAGCTGGCCGCGGGCATCGCCCATGAAATTCGCAACCCTTTAACGGCGATCAAGGGATTTCATCAGTTGATGCAATTAGAGGGGAACGGTAAGTCTTATTATTTTAAAATTTTGACAGATGAAATGAACCGAATCGAACTCATCTTAAACGAGCTATTGCTTCTTGCGAAACCGCAAACAACGCAAGTAAAGCAAGCGGATGTAAGAGCCTTGCTCGAGCAGGTTTGCACGCTTATGGATTCGCAGTTGCATTTGCATAATATTCAAGTGGAAATTAAGTATGAGCGACATGTGCCGAATCTCATTCGGTGCGATGAAAACCAAATGAAGCAAATTTTTATCAATTTCCTTAAGAACGCGATCGAAGCGATGCCGAATGGCGGGCAAGTGACAATACTAGTAGACAATAACGATGAAGATTGCATTCGCTTACGCATTATCGATCAGGGCGTAGGCATTCCCGAAGACAAATTAACGAGAATCGGGGAACCCTTTTATACTACGAAGGAAAAGGGAACCGGATTAGGGTTTATGGTCTGTCGAAAAATCGTTGAAGATCATCACGGAACGTTAAACATCTCGAGTAGAGTGAACGAAGGAACTACGGTTGAGGTGATTTTGCCGATAGGGGAAGCGGACACAAATGGATATTCCCAATGAGCAAGTCACCGAAACTCACCCCACGGGTATTCATGGGGTGAGACTTTTCTCTTACCCGAGCACTTCTTTCCAGACGCCGGCGAGTTCGTGAATGGCATTCCTCCCGTCGCCCGAATAAGATGACCCGTGCATCACCGCCAATACCGAAGGGGCGTAATCCGCCAATTCCCGCAGAATTTTATCTACATGCGGACTGTAGGGAATATAATCGGAAAACGGGCTTTGCTGCATCTCCTGCAACAACTCGCTGCACCGGTCCGACAGGCTGGACGAAGTCAGGGCCTCTACATCGCCGTTTTGATGAAATAAATCGGACGTAAATAAAGTTTTATCCGTCTCCTCGAAAAACAACCCGGCATCCCAACCGTGCGGCACATGCGGCGTTCTCAAATACCGCAGCTTCTTCTTCCCGATGTCGAGAATTTCTTTGTCTTGAAGAATATGGGCGGGGCGAAGGGCAAAGTCGTTCACGTTCACCATTGCTCCAACGATTCCGGTTACGGCTTTCGCCTGCGGGGCGACGGCGAGCCATTCATTCAAGGCGCCGCACTCATCGGATTCGAAATGACTGAATCCGACCCATCTCAATGAAGAAGGGTTTATAAGTTTGCCGACAGCCTCCATTACAACCGGAAACGCTGCTTTATATCCGGCATGGTAAAGCAACGGTTCCTCATCGAGAATTAAGAAATGGTTGAACTGCATACCGGCTTCCGCGCTGAACAAAGAAATCCGGTAGACGTCCGGGGCAATCTCGTCGATTCGCGCCGCCACACACATCCTTCCTTTCCGCTTTTATTTTATATATCTAGCTAACATATTGGATGAAAACCTGACGCACTCATCAGGCTGAAATCCCCCTTGTACCCGCATGTTCCGATACGTTAACGGGTGCAGGATGAATCGAACGGCTTTCTTTGTTTCCGGCTCTTGATTCGCTTCGGTTAGCACGGCATTCACGGCTGCGTCCAGATACTGTTCGATGTTCGACACATTTTCCTTCATAACCTGAATTTCGTCCTCGAGGCGGTACGCTAACCAAACGACGCCCATGGAGACCTCCAAGTAAGGAAATAAATAATTAACGCAAGCTTGAATCCGTTCGCTCCGGTCGGCTTTGCCTGCCCAAAGCTCCGGCGAAGGCGGAATATGTCTTCGAGAGAAATGATCGGTACAGCCCCGAAATAACGCCTCCCGCGTAGGAAAATGCTTTCTAACGCTTGCCACGGATACCCCTGCGTCATTCGCCAACATTTCGATCGAAGTGATCCCTTGCGAATGCAATTTTACCGCCGATTCCAATATGGTCGTTACCGTTTCCTCTTTCGCGCGGGCTCTTCTGCTCGAGTTGTATTTTCGTTTTTTTGTGTTCATGATGCAGCATCCAAACTTTATAAAATGGTATCTTCAAAACCAATTATAGCAAATTAAATAACTCATTTGAATATTAAATAATACAAAGTGTTATTTAATTTATGATTTTGTATTTAGCGTTCCAAGATGATACGCTGAGCATGATGTATAGCCTGAAGAGAGCGGGATCGTGATATGACAGGGAGTAAGAAAGATCGTTACCGCTTCAGCGAAGCGCCGATTTGGGACATTCAGCGGAAATATTACGAAGAGGAAGGTTCGGCGGCGTGGAGCAACGGCCAAGTTCCTCAATATATCACGAGCAATCCGATGATCGCCGCCGCGTATGCGGAGATAATCTTCGCGTTTTTGCAAGATCGGGCCAATCAGGAATATCGCACGGAGCCTGTTTATATTGTGGAGCTTGGCGCCGGAGCGGGACGGCTTGCTTGCCATGTGCTGCATGAGCTGCGCCAGTTGAGGGACTATGCGAGGATCCCGCTGCCGCCGTTTCGTTATATTATGACGGATTTGGCGATGAGCAATGTCGAAGCGTGGAAGGAGCATCCCGCGCTGCAATCTTTTGTTGCGGAAGGGGTGCTGGACTTTGGGCGGTTCGATGCGGAGCAGGATACCGAATTGCACCTCGAAGGTTCGGGCATAACCATCCGCGAGGGGGAGCTGACGCAACCGGTCGTCCTTGTGGCCAATTACTTTTTCGACAGTATTCCGCAAGAATTGATTTATGTGAGCGAAGGGCATATTTATGAGGTTGACGTTGAAATGGAATTTCCCGAACCTCGGGAATCCCTTGCCCGCTCGGAATGGTTACAGCAGGTCGCTTTACGCTATGCGTATCGGCGGGCGCCTGCGTACGAACAGGAAACCTACCCATACCGCGACGTCATAGCCGTGTATCAAGAGCAGCTTGAAGACTCGCATATTTTATTTCCCCGCGCAGGGCTCGCTTGTTTGGAGCGATTGAACCGGCTGTCCCGTGCGGGATTTCTTCTGATCACTGCGGACAAAGGAGACCACTTGCTGGACAGCTGGAAGTTCGCGGAACCGCCGGAGCTGGTGCTGCACGGAAGTTTTTCCTTAACGGCCAACTACCATGCGATTCGGCATGTCTTCGAACAGAAAGGGGCCGAAGCGTTATTTCCGCCGCAGCATTATAAGAACATTAATGTCGGCTGCATTTTCCATGTGGAGCAACCCATGAATTATTCGAATACGAGGCTAGCTTATCGGCGGCGGATCGAGCGCTTCGGTCCGGACGAATTTTTCAGCTTGAAAGAGTGGGTAGACCGCAATCAAGAAAGCATGGGACTGCAGCAATTATTAAGCTTTTGGCGATTGGGCGGGTACGATGCGGAATTTCTCATCCAGCACGCGCAGCGGATCATCAGCCTGCTGCCGGAGGCCAACGACGAAGAAAAGGAGGACGTATCGAGGGGCATACAGCTGATGTGGTCGTCGTACTTCGCGATGGAGCAGCGCGACGACCTGGAGCTTACGGCCGGATTGCTCCTGTTCGAGATGGGGAGGTACGAACAAGCACTACCGTTCTTGGAAATGTCGTCAGGGAAACACCCTGACGACGTCTTATCCAACGTCTATTATTGTCTTGCCATTTGTTGTTTCGAGCTAGCGTTCGAGGAAGAAGCCTTAAGATACGCAAGGAAATTGTTGCAGGTCGAGCCTGGCCATGAGGAGGCATTGGCGTGGCTCGGACGATTCGAAAAAGGGAGTGTTGACATATGATAACCATAACGATTCCGGATCCGGATGTAACCATTTTCAAACAAAAAGCTCCTGAGATGAGCCACATTTACGGCTTTACGGATTTTCACCTGATTACCAGGGAAAAGGGCGGCATCTTCATGTTCTACAACGATAAGGACGAACTGCTTTTCGTCGGGAAGGCTCGGAAGCTGCGACAGCGAATTAAGAAGCATTTCGAAGATACCGTCTCGCCCGTCCGAAATCATAGGGATGAAGTCGCGAAAATAGAGGTATGTACCGTGGAGGACCCCGTGGAGCGGGAGATCTACGAAATTTACATCGCGAACAAGTTCGGAGCGCGGTACAACCCAGATAAATTGCTAAATCAATAAGGCGCGTAACATGACGAGGAAGCTTACCCCGTATATCACTTTAGAGGGACGGGCGAAGGAAGCTATTAGATTCTACGAACAAGCGATCGGTGCAGAAGTGCTCTCCATGGTTACATACGGGGAAATGCCGGGGATGCCCGACACGTTCACTGAGGAACTCAAGGGTTTTGTGGCTCATGCCAGGTTAAAAGTCGGCGACTCGGAGCTCATGCTTTCGGATACGCCGGCAGGCTCCCCGATGGGGGACGGCAAACGGGTTACCATCTGTATCACATCGAATGCGGTAGAGCAATCCAAGCGAATTTTTGAAGCATTGAAGCAAGACGGACAAGTGAACATGCCGTTTAAAGAAGAGTCCTTCAGTCCCGGATTCGGCGATGTAACGGACAAGTTCGGCGTGACGTTCCAAATTTATACGGAAATCGAACAAGAATAACGTTGGAAAAAGGGTCGCCCGCCGATGGTGCGGCCCTTTATTATGTACGCCCAGCATGGGCGTCATCTCTACGGTGAAAGTCCGGAATGGGGGCTGGCAAGCGCCTACCATTAGCCAAGAGCAAGGGTGTCCGTCGCGAGGCGGAATCTGAAGGAAGCTGGAGGCAAAAGCACGGCTCGAGG
>NZ_DASQMZ010000129.1:0-46888 GCF_035645235.1 Paenibacillus sp.
CAGGGCGACCGTCCGCAGGGCGGCGGCTACCAAGGCAATCGCCCGCAGGGCGACCGTCCGCAAGGCGGCGGCTACGGCGGCAATCGCCCGCAAGGCGATCGTCCGCAAGGCGGCGGCTACGGTAATCGCCCGCAGGGCGACCGTCCGCAAGGCGGCGGCTACGGCAATCGCCCGCAGGGCGACCGTCCGCAAGGCGGCGGCTTCGGCGGCAACCGTCCGCAAGGAGGCGGCTTCGGGAATCGTCCCGGCGGCGCAGGCCGGCCGGGCGGCGGCGGCGGACGTCCGGGGCAGGGGGGCGGCGGCCGCTTCGGCGGCGCGGCGAAAATTCCGGCACCTCCTGTCGATAACCGGACGCAGCCTCAACCGACGCGCGAGCGGGATCGGGATAAGGATAAGGAGCGCGATCGCGACCGGACGTCCCGGTTCAACGACGGGGAGTTCAGCGACGGCAAGGGTCGCGGCGGCAAGCGCAAAGGCGGCAAGAACAACCGGAACAACCGGAACCAGCCGTCCCGTCCGAAAATCGACAATACGCCTAAGAAAATTATCGTACGCGGCAACATGACCGTCGGCGAGACGGCGAAGCTGTTCCATAAGGACGCTTCCGAAGTGATCAAGAAGCTCTTGTTCATGGGTACGGTGGCGACGATCAATCAAGAAATCGATCTCGATATTATTCAGCTTCTGGCGACCGAGTTCGGCATCGAAGTCGAGGTCAGAATCGCGGAAGAGATCGATAACTACGACGAGATCGTGGAGACCGACGACGAAGCGGATTTGGAAGAACGCCCGCCGGTCGTGACGATCATGGGCCACGTCGACCACGGCAAGACGACGCTGCTCGACGCCATCCGCGAAGCGAACGTCGTCGAAGGCGAAGCCGGCGGCATCACGCAGCATATCGGCGCGTACCAAGTCGAAATCAATAACCGGAAGATTACGTTCCTGGATACGCCGGGCCACGAAGCGTTCACCTCGATGCGCGCGCGCGGCGCCCAAGTGACGGACATCACGATCCTTGTCGTCGCAGCGGACGACGGCGTGATGCCGCAGACGAAAGAAGCGATCTCGCATGCGAAGGCGGCGGGCGTGCCGATTATCGTCGCGGTGAACAAAATCGACAAACCGGATGCGGATCCGGATAAGATTAAGCAGGCGCTCACAGAGTTCGAGCTCGTTCCCGAGGAGTGGGGCGGCGATACGATCTTCGTAAACATCTCGGCGAAACAGCGCATGAACCTCGATACGCTGCTGGAGATGATTCTCCTTGTGGCGGACGTGCAGGAATATAAAGCGAATCCGAACAAGCGGGCGCGGGGAACGGTCATCGAGGCCGAGCTCGACAAGGGCAAAGGCGCCGTCGCGCGCGTGCTCGTCCAGAACGGTACGCTCAAGGTCGGCGACGCGCTTGTTATCGGCAACAGCTTCGGCCGCGTTCGCGCGATGGTCAATGACAAGGGGCGCCGCGTGAAGGAAGCCGGACCGTCGATGCCGGTCGAAATTACCGGCTTGACCGAGGTTCCGCAGGCAGGCGATCCGTTCATGGTATTCGAGGACGAGCGGAAGGCGCGCGAAATCGCCGAATCCCGCACGTCGAAGCAGCGGCAGGCCGAATTCGGCGCGAACACGAAGGTCACGCTCGACGATTTGTTCAGCAAGATCAAGGAAGGCGATCTGAAGGAACTGAACGTGATCATCAAGGGCGACGTGCAAGGCTCCGTCGAGGCGCTCAAGGGCTCCCTCGAGAAAATCGACGTCGAAGGCGCGCGCGTGCGCATCCTGCATACGGGCGTAGGCGCGATCACCGAGTCGGACGTGACGTTCGCATCGGCTTCGAACGCGATCATTATCGGCTTCAACGTTCGTCCGGAGCCGGCGGCGAAGGCGACGGCCGATCAGGAAGGCGTCGACGTCCGCCTGCACCGGATCATCTACAACGTCATCGACGAGATCGAATCCGCGATGAAGGGCTTGCTTGACCCGGTATTCAAGGAAGTCGTGCTCGGGCAGGCGGAGGTCCGCAACGTATTCAAAATTACGAAAGTGGGCACCATTGCAGGGTGTATGGTGACGCAGGGCAAGATCGCGCGCAACGCGGAAGTCCGCGTCATTCGCGACAGCGTCGTCGTACACGAAGGCAAGCTCGACTCGCTCAAGCGGTTCAAGGACGATGCGAAGGAAGTCGCGCAAGGCTACGAGTGCGGCATCGGCATCGACAAGTACAACGATATCCGCGAGGGAGATATCATCGAGGCGTTCGTGATGGAAACCGTAGAGAGGTGAATTGCGCATGGCCAAAGTCCGTGTCGGACGCGTGGGGGAGCAACTGAAGAAAGAGCTTAGCCACATTATCCAGACGGAGTGGAAGGATCCGGGCGTCGGTTTCGTGACCGTCACCGGGGTGGACGTGACCAACGATCTGTCCCAAGCGAAAGTATTCGTCAGCGTGCTCGGCACCGACGAGCAGAAGGAGACGACGCTGAAGGCGCTCGCCCGGGGCAAGGGATTCCTCCGGACGGAACTCGGCAAGCGGATGCGGCTGCGGCATGTGCCCGACCTGTTGTTTCACTTCGACAACTCCATCGAATACGGCAGCAAGATCGAAAAATTGCTCGGGTCGATCCAGCAAGAGGATCGGCCATGAGCGAAGCTTCACGGCAAGAAGCGTATGAAGATGCGCTTCGCCGCGCGGCGGCATTCCTGCGGGAGAACGACGACTTTCTCGTCGTCTCCCACTTGTCGCCGGACGGGGACGCCATCGGTTCCACCGGCGCGATCGGCTTTCTGCTGAGAGCGCTCGGGAAAACCTATACGTTAGCGAACGAAGGCCGGACGCCGGACAAGTACGCGGGGCTGTTAGGCGATCAAAGCATCGTCGATTTCGGAAAAGCTCCGCTGCTTCGGCGGTTCGAGGCCGTCATCGCCGTCGACTGCGCGGATTTCGCGCGGATCGGCGCCGTACATACCGTATTCGCCGAAGGGCGGAAGCTGCTGAATATCGACCACCACCCGACGAACGACGATTACGGCACTCATAATTTGGTGAAGCCGTCGGCGGCGGCGACGGTCGAGATCATTTTCGAGTTGGCGGAGACGTTGGGCGTTCCTTGGTCGAAGCCGCTGGCGACCTGCATCTATGCCGGGCTGTTGACGGATACGGGCGGGTTCCGGTATTCGAATACGACCCCGCAGGTGCTGTCGATCGCCGAACGCATGCTGCGGCTCGGCGTCGACGGCGCGGGGCTCGCGGAGCGGCTGCTGGAGACGATGTCGTATCCGCAGGTGCTGCTGCTGAAGGCGGCATTGTCGTCGCTGCAGTTCACGCCGGACCGCCGCGTCGGATGGGTGTCGGTGTCGCGCGAGACGCTGGCTGGCGTCGGCGCCGCGGACGAAGATACGGAAGGCCTGGTGAACCTCCCGCGCAACGTCGACGGCGTCGAGGTCGGCATCCTCTTTAAAGAAAAGACAGACGGCATCGTAAAGGTCAGCCTGCGGTCCTCCGGCCGCGTCGACGTGGCGGCGCTCGCCAAGACGTTCGGCGGGGGCGGGCATGTGCGCGCGGCGGGCTGCACGATCAACGGTACGCTGGACGAAGCGATCCGGCGTGTAGTGGAAGCGGTGAACGAGAAGTTATGACGGAATGGGAAGGCGTGTTTCCGCTTTGGAAGGACGCCGGCATGACCTCGCACGATTGCGTGGCGAAAGCGAGAAAGCTGTTTCGCATGAAGCGCATCGGCCATACGGGCACGCTGGATCCTGATGTTTCCGGCGTGCTTCCGCTTTGTTTGGGACGGGCGACCCGTATCGTCGAGTACGTCCAGGAGCTCCCGAAGACGTACGAAGCGGAAATGACGATCGGGTACGCGACGGACACCGAGGATGCATCCGGCGCCGTCGTCGAACGGGTCGACGCCGTGGAGGCGACGGAGGAGCAGATCCGCGCGGCGGCGGGCGCGTTCGTCGGCGACATCGAGCAGACGCCGCCGATGTATTCGGCCGTGAAGGTGGAAGGCAAGCGGCTGTACGAGCTGGCCCGCGCCGGAATCGAAGTGTCCCGAAAGTCAAGGCAAGTGACGATCCATGCGATCGAGGTGACGGACATTCGGCGCGACGGGCCGTATCCGAAAGTTCGCATGACCGTGACTTGCTCGAAGGGGACCTATATTCGGACGCTGTGCGCGGACCTCGGCCGCGCTCTAGGGTACCCGGCCGTGATGTCGGCGCTCGTACGCACCGCGTCCGGTCCGATCCGGCAGGAAAGCTGCGTCACCTTCGCGGAGGCGGAACGATTGATGGCGGAAGGCAAACTCGCTTCCAAGCTGCTTTCGATCGGGGAGGCGCTCGCCTTCTTGCCCAGCGGCACGGTTTCGGAGGCGGCGGTGCTGCCGGCGCTTCAGGGGCGTAAGCTGTACGAGAAAGCGGTTCGATTGGACGATGGCGTCGACCTGAGGGACGACGCGCTCGTTCGACTGTACGGGGGAGAACGGTTGATCGGGCTATATAGCAAGGACGCGGCTGCGGAATGCTTCGTTCCGCGGAAGTTGTTCACGTGAACGCTCGAAGCAGGACAGGAGGAATTTCGCCATGAACATCGTACATCTCTCATACCCGCTGACGGAAACCGATCGACGCGCCGTTCCGGCCGAAGGCCAGACGCTCGCGATCGGCGACTTCGACGGCGTGCACGTCGGCCATCGCGAGGTGATTCGGCGCGCGGTGCAAGAGGCGAAACGGCAGGGACTGGCTTCCTCCGTCATGACGTTCGATCCGCACCCGCGCGAGGTGCTCGGCTCCCCGGCATATTCGACGTGGATTACGCCGCTTCCGCGAAAGCTGGAGCTGCTGCAGGAACTGGGGATCGATACGACGTACGTCGTCGCGTTCGACCTTTCATTGGCCGCGTTGTCGCCGGGGGCGTTCGTGGACGAGGTGCTGAAGCCGCTTAACGTGAAGTCGGTTTCGATCGGCTTTAACTTTACGTTCGGGCACCGAGGCGCGGGCACGGCGGTGGTATTGCGGGAGCTCGGCGAAGGCGCCTTCGAGGTGAACGCCGTCGAGCCGCAGCAAATCGCCGGCGAGCGCGTGAGCTCTACCTCGATACGCGAAGCGCTCGCAGAGGGGGACGTCGAACGCGTCGCGGCTTTGCTCGGAAGACCTTACGCCCTCGCGGGGCTTGTCGTCGCCGGCGACGGACGGGGACGAACGATCGGCGTGCCGACGGCGAATTTGTCGATCTCCGATCGATGCGTTCGGCCGGCTAACGGGGTCTACGCTATAGAAGCGGAGGTCGAGACCGGCCGGCTGGCGGGCCGGCGGTATCAAGGCGTTATGAACGTAGGCTTCAAGCCTACGTTCCACAATGCGCTGCCCGAGCCGACCTGGGAGGCGCACCTATTTGATTTCGAAGGCGATCTCTACGATCAGCGGCTAAAGACAACGTTCCTCTCCCGCATTCGGAACGAGCGGAAGTTCGATTCCGTCGCGGCGCTTATCGCACAGATCGAGCGGGATATCGAAGAGGCGAAACGAAGATTTCGGAAAGACGATTAAACTAGTTGTAACTTGGAAATGATATATGGTATAGTAGTGGAGTTGTCGAATCGAGGGGGCCTTCGAGGCGCCGTTCGACGACGAAAGAACCGTTGCTTGGCGATCCGACTCACCGACGGACGGCTAGGCTATCGGGGATTATACAGAGGAGGTGACGAAGGATGGCATTGACGCAAGAGCGTAAGACGCAACTGATCGAGGAGCACAAGGTACACAGCAACGACACCGGCTCCCCGGAGGTACAAGTCGCTATCCTGACCGAGAACATCAACAACTTGACGCAACATCTTCGGGAGCACAAGAAGGATCATCACTCCCGTCGCGGTTTGCTCAAGATGGTAGGCCAGCGCCGGAAGCTGCTTGCTTACCTGAAAAACAAAGATGTTCAACGGTACAGCGCTTTGATCGAGAAGCTCGGCCTGCGACGCTAATTCGAGGCCGGGATGCGAACAACCGCATACCCGAAAGCAACCGTCTCTTCGCATCGTCCCGACGTCCAGTCGCGGCGGACGCGGAGGAGCGGTTGCTTTTCTTTTAGGGGCGGTACATACGGCAACTATGAAATGATTTGGCGGAAGAAGGAAATAATACCCCCCATGCAGAATGTATGATAGATCGAATCGAAGGAGGCAATGTATGGATTCCGGTGAAGTGAAAACAGTACAAATGGATTTAGCCGGCCGACCCTTGAAGCTTGAAACCGGCCGACTTGCGAAGCAAGCGAACGGCGCCGTCCTCGTGCGTTACGGCGAGACGGTCGTCCTATGCACGGTGACGGCATCTTCGGAGCCGAAGGATCTCGACTTTTTCCCGCTTACGGTGAATTACGAGGAACGGCTGTATGCCGTCGGCAAAATTCCCGGGGGCTTTATTAAGCGCGAAGGACGTCCCAGCGAAAAGGCGATTCTCGCCAGCCGTCTGACGGACCGCCCGATCCGCCCGTTGTTCCCGGAGGGCTTCCGGAACGACGTCCAGATCGTCGCGCTCGTCATGAGCGTAGATCAGGATTGCTCGCCCGAGATGGCGGCGATGATCGGCACGTCCGCGGCGCTCAGCATCTCCGACGTGCCGTTCAACGGACCGGTCGGCGGCGTGGTGGTCGGTCGGGTCGACGGCCAGTTCGTCATTAATCCGACGATCGAACAAGAGGACAAGTCCGACATTTACGTCGTCGTCGCCGGTACGAAGGACGCCATCATGATGGTGGAGGCCGAGGCGAACGAGGTGCCGGAGGACGTGATGCTCGAGGCGATCATGTTCGGGCACGAAGAAATTAAAAAAATCGTGGCGCTGCAGGAGCAATTCGTCGCGATCGCGGGCCGCGAAAAGATGGCCGTCAAGCTGCATCAGGTCGACGCGGAAGTGAACGCCAGCGTTCGCGCGTACGCGGCGGAGCGGCTTGTCGAAGCGGTGAAAATTCCGGAGAAGCAAGCGCGCGGCGACGCCATCTCGGCGATCAACGAAGAGACGATCGCGCATTTCGCGGAGCAGTTCGCGGACAAGATGAAGGACGTCAAGGAAGTGCTGTACGACATCGTGAAGGAAGAAGTACGCCGCCTCATCACGGTCGACAAGGTTCGCCCGGACGGCCGGAAAATTGACGAAATTCGTCCGATCGACTGCGATGTCGCGATTTTGCCGCGGACGCACGGTTCGGCGCTGTTCACGCGCGGCCAGACGCAGGCGCTGAGCATCTGCACGCTGGGAGCGCTCGGCGACGAGCAAATTCTCGACGGCCTCGACCTCGAGGATCGCAAGCGGTTCATGCACCATTACAACTTCCCGCCGTTCTCCGTCGGGGAAGCGAGACCGCTCCGCCCGCCGGGACGACGCGAAATCGGCCACGGCGCGCTCGGCGAACGCGCGTTGTCGAAGGTCATTCCGTCCGAAGAGAAGTTCCCGTACACGATTCGTCTCGTATCCGAATGTCTCGAGTCCAACGGCTCGACGTCGCAGGCGAGCATCTGCGCGAGCACGATGGCGCTCATGGACGCAGGCGTTCCGATCAAGGCGCCGGTCGCGGGCATCGCGATGGGTCTTATAAAGAACAACGAGCACTACACGGTGCTGACGGACATTCAAGGCATGGAAGATCATCTCGGCGATATGGACTTTAAGGTCGCAGGCACGGCCGAAGGCGTAACCGCCATTCAGATGGACATTAAGATCGACGGCATCGACCGCAACATCTTGAGCGAGGCGCTCGCGCAAGCGAAGGAAGGCCGCATGTTCATCTTAAATAAGATGATGGGAGCCATCTCCGAGCCGCGCAAGCAGCTGTCGCCGTATGCGCCGAAAATTACGGTTATGCAGATCAACCCGGACAAAATTCGGGACGTGATCGGATCGGGCGGCAAGGTCATCAACAAAATTATCGAGGAAACCGGCGTCAAAATCGATATCGAGCAAGACGGCCGCGTGTTCATCGCTTCGCCGAACGCGGAAGCGAACGATCGCGCGCGGGCGATTATCGAGGGCATCGTGAAGGAAGTCGTCGTCGGCGAAATTTATATCGGCACCGTCAAGCGGATCGAGAAGTTCGGCGCGTTCGTCGAAATTTTGCCGGGCAAAGACGGGCTCGTCCATATTTCTCAGCTGTCTACGGAGCGCGTCGCGAAGACGGAAGACGTCGTGGCGATCGGAGACACGATCACCGTGAAGGTGACCGAGATCGACCAGCAAGGCCGCGTCAATCTTTCGCGCAAGGCTGTCCTGGTAGGCGAAGGCAAGCCGGCAACCGACGGCAAGACGCCTGTCGGGCAATAATCGCAACGAAAACACATAACCGAATCCCCGTTTTCCGGAAAGAGTCAGAATCCCGTTCTGTCTCTTTTTTTGTTGCATACATTTAGGACAAGAACGAGTTTGTCCGCGCGATGCGGCCGGCGTCTCGCGGCACGGACGAGAGGGGAAGGTACGGTATGAACGGGATATGGAAAACGGGGGGCGTCGCCGTCCTATTTTTCGCGTTCGCGTTCCTGACGGTCAATCAGGCGGGACCGATCGCGCATCACTTGGCCGCGCTGGAGCCGAGCGGCGCGGCGGTCGAGCGAACGGAAGGCGCGGGCGGGGCCGTCGATCCTTCGAAGCTGAATGCCGAGGAACGGGCGCTGTACGACCGAATCGTCGCGGAAGCCGCGAAGCTGCGCATCGACCCCGTCGACGCGAAGGCGGATCCGGTGTGGAAGGCGATCCCCGGGTTGAACGGGCGGGAGGTGAACGTCGACGCAACGTACGCCGCGGCGAAGGCGCAAGGGGGAAAAGAGACGATTCCGTTCGTCTTCCGCGAAATTCCCGCGAAGGTGACGCTCGACGATCTCGGACCGCTCCCGATTTATAAAGGAAATCCGCGAAAACCGATGGTTTCGCTCATGATCAACGTCGCGTGGAAGGAAGAAAACCTGCCGGCCATGCTGCAAACGCTCAAAGAAGAAAACGTGAAAGCGACGTTCTTCTTTCTCGGTTCGTGGTTGAAGTCCCATCCCGAGGAGGCGAAACGCATCGCCGCCGAAGGCCACGAGGTCGCCAATCACGCGTATTGGCACAAGACGCCGCTCAGCCAACTTTCGGACGAAGCCGCGAAGCAAGAGATCGCGGATACGCAGAAACTGCTGAAGGAGACGCTCGGCGTCGAGGCGACGTTGTTCGCGCCGCCGTCCGGCGATTTCGATGCGGACACGGTGCGCATCGCGAGCGAGCTCGGGCTCCGCACGATCTTGTGGTCGCTCGACACGATCGACTGGAAGGAACCGCCGCCCGAATCGATCGTCCGCAAGGTCGCGCTCCGCATCGAACCCGGTTCGTTGATTTTAATGCACCCGACGGCCAGCGCCACCGCCGCGCTGCAAGGCATCATCCGCGAGGCGAAGCGCAAGGGCTTCGCCCTCGGGACCGTCTCCGAGACGATCTCGCCGGCGCCGGCGCCCGATGTTGAGACGGCGCCTCGTTTCTGATAATATCTATCATCAGAAACCATTGTCGCAGCAGGCGGGCGAGAAGGCGGGGGGAAACAAGTGGAACGCAGGCAACTTAGTAACGGAATTCGCGTTGTGCTCGAGAATATGCCGACGAGCCGCTCGGTCTCCTTCGGAATTTGGGTCAAGACGGGCTCGAGGAACGAGCAGGAAACGAATAACGGCATTTCCCATTTCATCGAACACATGATGTTTAAGGGGACGGAACGATACAGCGCGAAAGATATCGCGGACGTGTTCGACGGCATCGGCGGGAATGTCAACGCATTCACGTCCAAAGAATATACGTGCTATTACGCGAAGGTGCTCGACGAGCATGTGCCGATCGCCGTCGACGTGCTCGCGGATATGTTCTTCCGTTCGAAGCTGGCGAGCGACGAACTCGCCAAGGAGAAGAACGTCATCATCGAGGAAATTTCGATGTACGAGGATACGCCGGACGATATCGTGCACGACAGAATCGCGAAGGCGGCGTACGGCGACCATCCGCTAGGCATGCCGATCCTCGGCACGGAGCCGAATTTGCAGGCGATGACCGCGGACGATCTGCGCGGTTTTATCGAGACGCATTACGGCAGCGACGCGATCGTCATTAGCGCAGCCGGCAACATCGGCGATTCGATGCTCGAGCTGTTCGAGCGGCATTTCGGCGGGGCAGCCCAGCAAAACCGGCCAAGCAAGGCGTCGCCGATGACGGCGCCCGCCTTCGTCGGCGGTCACGACTACCTTCGGAAGAAGACGGAGCAAAATCATCTGTGCATCGCGATGCCGGGCTGCGCCCAGGACGATCCGCTCCTGTATACGATGATCTTGCTGAACAATGCGATCGGCGGAGGGATGAGCTCCCGGCTGTTCCAAGAAATTCGGGAGAAGCGCGGACTCGCGTATTCGATTTATTCGTACCATACGTCGCATGCGGACAGCGGGATATTTACGATCTATGCGGGCACGACCCCGAAGCAGACGGCGGAAGTGCTGGACCTTGTCTACGGCGTAATCGAGGACGTCCGGGATAACGGCTTGCTGCCGGAGGAGCTTCGCAAAGGCAAGGAACAGATGAAAGGGAGCCTGATCATCGGGCTCGAGAGCACGAGCAGCCGGATGACCCGCAACGGGAAAAACGAGCTGATGCTGGGCCGTCATTTCACGCTGGACGACTTGATTCACCGCATCGAATCGGTCACGATGGACGACGTTCGGACGCTCGCCCGCCGCATGTTCGGCGGGCCGTGCGCCACGGCGATGGTCGGGGGTTCGGATAAACCGTTGTTGAAATGGAGAGATCGGTATGCAGCCGCCTTACAAGGTTGAGATTCAGCGATTGCCCGGGAACGAGGACGTGCCGCTGCCGGTCAAGATGTCTGCGGGCGCAAGCGGCTACGACCTGCACGCGGCGATCGTCGAGCCGATCGAGCTCGCGCCGGGCGAGCGCAAGCTGATTCCGACCGGCTTCGCGCTTTCGATGCCGAACGGGCTGGAGGCGCAAATTCGGCCCCGGAGCGGACTCGCCTTCAAGCACGGCATCACGACGCTCAACACGCCCGGGACGATCGACGCGGATTACCGAGGCGAGGTCAAGGTGCTGCTGATCAACCTCGGCGCGGAGCCGTTCGTCGTGAGCCGCGGCGAGCGGATCGCGCAGATGGTGTTTCAGACGGTGCCCGTGATCGACCTGGCCGAGGTCGGCGCATTGGACCAGACGGTTCGAGGCGCCGGCGGGTTCGGACATACGGGCGTATAATCGCATATCATGCATCGAACGAAGCCGATCGGACATCCGATCGGCTTTTCCGCGTGTTCCCCATGCCAAACGAAAATTGGGCTCGCGAAAGCGGCAGCGGCGACAACTTTCCCGCACCTTGGAACCAATTCTGGGCGGATGCCATAGTATAGCACTATATTTGGTGGCAACCGAAAGGAGCGTGTTCGCAATGCTAACCGGAACGCAGGTTGCCTTCATCGGCGGCGACGCCCGTCAGCTGGAGGTGATCCGCAGGTTGACGGAGCTGGATGCGACCGTGACGTTAATCGGCTTCGATAATTTGAAGCAAACGTTCGACGGCGCGACGCATGCGGAGATGACGGAGGAAGCGTTCGAGAACGCGGACGCCGTCCTGCTGCCGGTCGTCGGCACGGACGACGAGGGAAAGATCGAAGGCGTCTTCACTTCCAAGGAGCTGCGCTTAACGTCCGAATGCCTCGGCCGGCTGCCGAAACACGCCAAAGTGTACGCCGGCATGGCGAAGCCGTACTTACGAAATTTGTGCGAGCAGCACGGGATCGCCTTAGTCGAATTGCTCGAACGCGACGACGTCGCGATCTATAACTCGATTCCGACGGCGGAAGGCGCACTCATGCTCGCGATGCAGCATACGGACATTACGATCCACGGGTCAACGGCGGTCGTCCTCGGGTTCGGTCGCACCGGCATGACGATGGCGCGAGCGCTGCAGGGGCTCGGCGCGAAGGTGCTTGTCGGCGTGCGGCGGGAAGAGCATTACGCCCGCGCCTACGAGATGGGCTTCGAGCCGTTCCACACCGCGCAGCTGCAAAGCAAGGTCGTCGGCGCCGATCTCCTCTTTAACACCGTCCCCTCCCCGATCGTCACGGCCAGCGTCATCGCGGCGCTGCCGCCGCGCGCGGTCATTATCGATCTCGCTTCGAAGCCGGGGGGCACGGATTTTCGGTTCGCCGAACGCAGAGGCGTAAAAGCGATGCTGGCGCCGGGGCTGCCGGGCATCGTCGCGCCGAAGACGGCGGGCCGCATCATCGCATCGGTCGTAAGCCAGCTCATTATGGAAGATTCCGCGAAACGGGGGAATGAAGCATGAATTGGAAAGGAATCACGGTCGGATACGCGTTGACGGGCTCCCATTGCACGCTGGAGGAAGTGATGCCGCAGATCAAAAGATTCGTCGACGCCGGAGCGAACGTCGTGCCGATCATCTCGAACTCGGTGGCGATGACGGATACGCGCTTCGGCAAGGCGGCGGACTGGCAGAAGCAGTTGAAAGAGATTACCGGAAATGATATCATTTCCTCGATTGTCGACGCGGAACCGCTCGGACCCTCCAAGCTCCTCGACGTGATGGCGATCGCGCCCTGCACGGGCAACACGACCAGCAAGTTAGCGAACGCGATGACGGAAAGCCCCGTGCTGATGGCGGCCAAGGCGCAAATGCGCAACGGACGTCCGCTGGTGCTGGCGATTTCGACGAACGACGGTCTGGGCCTGAACAGCGCGAATATTGCGAAACTTCTCATCACGAAAAACATTTACTTCGTCCCGTTCGGGCAAGACGCGCCGCAATCGAAGCCGAACTCGCTCGTCGCTCGAATGGATCTGATCATGGAGACGTGCGAGGCCGCGCTGCAAGGGAAACAGCTGCAACCGATGATCATCGAGCGTTTTCAATATTCTTGATCGAATTAATAATTAATGCAGTAAAATATCGGCGCCGCCATCGGACCGATCAACGAAGCATCGACAGGGAGGTACTGCGTTGCGAATCCTGGTACAGAAATTCGGAGGCACGTCCCTTTCCACGCCCGAAGCGAGGGAACACGCGATCAAGCATATCCGGCGCGCGCTGGACGAGAAATACGCGCTCGTCGTCGTCGTGTCGGCGATGGGGCGGCGTGGCGAACCGTATGCGACGGATACTCTGCTCGGCTTGATCGACGAGAACGGCGGCATGCTGGGCAAGCGAGAACGGGATTTATTGATGTCCTGCGGCGAGACGATCTCCGCCGCGACGCTGTGCGCGATGCTGCAATCCCGCGGCATCGACGCGAGCGCGCTCACCGGAGGTCAGGCGGGCATCGAGACGACGGCCGATCACGGCAATGCGCGCATTACCGGCATCCGGACGGATCGGCTTCTGTCCTTGCTTCGCGAGGGCAAGGTCGCCGTCGTGACCGGCTTTCAGGGGGTCGCGCCGAGCGGCGACGTGACGACCTTGGGCCGCGGGGGCAGCGATACGTCCGCGACGGCGCTCGGGGCCGCGCTCGGGGCCGAGTACGTCGATATCTTTACGGACGTCGAAGGCGTGTTGACGGCGGATCCCCGCATCGTCGGGGACGCGAAGCCGCTCGAGCAAGTCAGTTATTTGGAGATATGCAATATGGCGAACAACGGCGCGAAGGTAATCCACCCGAGGGCCGTGGAAGCCGCGATGGACGCGGATATCCCGGTTCGCATCCGTTCCACGTTTTCCGACGGCGTCGGCACGCTCGTCGCCGGACAATCGGCGCTCCGAAGCCGGGGGATGGCGCCGGATCGGCTCATTACCGGCATCGCGCATTCGACGAACGTGTCGCAAATTCAAGTATTTGCCGAAGAGGGCCAATACGACCTTCAATTACGCGTCTTTAAATCGATGGCCGCTCACGGCATCAGCGTCGACTTAATCAACGTGAATCCGTCCGGCGTCGCCTACACGGTGTACGAATCCGAATCGGATCGGGCCGCCGCCTTGTTGAAGCAGCTCGGCTACGAACCGAACGTCGTCAAAAATTGTACGAAGGTTTCCGTCATCGGCGGCGGCATGAACGGCGTGCCGGGCGTCATGGCGACGATTATCGAAGCGTTGACGGAGGAGGGCGTAGGCATCCTGCAGTCGGCCGACTCCAATACGACGATCTGGGTGCTCGTTCGATCCGAGGACACCGCGAAGGCCGTCAACGCGCTGCACCGGAAATTCAAGCTTCATGCCTAATTTAAATTGACATCATTCCCGATCCTTCGTATGATAAGGAACAATTGAAGCAACGCGCGACAAGCCGGACGGCTGACGGCGGGGAGGAACGAAAGTGGATTTCGGTAGATTGTTAACGGCAATGGTAACCCCCTTCGACGATAACCTGAAGATCGATTGGGAACGGACAGGTCGGCTCGTCGACGAATTGATCGAGAAGCAGCGCTCGGACGGTCTGGTCGTGGCCGGGACGACGGGGGAGTCCCCGACGCTAAGCGACGAGGAGAAGCTCGCGCTGATCGCGTTCGTCGTGAGGCGCGCGAACGGACGAGCGAAAGTGATCGCGGGCACGGGCTCGAACGATACGTCGCATTCGATCCATCTGACGCAAGAAGCGGAGAAGCTCGGCGTGGACGGCATTATGCTCGTCTCTCCTTATTATAGCCGTACGTCCCAAGAAGGGCTGATCGCTCACTTCCGCGCGGTCGCGGCGGCGACGAGCTTGCCCGTCATGATTTATAATATTCCGTCGCGCACCGGCATTAATATCGAGGCGAAGACAATGCTCGAGTTGGCGCGCACGCCGAATATCGTCGCCGTCAAGGAATCGAGCGGCGATCTCGATCAGATGTCCGCGATCTTGGCGGAGGCGCCCGAGGGCTTTCGCCTGTACAGCGGCGACGACAGCTTGACGCTGCCGGTGCTGGCGATCGGCGGTCACGGCATCGTCAGCGTGACGAGCCACCTCGTCGGCGGACTCATGAAATCGCTCATCGAGGCGTACGTGTCAGGCGACACGGCGCGCGCCGCGCAGCTGCACCTGCGGCTCATGCCGATGTATAAAGGCATGTTCTTCTGTCCGCATCGCGTGCCGAATCCGGTGCCCGTGAAATATGCGCTGAAGTCGAACGGCCTCGACTGCGGCGGGGTTCGCTTGCCGCTCGTCGACGTCACGCCGGAGGAGGCGTCGTTCATCGACGCGCTGGTAGCCTCTTACAAAGAAGCCTGAAATTTCGATGCCCGCTTTGCGCTTTTTTCCCGACCGGGAACGGCGCGAGACGGGCATCGTTTCTTTTTCCGTGGACATTCTAGAAATACCGTCGCGTGCATGCGCGGGTCGCGCGCGACTTGTATTGGAACAATTCGTTCATGTATAATGGGCGATAAGTGACTTGTTCGGCATGGTTTGTATTCATATAGATCGTCGCCAAAACATTAGAGGAGGTTACCTTGTTGTCTAAGAAAAGCACAGAGAAAGTGACCATTTTTGCCCTTGGCGGCGTGGGCGAAATTGGCAAAAATATGTATGTCGTACAGTATGCCAACGATATCGTCGTCATCGACGCCGGCCTGAAATTTCCGGAAGAGGACATGCTCGGGATCGACGTCGTCATTCCGGACATCTCGTATTTGACCGAAAACCGGGAGAAGGTGCGGGGCATTATCGTCACGCACGGCCACGAGGATCACATCGGCGGGCTGCCTTACGTGTTGAAGCATCTGAACGTGCCGGTCTACGGCACGAAGCTGACGCTGGGCCTCATCGAAAACAAGCTGAAGGAAGCGAATTTGCTCGGGGAGACGAAGCGCGTCTTGATTACTCCCGAAACCGTATTGCCGCTCGGAACGATGACGGCTTCGTTCTTTCGGACGAACCACAGCATTCCGGATTCGGTCGGCGTCGCGCTCGACACGCCCGAAGGCGTCATCGTGCATACGGGGGATTTCAAATTCGACTTTACGCCGGTGAATCAACAGTTCGCCGATCTTCACAAGATGGCGGAGCTCGGCAGCAAGGGCGTCTTGTGCCTGCTGTCCGAGAGCACGAACGCGGAGCGCTCCGGCTTTACGCCGTCGGAGAAGTCGGTCGGCGAGGAGCTGGTCGAGGTGTTCCGGCGCGCGACGCAGCGCGTCGTCGTCGCGACGTTCGCGTCGAATATTCACCGCGTGCAGCAAGTGTTCGAGGCGGCGGCGCTGACGAACCGGAAGGTGACGGTCATCGGCCGCAGCATGGTGAACGTCGTGACGATCGCTCATGAGCTCGGCTATCTCGACATTCCGGACGGCATGCTGATCGAGCCCGAGGAAGTGAACAAGCTCCCGGCCGACCAGGTCGTCATTTTGTCGACGGGAAGCCAGGGCGAGCCGATGTCGGCTTTAACGCGGATGGCGCGGTCGACGCATAAGAAGCTCGACATTCTGCCCGGCGACACGGTCATCATCGCGGCGACCCCGATTCCGGGCAACGAGCGGTACGTCGGACGGACGGTGGACGAGCTGTTCCGGCTCGGCGCGAACGTCATTTACGGCCCGGGCACGATTACGGGCGTCCACGTCTCCGGCCACGGCAGCCAAGAAGAGCTGAAGCTGATGCTGAACATGATGAAGCCGAAGTACTTCATTCCGATCCACGGCGAATATCGGATGCTCAAGCAGCATTCGAACCTCGCGGTGACCGTCGGCATCGAACGGGAAAACATCTTCATCCTCGATATCGGCGACACGGTGGAAATTCAGAACGGCACGGCGCGCCGCGGCAGCAAAATTCCGGCGGGGAACGTGCTGATCGACGGCCTCGGCGTAGGCGACGTAGGCAATATCGTGCTTCGAGACCGCAAGCTGCTGTCCCAAGACGGCATCCTCGTCGTCGTCGTGACGCTCAGCAAGCAGGAAGGGAAAATTATTTCCGGTCCGGACATTATTTCCCGCGGCTTCGTGTACGTGCGCGAATCCGAAGGGCTGCTCGAGGAAGCCAACAAGATCGTATCGAATACGCTGGCCCGGCTTATGGGCGAGAACGTGAACGAATGGGCTTCGTTGAAGACGCAGGTCAGAGACGCGCTCGGGCGATTCCTATATGAACAAACCAGAAGAAGACCGATGATTTTGCCGATCATCATGGAAGTGTAACGACGCACCGACGCTTCGTCACCCAAGACGGACGCCCGACCGCCCCGCGCGGAAGGGCGTCCGTTTTCTTGTATAGATTCGCGCTTCCACCTTCATACTATGACGGACTCGTTTCCTCATTTCGAATGGAGGGCTTTACATGGAACGGTACGAGATGAAGACGAATAAAGCGGAGCAGCCGGAGCCGTTCGGAGAACGGAAGAGCACGGTCGCAGAGAACATAACGGCCTTAGGAAACCCGAACCCGCCTACGAGCGAGCAATCGAATATTTTTTGCATGACGATCATCGGTCAAGTCGAAGGTCATGTCGTGCTACCCCCGCAAAACAAAACGACGAAATACGAGCATCTGATCCCGCAGCTCGTCGCCGCGGAGCAAAATTCGAAGATCGAAGGCATTCTCATCATTTTGAATACGGTCGGCGGGGACGTCGAAGCCGGCCTCGCCATCGCCGAGATGATCGCGTCGCTCTCGAAGCCGACCGTAACGATCGTACTGGGCGGGGGGCACTCGATCGGGGTGCCGATCGCCGTCAGCTCGGACTACTCGTTCATCGCGGAAAGCGCGACAATGACGATTCATCCGATCCGGCTGAACGGGCTCGTCATCAGCGTCCCGCAAACCTTCGAATATTTGGAGAAAATGCAGGATCGCGTGCTTCGCTTCATCGTATCGCATTCGACCGTGTCCGAGGAGAAGCTCAAAGAACTGATGTTTAAGACCGGCGAGCTGACCCGGGACATCGGCACGACGGTGATCGGCTCCGAAGCGGTGAACTACGGCTTGATCAACGCCGTCGGCGGGCTCGGCGACGCGATCCGCGAGCTGCAGCGCCGCATCGAGGAACAAAAGGCGCTGAAAGCCGCCGCCGGCGAAGGAGGGCTTGTCGCCGCGGGGAGGGTGGAGCATTGATTCTTTACACGGCATTGCCGCTGGAGCGCGTACTGGAAGGGCTCGAAGACTTGAAGGCGCCCGAAGAAATCGTGTTCGGCGATATGACGCTGCAGGTCGAGCCGCTCGATCACGGCAGAGCCCGGGTCGTTCGGCTCATCTCGCCGAGAGCGGAAGATTATCTCAATCCGGCGTACGCGCCTGGCGCGATTATCGTCGTGCCCCGCTGAACATACGTTCGAAACCTCAGGGGAACTATGCTATAATGTTCCTCTGGGGGTGTTTTTGTTGGGGAAATCTAGGAAAAAAGGCAAAAAGCCATTATCCTCCAATTTAAAATTCGAATTATACGGCATTCTGCTGCTGCTGTTTTCCGTCATCGCTTTGGCGCGGGAAGGCTCCGTCGGGAAATCGATCGCGTTCTTGTTCCGCATCGCGGTCGGCAATCTCGAGCCCGTCATTCCGGTGCTTTTTATGTTTATAGCCGTATATCATTTCATGATCCGACGGTCGTGGCCGAGCGGTTGGTCGGTGAAGGCGACCGGCGTTACGTTGTTTTTGCTCGGGTGGATGGTCAGCTCGCACAAGACGTTATTTCATGAGCTGATGCCCCAGGGCGGATATGCCCCGTACTGGATTATCGAACAAACCGTCGAACGACTGCGCGGCCATATTACCGGCGGAGGATTGGAGTTTACGGCGAACGCGGGCGGCGGCATGATCGGCGCCGTCGTGTTCGCCGCGCTGTATTGGCTGTTCGGCCATAACGGCGCGACGCTGATCGAATTCGCTTTGTATGTCATCGGGGTGCTGCTCTTCACGGGATGGTCTTATGTACAAATCATGGGAGCCGTTCGTCGGTTTTTCGCCCGCGTGCTCGGTCGCCTCGGCCATACGACGAAGGAGACGTTCCAGCTTCTATACGAACGGGGGAGCGGAACCGCCGGCGGCGGCGGGGCCGTCACGAAGCGGAGAGCGAAGCCGGCGAAGGCGAGCGTACCGCTCGACGACGAATTCGACGAGGAGAATTGGAAGCCGGACAAGCCGCCGAAGAAGACGTGGTTTCACAAGCTGTCCGGGTTCGGGAAGGACGAAGCGCCGGCGCCTTCGGATGCCGACCTCGAATCCGACTCCGCGCCGGCGGACGCGTCCGCTTCCGAACCGCCACGGGAGGAAGTCGTCTACCGCGCGGATGCCGGCGTCAGAGCGCCGGCGCACGAAGTCGACGCTCTCGGGGCGGAGGCGGCAAGCCCTAGCGAGCCGCCGGAGCGTCATGAGCCGGTATACGTCGACTTCTTGGATCAGGTAAGAGAGTCCGTGCAGCGCGTCGTCGCGGAGCCGCCCGTACCGGAGCGATTCGAAGCCGAGGCGGCGCCGTTCGGCGACGAGCCGGACGCCTCGAAGCCGGCGGCGGGCAGCGTCGGAGCCTTGGAGCGCGACGGCGAGCGCATCCCGTCGATGCCGGCCGCGCCGGCAGTACCTCCGAAGCCGTATATTCTTCCCCCGTTCCATTTGCTTTCAAGGCCGGGCGGCGGCAAGAGCGGCGAATCGGCGGATACGGTCGCCCGGGAGAACGCGCGGAAGCTGGAGTCGACGCTCGAGAGCTTCGGGGTGCGGGCGAAGGTGCTGCAGGTCGTCCGCGGGCCGGCCGTTACCCGTTACGAAATTCAGCCGGACGTCGGCGTGAAGGTGAGCCGAATCGTCAACTTGACGGACGATATCGCCCTCGCCCTCGCCGCGAAGGATATTCGAATGGAGGCGCCGATTCCGGGCAAGTCGGCGATCGGCATCGAGGTGCCGAACACCGAGGTGTCTATCGTGACGCTGCGCGAAGTGATGGAGACGTCGGCGTTCCATGAATCCGACGCTCGCCTTACCATCGCGCTCGGCCGGGACATCTCCGGACAGCCGATCGTCGCCAATCTGGCGAAGATGCCGCACTTGCTCGTCGCGGGAGCGACCGGCTCGGGCAAGTCGGTATGCATTAACGGCATCATCACGAGCGTGCTGTACAAGGCGAAGCCGGACGAAGTCAAGTTTTTGATGATCGACCCGAAGATGGTCGAATTGAACGTGTACAACGGCATACCGCATCTGCTTGCGCCGGTCGTCACGGACCCGCGCCGCGCGTCGCTGGCGCTGAAGAAGATCGTCGTCGAGATGGAGAAGCGATACGAAGCGTTCTCGAAATCGGCGACGCGGAATATCGAGGGCTATAACGCCCAATTGATCGAAAAGGGCGAAACGCCGCTCCCGTATATCGTCGTGATCGTGGACGAGCTGGCGGACCTGATGATGGTGGCCGCCGGCGACGTCGAGGATGCCATCACGCGGCTCGCGCAGATGGCGCGGGCGGCGGGCATCCATCTCATTATCGCCACGCAGCGTCCGTCCGTCGACGTCATCACGGGCGTCATCAAAGCGAACATTCCGTCGCGTATCGCGTTCGGGGTATCGTCCCAAGTCGATTCTCGGACGATTCTCGATATGGCCGGAGCGGAGAAGCTGCTCGGCCGCGGAGACATGCTCTTCGTGCCGGTCGGCGCATCGAAGGCGGTGCGCGTCCAAGGCGCGTTCTTGTCCGACAACGAAGTCGAGGCCGTCGTTACGTTCTGCAGAGATCAGGAGCAGGCGCAATACCGCGAGGAGCTCGTCCCCGAAATTCAGGAAAGCGAAGACGGGGGGGACGACCAGCTGGACGAGCTGTTCGACCAGGCGGTCGTCATCGTGCTCGAGGCGAAGCAAGCGTCCGTCTCTCTGTTGCAACGGCGGATGCGCATCGGCTATACGCGCGCAGCGAGGCTGATCGACCAGATGGAAGCCAAAGGCGTCGTCGGTCCCTACGAAGGGAGCAAGCCGCGCGAGGTGCTCATGTCCTACGAGCAGTATCAAGGCGGTCGGCTAAGCTCCTAAGTCATCGGGGTACGCATAGAACAAATTCACCTTCCTCATACTACATAAGGAATCGCGCAACATCTTATGCAGAGAAAGGTTGAACAAGGCATGCGAACTCGACTGATCTTGGTTACGCTCTGCCTCGTCGTCGGGCTGACCTTCGCCTTCCAAGCGAAGCAGCAGCGCGGCGCCGGCGAAGCGGAGGAAGCGTTCAGCAATACGACGTTAAAATACGGCGCCGTCGGGCAAGACGTTCGGGAGCTGCAAGGCCGGCTCAAGTATCTGGGGTACTACAAGGGAGCGATCGACGGCGACTTCGGGTACAAGACGTTGACGTCCGTCAAGTCGTTCCAATCGAAATTCGGCATGAAAGCGGACGGCATCGTCGGCTCCGCTACAAAGCTAAAGCTGTACAACGCAACGAAAAAATGGAGGCCGGGGGCCGAGACGGCAGGGCAGGGCGGCGGCGCGGCCGCGACGAAGCCGAAGACGACAGGCGCGGGCGCCGCGAAGACGATCTCGCCGTCCTCGCATCGCGGCTACTCCAGCAATGACCTAAAGATGATGGCGAACGCCGTATACGGAGAAGCGAGAGGCGAGCCGTACGAAGGGCAGGTCGCCGTAGCCGCGGTCATCTTGAACCGGGTCGACAGCGGAAGCTTCCCGAATACGCCGTCCGGCGTCATCTTCCAGCCGGGCGCCTTCACGGCCGTCGCCGACGGCCAAATATGGCTGACGCCGAACGAAAGCGCGATGAAGGCGGTGCAGGACGCGCTGAACGGCTGGGACCCGTCCGACGGCTGCCTATATTACTTTAACCCGGTCACCGCTACGTCGAAGTGGATTTGGTCGCGGCCGCAGTATAAGAAAATCGGAAGACATATTTTCTGCCGGTAAGACATACACTTCCGGAAGAGCACCGAGGAAGAAGTGACCGAGACGGTTGCTTCTTTTCCTTTTCCGCCCCTGATTGTACTTCGAAAGACGTTTTACTTATAATAACGGAAGACTACCGAAATGGAAGGAGTTTCCGCCCCATGGGAACGACCCGCTTTGAACGCGATGCCGTAGGCGGCATTCGCTTGCATGTGCTCCCCACCGATCGGTTCAAGACGACGGCGGTGTCCGTCTTCGTCGGCGCCGAGCTGCAGCCCTCGACGGTGACGTCGGTGGCGCTGACGCCGTTCGTGCTGCGCCGCGGCAACGCATCCTATCCGGAGACGAAATCGTTCCGGGAAGCGCTCGACGATCTGTACGGCGCGGGCTTCGGTTTCGATATTTATAAACGCGGCGACTATCAAATCGTCAACTTCCGCATGGACGTCATACAGAACGAATTCGCCGCGGGCGGGGAGCCGTTGCTCCAGCGCGGCATCGCCTTCCTCGGAGAGACGCTCACGAAGCCGGCTTTGGAGCAAGGCCGCTTTTTGTCTTCCTACGTCGAAGCGGAAAAACATACGGTACAGAAGAAGCTGGAAGCGATCGTCAACGATAAGGGCCGTTACGCCGCCGAGCGTTGCATCGAGGAGATGTGCAAGGACGAGCCGTATCGGCTTCATCCGCTCGGACAAAAGGAGGATCTCGAGCGCATTACGCCCGAGGGGTTGTACGAAGCTTATCAGCGATGGCTGAGCGAGGCGCCGATCGACGTCTACGTCGTCGGCAACACGAGCATCGACGAGGTAAAGCGTCTCGTCGCCGATGCGTTCGCGGTTCGCGGCGCGGACGCGCCGACCGCCTATGCCTCTTCGCGGCAGATTCGCAAGGTCGACGAGGTGCGGACCGTCGTGGAGCGGATGGACGTCGGACAAGGCAAGCTGAACATGGGCATCCGGACGCCGGCGACGTACGCGGAACCGAATTACGCTACGGCGCTTGTCTACAACGGCATTCTCGGCAGCTTTCCGCACTCCAAGCTGTTCTTGAACGTACGGGAGAAGGAAAGTCTGGCGTATTACGCGGCTTCCCGCCTGGACGGCCACAAAGGCATTCTGACGATTCAATCGGGGATCGAGATCGATAAATACGAGCGCGCGGTCGAGATCATCAAGAAGCAGCTTGACGCGATGCGCGCCGGCGACATCTCGGAGCTCGAGATGAGCCAGACGAAGGCGATGATTTCCAATCACTTGCGCGAGATGAACGACAGCGCCTACGAGATGATCGGGTATGACTTCAACACCGTCTTGTCGGGCAAGGAGCGGACGGCCGAGGCGCTGCTCGAGGAAATCGAGCACGTCGACGTGCCCAGCATCGCAGCGTTCGCGCAGCAGGTCGAGCTCGACACCGTGTACTTCCTGCGCGATCGGAAGGAGGACTAAGCGATGATCCAGAAACAACAGTACCCGAAGGTGAAGGAAACCGTCTATTCCGCGACGCTCGACAACGGACTTGCCGTGTATGTTTTACCGAAGGAAGGCTTCTCCAAGACGTACGCTACGTTCTCGACCCGGTACGGCTCCATCGACAACCGTTTCGCGGTCGGAGACGAGCCGCCGGTCCGCGTCCCGGACGGCATCGCGCATTTCCTCGAGCATAAGATGTTCGAGGAACCGGAGGGCGACGTGTTCGCGAAGTTCGCCTCGAACGGGGCGTCCGCCAATGCGTATACGAGCTTCGATCGAACGGTGTATTTGTTTTCGGCGACGGATCGGATCCGCGACAATGTAACGACCTTGCTGAATTTCGTGCAAAATCCTCACTTCACCGACGAGAACGTCGAGAAGGAAAAGGGGATCATCGGCCAAGAAATTAAAATGTACGCCGATCAGCCGGACTGGCGCGTCTACTTTGGCTTAATCGCCGCCATGTACGAAAGACATCCGGTGCATATCGACATCGCGGGCACGATCGAATCGATCGCCGAAATCGATAAAGATACGTTATATCGTTGTTATCGCACGTTTTACCACCCGCAAAACATGTCGGTGTTCATCGTCGGCGGCGTGGACCCCGAAGAGATGATCGAGCTGGTCAGGGAAAATCAAGCGGGCAAGACGTTCGAGCCGCAGGGGCAAATTCATCGCCTGTTCGACCCTGAGCCGGCCGGCGTGAAGGTGAAGCGGCATGTCGTGCAGCTTCCCGTGTCGATCCCGAAATGTTTATTCGGCATCAAGGAGACGAAGGTCGGGTACGAGGGCGCGGAGCTGCTTCGGCGCGAGCTGTCGACGAAGCTGCTGTTCGACATGCTGTTCAGCCCGAGCTCGAAGCTGTATCAGGCGCTTTACGACGAGCGCCTCATTACCGACAGCTTCGGCGCCGAATACAACGCCGGCGAGCAGTATGCGTTCTCCGTCATCGGCGGCGACACGCGGGACCCCGACGCCTTGATCGAACGGGTGCGCAACGAGGTGGAAGCGTGGCGCGCCGCCGGCATTCCCGAGCTGCTGTTCGAGCGGACCCGCCGCAAAAAAATCGGCGGTTTCTATCGCATGCTGAACTCGCCGGAAGCGATCGCGGGCGAATTTACGAAGCATCGCTTTAGAGGCACGAACGTGTTCGATGTGTTAGAATTATACGAGCAAATAACTATCGACGAAGTGAAAGCGCGGTTGCACGAGCATTTCGATTGGGAGCAGCTAGCCGTCTGTATCGTCAGGAGCGAGTGATCGAAAGCCGGATGAACAAGTCCATCAGGGATACGACCGTCCTTGTGACGGGGGGAAGCCGCGGCATCGGCGCGGCGATCGCCGAACGGTTCGCGACCGTCGGCATGAAGGTGGCGATTCATTATTTGGAGCAGCACGAGTCGGCCAACGACACGGCTCGGCGCTGCCTGCGCCACGGCGCCCAGGTGTTAACCGCCACCGCCGATTTACGTAGCAGGGATCAAATCGAACGGATGCAAGAAAAACTGCATAAGCACGGCATGGTGCCCGACATTCTGGTGAACAATGCCGGCATCTCCCATTACGGCATGCTGTCGGACGTCACCGAGGACGACTGGGACCGCGTGATGGACATTAACCTGAAGGGCATGTTCCTTACGACCCAGACGTTCATGCCGCACATGGTCAGCCAAAAATACGGCCGCATCATTAACGTATCGTCCGTGTGGGGCATCGCCGGCGCTTCCTGCGAAGTGGTGTACTCCACCGCGAAGGGCGGCATGAACGCGTTCACCAAGGCGCTTGCGAAAGAGCTCGCCCCGTCCGGCATTACGGTGAACGCGGTCGCGCCGGGGCCGGTCGAGACGTCGATGATGAACGAATTCGACGCCGCGGAGAAAGAGGCCATCGCGGGCGAAATCCCGGCGGGACGCTTCGCCCTGCCGGAGGAGATCGCGTCGCTCGTGTATTTTTTGGCATTGCCGGAATCCGGTTATATTAACGGCCAAATCATTTCGCCGAACGGCGGCTGGCTAACCTGATCGAAGGCGCCGACGGCCGCCATGCATAACGTTCCCGCTTTCCGCGAATATTAGAGATGGTCGCAATCCATCACGATTCCCGGAGGAGGAACAACAATCATGACGACGACGGTACTCAGCACGTACGATAAATGGAAGCAGTTTTTGGGCGAGCGCGTACAGAACGCGCGCGCGGCCGGCATGAACGACTCCACGATCCAAAATTTGGCGAAGGACATCGGCGACTTCCTCGCGACGAAAGTCGACCCGAAGAACGACGAAGAGCGAGTGCTTAAGGAGCTTTGGGCGGTCAGCGACGAGAACGAAAAGAAGGTCATGGCCGGCCTGATGATGAAGTTGGTCGACTAATTCCGCCAGCCGCTTCGCAGCCCCGTTCCGGAGGACGCTCGATTCCGATCGAGCGCTTCCGCGAGGGGCTTTTCTCGCTTTTTTTCGGTATGGGGCAGGAATGGCTTGAATTTTGTAGAATATAATCGAAATACGCGGTTTTTCTTGCATTTTGGGATGGAGTGAAGGATATTGGACCAGAAACAATGGTATATGGAATACAAGATACATAAGAACCGGCCGGGACTGCTCGGCGACATCGCTTCGTTGATGGGGATGCTCGAAATCAATATCATTACGATCAACGGCGTAGAGGACAAGACGCGGGGCATGCTGCTGCAGACGGACGACGACGAAAAAATCGAAATTATGGGCAAGATGTTAAAAAAGGTGGACAACATCACCCTGACCGCCTTACGGGCGCCGAAGCTCGTAGACATCTTGGCGGTCCGGCACGGCCGTTACATCGAACGGGATTCGGACGACCGCAAGACGTTCCGGTTTACGAGGGACGAGTTAGGGCTGCTCGTCGACTTTCTCGGCGAGGTGTTTAAACGGGAAGGCAATCAGGTGATCGGTCTGCGGGGGATGCCGCGGGTAGGCAAAACCGAATCCATCATCGCGGGAAGCGTATGCGCGAACAAGCGGTGGACGTTCGTATCGTCGACGCTGCTGCGTCAGACGGTGCGAAGCCAGCTGTCGGAGGACGAGCTCCATCCGAACAATGTCTTTATTATCGACGGCATCGTCAGTACGATCCGTTCGAACGAGAAACACTATTCGCTGCTTCAGGAAATCATGGAAATGCCGTCTACGAAAGTGGTCGAGCATCCGGACATCTTCGTGAAGGAGTCGGGCTTCGATCATCAAAAGTTCGATTACATTATTGAGTTGAGAAACACGCCCGACGAAGAGATTTCGTACGAGACATTCACGGCCAACTACGAGGGCTTTTAAAATTTTTGGAGGTGACTGACGTGTCCGACCTCGGGCAATTGCTTCGGAAAGCGCGCACGGAGAAGAACCTCAGTTTGGATCAGCTGCAAGAGACGACGAAAATTCGCAAACGGTACTTGGAGGCCATCGAGGAAGGGAAATACGACATTTTGCCGGGAACGTTCTATGTCCGCGCTTTCATTAAGCAATATTCCGAAGCGGTCGGACTCGAACCCGACGAAGTGTTCCGGTTGTATGCGCACGTCATCCCGTCCGCGGACCCCGAGCCTTCGACGGAACCGATCCGAATGGCCCGCCGCAGCGCCGTCAATCCGCCGGAGCGCGTCGGCAAATGGGCGTCCGCGCTGTTAATGATCGCGTTCCCGATCTTGATTATCGGCGTCGTTTACTATTACTTATACTCGAATTGGGAATCCCGGGGGAACGTGCTGCCGAACGAGCCGATCACGGACAGCTCCGCGGCGGAGCAAGGCACGCTGCCGACCGAGGACGTCGGCACGGCGGAACCAGAGCCCGAACCGGAGCCCGAGCCGGCCCCGGTCCCGGAGCCGCCGAAGCCCGACGTCGCGTTCGTCGAGAAGTTCCAATACAGCAGCCATCAGGTCGAACGGTTTACGGTCAAGAACGCCGACAAGGTGTCGCTCGAAATCAAGGTCGTCGGCTCGGAGGCTTGGGTCGGCGTCACGCATGCCGATTCGAAGTCGAAATACTTGCACCAGGGCGGCATGAAGCAAGGGGACGTCTACACCGGCGAGTTCGATCATCCCGTCTATTTGAACATCGGACGCGCCAACGCGGTGCAGCTCGCGGTGAACGGCGTGCCGATCGACATGGGCGAGGAGCCGAACCCCCGCAAGTTCCAATTCGAGCTGGTTCCGATTCCGGCCGCGGCTTCGACGTCGGGCGCCGCCGAATAACGCCCTATGGACTGGGTATCCTAACGGTAGCAAGGATGGAAAGCATTCCACAGCGAAGCGAGGGATATCCATGACCATCAGTTGGATCGTAACGGGACTCGGGGTCGTCGTCAGCCTGCTAGGTTGGTATCTTACACCGGACGCATGGGGGTACGGCATCTTCGGCTTCGGTCTTGCGCATATCGTGCTCGGGATTTTAGACATGTTCCGGGACCCGGCGCGCAGCCGCTCGTAATGAGGGAACTTCAGAAGGAGCGTTCGCCTTGGCGGACGCTCCTTTTTCCGTGTTTTGGCACCGGCCGCCGACTTTTGATATACTTAATGCTATCGATTTTTACTTATTGGAAGGGGTTGGCGCGGGAATGGCATCCGAATATTCGTTCGACATCGTCTCGAAGGTGGACATGCAGGAGCTGCAGAACGCGGTCACGCAGGCCGAGAAGGAAATCGCCACGCGATTCGACTTTAAGGGCAGCAAGAGCGAAATTAAGTTGGAAAAGGACGCCCTCGTCCTCGTCTCCGACGACGAGTATAAGTTAAAGAGCGTCATCGATATTTTGCAGAGCAAGATGGTCAAGCGCGGCATATCCATTAAAAATATGGATTACGGCAAAATCGAGCCGGCATCGGGCGGCACCGTGCGGCAGACGATTAAGCTTAAACAAGGCATCGGGCAAGAAGACGCCAAGAAGATGAACATCTTGATTCGGGATTCGAAACTGAAGGTAAAGTCGCAGATCCAAGGCGACCAGCTACGCGTCACCGGCAAGAGCAAAGACGATTTGCAGGCCGTCATCGCCTTGCTGCGCGGCGCCGACTTGCCGCTCGAGCTGCAATTCGTCAATATGAAATAAGCGTTATCTTCGGAAAGCCCCGCGTTCGCGAACGAACGCGGGGCTTTCTATTCCCGCTCCAAAAATTCTCGGCGCTAAGAAAGGGCGTTCAGTGAAAAAATAAACCGCAAGGGACGTGTGGAAGCGGAACGATCCAGCGAATAGGAGGGATTAACCATGGCGACTAGCACAATAGAGAAGGCTCGCTTAACTGCGGCGGAGGTAGCCGTGCTCTGGGAACTCTACATGATCGAGTCCCTCTTGATCCAAGTGAAACAGCCGATGCTCGCCGGCTGCCGAGATCCGGACGTACGGGCCTTGATTCAGACTGCGCTCGAGATGAGCGTACGGTACGTGGAGGACATTCGATCGATTTATCGGAAGGAGCAATATCCGTTTCCGGAAGCCTTTTCGGAGAAGGACAGGAACGTCGAGGCGCCCCCGTTATTTTCCGACGTCTTTATTTTGCACTATACTTACGGCATGGCAAAGCTCGGGCTGCGCACGGTGCCTCATGCGATCGGGGAATCGGCGCGCGGCGATGTCCTTGACTTCTTATACCGGGCGTACGACGATTATCGGGCGCTGTTCCAAAAGGCTGTCGAAATGCTGTTGAATAAAGGTCTGTATACGCGAGCGGCTTCGTTTCCGATTCCCGATCAAACGGAATTCATCCGTGAGGACCGTTATTTCGCGGGTTGGCTCGGCAAGCAGCGACCGCTCAACGCGTCGGAAATTCGAGCGCTGCACTTCACGATCGAACAGAACGTCATCAGTAAAGCGTTGCTTACCGGCTTTCGCCAGACCGTCCGAGACGAAGAGATTCGGGAATATATGGGGAAAGGCATTCGCATGGCGGAGCGCATTCTCGACAACTTAGGCGAGACGCTGGGCGAGGAGCATATCGGCGCCGTGCCGTCCCTTGACGACGAGGTGTACGTGTCGAATATTGCGCCATACACGGATAAACTGATGCTGGCGCACGTCGCGCAGATGGGGTCAGGCGCCATCTCGATTTACGGGACCTATCTTAGTACGGTGCATCGGCGCGATATCGGCTTGCAATTCGTAAAGCTGATCGAAGACGGCATGAAATACGCGAGCGAAGGCGTCGAGCTCATGATCCGCCGCCGTTGGCTGGAGCAGCCGCCGACGTGGACCGAGCCCGGAGCGCTCGGCCCGCCGCGCACGGAATAAGCGCCGCGGGAACATCCCCCTTTTGACTCGTTCCGGGGCTTATATTATAATGGCTTCGATTGGAATGGGATAACAATTGGGGGATACCATAGATGACCGAGAAAATTAAGATGGTGACCCTCGGCTGCGAGAAAAACTTGGTCGATTCGGAAATTATGTCCGGCCTCGTCTCGCAACGCGGGTACGAGCTCGTCGAACGGAAAGAGGACGCGACGGTCATTATCGTCAATACTTGCGGTTTCATCGATGCGGCGAAGGAAGAGTCCGTCAACACGATTTTGGAAATGGCCGAGCTGAAGGAGACGGGAGCGCTCAAAGCGTTGATCGTCTCGGGATGTCTGACGCAGCGGTATAAGGAACAGTTGATGCAGGAGATGCCGGAGATCGACGGGATCGTCGGGACAGGCGATTTCGACAAAATCAACGACATCGTGGACGAAGCGCTTCGCGGCAAAAAGCCCGTCGCCGTCGGCAACCCGGTCTTTAACTACGAACAGGCGCTGCCTCGGAAGCTGTCGACGCCGCGGTATACCGCTTACGTCAAAATCGCGGAGGGCTGCGATAACGCTTGCACGTTCTGCTCGATCCCGATCATGCGGGGGGCGTTCCGCAGCCGGTCGATCGAATCGATCCTCGGCGAGGTGGAGCAGCTTGCGAAGCAAGGCGTGAAGGAAGTATCGCTGATCGCGCAAGACTCCACGAATTACGGAACGGATTTGTACGATTCCTTTATGCTGCCCACATTGCTGAATCGCGTCAGCGAAGTGGAGGGCATCGAGTGGGTGCGATTGCACTACGCGTACCCCGGCTTCTTTACGGACGAGCTCATCGAGACGATCGCATCGAACCCGAAAATCTGCAAATATATCGATATGCCGCTGCAGCATAGCGAGGACAGCATCCTAAAGCGCATGCGCCGGCCGGGACGCGGGCGGGACGTGCGCGAGCTCGTCGCGAAAATTCGGGCGAAGGTGCCGGATGCGGTGCTGCGCACGTCGATTATCGTCGGCTTCCCGGGGGAGACGGAGGAAGACTTCGAAGCGTTGGTTCGTTTCGTTCGGGAGTTGAAATTCGATCGGCTCGGCGTATTTACGTATTCACAAGAGGAGGATACGCCGGCGGCGCGCTTGCCGAACCAAGTGCCTGAGGACGTGAAGGAGTACCGCGCCTCGAGGCTGATGGAAGTGCAGCGCGAAGTGTCGAAGGAGGCGAACGGGAGGTTCGTGGGACAGACGATGGACGTCTTGATCGAACGGTACGACGGTCGCAACGACGTCTTTATCGGCCGCTCGCAGTACGACGCGCCCGAGATCGACGGCGAGGTGTTCGTTACCGGCTGTACGCCGGAGATCGGCCAGCTGCAGAAGGTTCGCATTACGCATTCGCTCGATTACGATTTATCGGGAGTCGGTGTTTCCGCATGAATTTAGCGAACCGGATTACGCTGGCGCGGATTTTCCTCGTCCCGATCATTATGTTTTTCTTGCTCGTCCGTTTGAATTTGCCGGAGCTCCGCCTTGGCGGATTCTCCATTACATACAATCAGATCGTGGCCACGCTGATATTTATTATCGCCGCCAGCACCGACGGACTCGACGGATACATCGCGCGCTCCCGCAAGATGGTGACGAATCTCGGCAAGCTGCTCGATCCGCTCGCGGATAAACTGCTCGTCGCGGCCGTGCTCATCTCGCTCGTCGATATGCAGAAGGTCGACGCTTGGATCGCGGTCGTCATCATCTCGCGCGAATTCGCGATTACCGGCCTTCGGCAGGTGGCGCTCCTCGAGGGCAAGGTCGTCGCCGCGAGCGCTTGGGGGAAGTGGAAAACCGGCATTCAAATTACGATGATCATCGCGCTGCTGCTCAATAACTTCCCGTTTTATTTCGTCGGGATTCCGTTCGACTTGATTTCCAGCTGGGCGGCGGCGGCGATTACGATTTATTCGGGCATCGATTACTTCGTGAAAAACAAAAACGTGATCGACGAAGTGAGGTAACCGTCAGGAGGGATCGATCGGACCTGCTTGAAATACGCGCGCGGGCCGATGCGGTCCCTCTTTGTCATGACAGGAAATAATAATATGGGGAGGCTGCGGGAATGAAAGCGGAAATCGTCGCGGTCGGTACCGAGCTGCTGCTCGGGCAGATCGTCAACACGAACGCGCAATATTTGGCGGAGCAATGCGCTGCGATCGGGATCGACGTTCATTACCAGACGGTCGTCGGGGACAACGTGGAGAGAATCGTATCGGCGCTGTCGATCGCCGCCGGCCGGGCCGACGTCGTCTTGTGCACCGGCGGCCTCGGTCCGACGCTGGACGACGTGACGCGGGACGCGCTCGGGCGTTACGTCGGGGCGGAGCTCGTCATGGACGCGGAGGGGCTGCGGAAAATCGAAGCGTACTTCGCTGCGCGCGGCGCCGTCATGGTCGAGAGCAATCGGCGTCAGGCGTTGACGCTCGCGGGAGCGGACGTCCTTCCGAACGATACCGGCATGGCGGTCGGCACGGCGCTCCGGCACGAGGGCAAGCTGTACGTCCTCCTTCCGGGACCGCCCCGGGAGCTGAAGCCGATGTTCGAGCGGTACGCGCGGGCGTGGCTTCGGGCGAACATGGACGGGGTGCAGCCGCTGTTTTCCAAATCGTTAAAATTCGCCGGCATCGGCGAATCCGGACTCGAGCATGCGCTCCTCGACTTGATCGAACGGCAGGAGGATCCGACGATCGCGCCGTACGCGAAAGAAGGAGAAGTGCTCATCCGTCTGACGTCGCGCGCCGCGACGGAGGCCGAAGCGTTCGCCAAGATGGCGGGCACCGAGGCGGAAATTCGCCGGCGCGTCGGCGATCATCTGTACGCGGACGAGGACGTGAGCCTCGACGCGGTCATCGTAAGGCTGCTGCGCGAGCGCGGGGCGACGCTGGCTGCGGCGGAGAGCTGTACGGGGGGCATGTTCGCGGATATGGCGACATCGCATCCGGGCAGCTCCGAAGCGTTCCTGGGCGGCGTCGTGTGTTATACGAACGGCGCGAAGCGGGTACTGCTCAGCGTGCCGCCGGAGCTGCTGGAAGGGGAAAATGCGCCGGGCGCCGTCAGTGCGGAGACGGCCGCGGCCATGGCGGAGGGGGCGAGAGCGCGGCTCGGCGCCACGTTCGCGGTATCGTTCACCGGGGTGGCCGGACCGTCGCCGTCCGAAGGGAAGCCCCCCGGCTTGGTATATATGGGGGTCGCCGAGGAAGGGAAGCCGACGGAGACGAGGGAGCTGAAGCTTTCCGGCAGCCGCGAAATCGTCAAGCTGCGGGCTTGCCGCGCCGGCTTCTACGAGCTTTGGAAACGGCTGCGGTAAGTCGGGCCTCCCTTGTCAACGGCTTTCGGATGAAGTATGATAATCGTACGGAAGAACCGTGGCGAAGCGACAAGCGCCGCGGTTCTTTTTTCGTTCCGCGGTCCGGTCGTTCACAAAAAAAAACGAATGTATGTTCGAAAAAATGGTTGGCAACGGAGCGAAAAGAAGGTATCATTACATTATCAGAGAAAAGGAAGTGTTCATTGTGAGCGATCGCAAAGCCGCATTGGAGATGGCGCTGCGCCAGATCGAGAAGCAGTTCGGCAAGGGTTCGATAATGAAATTGGGAGAAAGCGCGCATATGCAAGTGGAGACCGTATCCAGCGGATCGCTCGCGCTTGATATATCGCTCGGCGTTGGGGGCTTCCCGCGGGGAAGAATCATCGAGATCTATGGTCCGGAATCGTCCGGCAAGACGACGGTCGCGCTTCATGCGATCGCGGAAGTGCAGAAGAAGGGCGGACAAGCCGCCTTCATCGACGCGGAGCACGCCCTCGATCCCGTATACGCCTCCAAGTTGGGCATCAATATCGATGAGCTGCTGTTGTCGCAGCCGGATACGGGCGAGCAGGCGCTCGAAATCGCGGAAGCGCTCGTCCGAAGCGGCGCCGTCGACATCATCGTCATCGACTCCGTCGCGGCGCTCGTGCCGAAGGCCGAGATCGAAGGCGAGATGGGCGATTCGCACGTCGGCCTCCAGGCGCGTCTCATGTCCCAGGCGCTCCGCAAGCTGTCCGGCGCGATCAGCAAGTCCAAGACGATCGCGATTTTCATTAACCAGCTTCGCGAGAAGGTCGGCGTGATGTTCGGCAACCCGGAGACGACGCCGGGCGGCCGCGCGTTGAAGTTTTACTCGTCCGTGCGACTGGAAGTGCGCCGGGTGGAGACGATCAAGCAAGGCAATGACATGGTCGGGAACCGGACGCGGATCAAGGTCGTTAAGAATAAAGTCGCACCGCCGTTCAAACAGGCGGAGATCGACATCATGTACGGCGAGGGCATCTCCCGGGAAGGCAGCATTATCGACATCGGGACGGAGCTTGACATCGTACAGAAGAGCGGCGCTTGGTTCTCCTACGAGGGCGAGCGGCTCGGTCAAGGCCGGGAGAACGCAAAGCAGTACTTGAAGGACAACCCGGCGGTGGCGAGCGCGATCGAGAAGAAGGTTCGCGAGGCGACCGTGTCGGTGCCGGGCTTGCCGGCCGGCGTATCGCACGGCGACGACGACGACGATTTCGACGAAGAAGCCGAGGCGTAATACCGGAAGGAATTCGGCTTGTTGCTGCTTTTCAATAGCTTTTCTCCACACCGGCACCCGGCGCTTTTCCCGGGTGCCGTTTCGCTTGGAAGGACGGACGGGGGTGGGAACTTGAACGGGCAGGGCGTCATTACGTCGGTGGAGCTGCAGAAGAAGCAGCGGCATCGATACAATATTTTCGTGGACGAACAGTTCGCGTTCGCCGTGCACGAGGATATATTAATGAAGCATCGGCTTTTCAAGGGGCAGGTCGTATCGGCGGACCGCCTCGAGGAAGTGCTTCGAGACGAGGAGCGGCAGGACGCCTACGTGAAGACGATTCGTTGGCTTGGCGCGAGGCCTCGAACGGAGAAAGAGATCCGACAATATATGGGGCGCAAAGCGTACGAGCCTGCCGTCGTCGATCACTGCGTCGAACGGCTGAAGGCGGAGCGGTATGTCGACGACGAGCGATTCAGCCGGGCGTTGACGGAAGAGAGGCTGCAGCGCCAAGGGAAAGGGAAGCAATGGATTCGGCAAGAGCTGCTGCAGAAGGGCGTGGATAAGCAGACCGTAATGGACGCGGTTCAATCGGTATCGCCGGAGGAGGAGAAGGCCGCTGCCGCGGCGCTTGCGAAGAAGCGTTGGCGCGCGCTGTCGTCCGGGGAGGATCCCCAAGCGGCTCGGCGGAAGCTGTACGCTTACTTAGCGAGACGCGGCTTTTCCGCATCCGCGGTCCGCGAGGCGGTGCGCGAAGCGGCGGACGGGGCGGACGACGACGACGGCGAGGCGGCTTGGGACGACGACGGGGGATGGGAATAGACGTTGCTTGACAACTTTCTTTAGGCAAAGCTACAATGAACTAGTATATTCGCTTTTCTTTTTCGCCCAATCTTTACGAAAGCGCGAGAACAAGTGAAACTGCTTTACCCATGAAGACACGCGAAAACAACTAAAAAGGACACATCGTTGGGCCGTCAGCCTGAAGCTCTAACGTTGTGTGGCAACGGGGAGGTGAACTAGATGCACTGGTTGATCACAGCCATCATCGCTCTCGTTGTTGGCGCAGCGTGCTTTTGGATCGGTTACCTTATTCGCAAGTCCTTTGCCGAAGCCAAAATTTCGAGCGCGGAAGAAGCGGCTCGGAATATACTCGATAACGCTTCGAAAGAAGCCGAGGCGCTGAAAAAAGAGGCGGTCCTCGAAGCGAAAGACGAAATTCATAAGCTTCGCTCCGAGGCCGAACGAGACATTCGTGAACGTCGCAACGAAACGCAACGACAGGAACGAAGGTTACAGCAAAAAGAGGAAACGCTGGATAAGAAACTGGATTCATTGGAACGCAAAGAAGAGCAGCTTGCCAACAAAGAGAAGCGCGTAGAAGAGACGCAGCACCAGATCGACGCTCTCTATCGCAAGCAGGTCGAGGAGCTCGAACGCATCTCCGGCTTGACGCAGGAAGACGCGAAGCAGATGATCCTCTCCAACGTCGAGAACGAAGTGCGTCTCGAAGCCGCTCAGCTGATGAAAGAAATCGAACAGCAAGCGAAGGAAGAGGCGGACAAGAAGGCGCGGGAAATCATCACGCTGTCGATCCAACGTTGCGCGGCGGATCATGTCGCGGAGACGACGGTCTCCGTCGTCGCGCTGCCGAACGAAGAGATGAAGGGCCGGATCATCGGCCGCGAAGGCCGCAACATCCGCGCGCTCGAGACGTTGACGGGCATCGACCTGATCATCGACGATACGCCGGAAGCGGTCATCCTGTCGGGCTTCGACCCGATCCGCAGAGAAATCGCGCGCAACGCGCTCGAGAAGCTCGTCGCGGACGGACGGATTCACCCGGCCCGGATCGAAGAGATGGTCGAGAAGTCGCGCAAGGAAGTGGACGAGCGCATCCGGGAGTACGGCGAACAAGCGACGTTCGAGGTCGGGGTGCACGGGCTGCATCCGGATCTGATCAAAATCTTGGGTCGACTGAAATTCCGGACAAGCTACGGCCAGAACGTGCTGAAGCATTCGATGGAGGTCGCGTATCTCGCAGGCCTTATGGCCGGGGAGCTGGGCGAAGATATCACCCTCGCGAAACGGGCGGGCTTGCTGCACGATATCGGCAAGGCGCTCGACCACGAGGTCGAGGGATCTCACGTCGAGATCGGCGTCGAGATCGGAAAGAAATACCGAGAGCACCCGGTCGTCGTCAACAGCATCGCTTCGCACCATGGCGACACGGAGGCGACGTCGGTCATCGCAATGCTCGTCGGCGCGGCGGACGCTTTGTCCGCGGCACGGCCGGGAGCGCGGCGCGAGACGCTCGAGACGTACATCAAGCGTCTGCAGCGGCTCGAGGAAATTTCCGAATCGTTCGAGGGCGTCGAGAAGTCGTACGCGATCCAAGCCGGACGCGAGATTCGCGTCATGGTGCAGCCGGAGCGCATCGACGATGCGGAGTCGTTCCGCCTCGCCAGGGAGATCACGAAGAAAATCGAGAACGAACTCGATTATCCGGGGCATATTAAAGTCACGGTCATTCGGGAAACCCGCGCGGTGGAATACGCAAAATAATACGCACCAAGGGTGGCTGTCCCGACGTCGTCTGCCGACGACGGGGACAGCTTTTCCTTTTTGCACGCACGAAGTTCGGGAAGGGGATGCAAACATGAAAGTATTGTTTATCGGCGATATCGTCGGGGGGACCGGCCGTCGGGCGCTCAAGGAAAACCTGCCCGCGCTCAAGAGCCAGCACAATCCCGATTTCATCATCGTGAACGGCGAAAACGCGGCCGGCGGCAAAGGCATCACAGGCGCCATCGCGAACGAGTTTTTCGATCTGGGCGTGCATGGCGTCACGATGGGCAACCATACGTGGGACAACAAAGATATCTTCGAATGGATCGACAAGGAACCCAGGGTCATTCGTCCGGCGAACTTCCCGCCGGGTACGCCGGGCAGCGGCGCCGTTACGTTGAAATCAGCTAACGGGAAAGAGCTTCTGCTGATCAACGTGATGGGCCGCGCCTTCCTGCCGCCGCTCGATTGCCCGTTCCGTACGCTCGATAAACTGCTCGAGAAGACGAGGAAGCGGCCGATCCCGACGTTCGTCGACGTCCATGCGGAGGCGACGTCGGAGAAGCTCGCGATCGGGTGGTATCTCGACGGGAAGGTGTCGGCGGTCGTAGGCACGCACACGCATGTACAGACGAACGACGAACAGCGGCTCCCGAACGGGACGGCGTACATTACGGACGTCGGCATGACGGGATCCCGGGAAGGGATTCTCGGCATGGAGCGGGACGCGGTGTTAACGAAATTCCTTACGCAGCTGCCCGTCCGATTCCAAGCGGCGGAAGGGAAGTATCAGTTCCATGGCGTCATCGTAGATATCGACGAAGCCACGGGGTTGTCCAAGTCCATCAAAACCATACGCATTTACGAAGGCGAATTCAAGATGTTCTGACGCGGAATGTTCCATGTGGAACTTTCTGAATTGTGTGAATAATTCAGAAGCGCGTCAACTCCTCGATTGGAATGATTTCGGAGCCGACCGAATATATATAGGTACCGGAACGATTGAAGCTTTCCCGAGGAGGTCCAATTCATGGAGGTATTAAAGGTATCAGCGAAATCGAACCCGAACTCGGTGGCAGGCGCATTGGCGGGCGTGTTGAGGGAACGCGGAGCGGCGGAGCTGCAGGCGATCGGTGCGGGCGCGCTGAACCAAGCGATTAAGGCGGTAGCGATCGCGCGAGGCTTCGTAGCTCCGAGCGGCGTCGACTTGATTTGCATTCCCGCCTTTACCGATATTGTAATCGACGGGGAAGACCGGACGGCGATCAAGCTGATCGTGGAGCCGAGATGAATCGATTTTCGCGCTCGTCCCGGACGAGCGTCGGCATAGGTTGTTTTCCGCTCATCCATCATGTTGCATTGACCGCATAGCCTCTCAGGAGGCTATTTTTTCTTGCTCCCAATTCGAAGGGAAGGCGCGTGATCGGTATGAATACATGGGATATGCACTGCGACGTCTTAAGCAAGCTGCTGCTATCGCCCGAGCTGCGATTCGACGACGATCCGCGGCTGGACGTGACGGCGCGCCGGTTGAAGGCAGGCGGCGTCCGGCTGCAGGCCTTCGCCATCTACATTCCGGAAGCGTGGAGGGGAAAGCCGTTCGAAGCGGTGCTGGCGAGCGTCGACGCCTTCCTGCAGCGCATCTCGAGCCGCGCCGATATGCTGTTCATCCGAACGAAGCAAGATCTCGAGACGCTGCTGCAGCCGCAGGAGACGAGAATCGGGGCCATGTTGACGCTAGAGGGCGCGGACGGGCTGGAGGGGAACCTTGCTTATCTCCGAATCGTCCATGCGTTGGGCGTTCGGACCTTGGGTCTCACCTGGAACGAGGCGAATTGGGCGGCGGACGGCGTACGGGAGCCGCGCGGCGGCGGGTTTACGGCGGCCGGTCGGCGGCTGCTCGCCGAATGCGATCGGCTCGGACTGCCTCTCGACGTGTCGCACTTGTCGGTGAAGGGGTTTTGGGAGCTGCTCGAGCGATCGACCCAACCGCCCATCGCGTCGCATTCCAACGCGAAGGCGATTTGCGGCCATCCGAGGAATCTGTCGAACGATCAGCTACGCGCCTTAATCGCCGCGAACGGCCGGGTCGGCTTGACGTTCGTGCCTTATTTCCTGCGGGGGGACGGCGGGGAGGCGACGATCGACGACGTGCTGCGCCACTTGGATCATATTTGCGGGCTGGGGGGGGCGAAGCACGTCGGCTTCGGCTCCGACTTCGACGGTATCGAAACATGGGTACGGGGGCTCGAACATCCGGCCGGATACGCCATGTTAGCGGAGGCGCTTGAAAAACGATATTCCGCGGAGCTGACGGAGGGCTTTCTCTGGCGAAATTGGTTATCCTATTACCAAGGACGTCTTCCGTAAAAAGGACCGAGCTTCCATTCATCTCGATTCGATATGAAAACCATCGAAAAATACTATATTTTGAGATGCTTGAAAGCACTTGCTTTTTACAAGGCGTCATCATACACTACTTACTGACATATGAAACGGATTTCCATGTTTCAATTCACTTCGATCCATCATTTTTTCGCCTCCAAAGGAGTGGACTTTCTTGATTAGCCAATTGTCATGGAAAATCGGCGGACAACAAGGCGAGGGCGTTGAAAGTACCGACCGCATTTTCTCGACGGCGCTGAACCGACTCGGGTATTACTTGTACGGATATCGGCATTTCTCGTCACGCATCAAGGGCGGGCACACGAATAACAAGATCCGCATCTCGACGAAGCCGATTCGCGCGATCTCGGACGATCTCGATATTCTCGTGGCGTTCGACCAAGAGACGATCGACCTGAACTCCCACGAATTGCGCAAGGGCGGCGTCATCGTCGCCGACGCGAAGTTTAACCCGACGGTGCCGGAAGGCATCGATGCCAGATTGTTTCCCGTGCCGATCACGTCGATCGCGGAAGAGCTCGGCACATCCCTGTTTAAGAATATGGTCGCCTCCGGCGCTTCCTGGGCTTTGCTTGGGCTTCCGCTCGAGGTGTTTAATAAAGCGGTAGAAGAAGAATTCGGACGCAAAGGTCCCGCTATCGTCGAGAAGAACGTCGAAGCGGTGCGCCGCGGCGCGGAATTCGTACTGGAGCTTGCGGGCGGCTCGTCCCTCGCCGACTTCCAGCTCGAGCCGTCGGACGGTCAAGCGAAGCTGTTCATGATCGGCAACGACGCGATCGGTCTCGGCGCCGTCGTCGGCGGCTGCCGCTTCATGCCGGCATATCCGATTACGCCGGCCTCGGAAATTATGGAATACCTCGTCAAGACGCTGCCGAAGTTCGGCGGAACCGTCATTCAGACGGAGGACGAAATCGCGGCCGTGACGATGGCGATCGGAGCCAACTACGGCGGCGTCCGCGCCCTCACCGCCTCGGCGGGCCCGGGTCTTTCCTTGATGATGGAAGCGATCGGCCTTGCCGGCATGACGGAGACGCCGGTCGTCATCGTCGATACGCAGCGCGGCGGCCCGTCGACGGGGTTGCCGACGAAGCAGGAGCAGTCGGATATTAACGCGATGATTTACGGCACGCACGGCGAGATCCCGAAGATCGTCATCGCGCCGAGCACGGTGGAAGAATGCTTCTACGACGCGATCGAAGCGTTCAACCTGGCGGAGCAGTTCCAATGCCCGGTCATTCTCGTGACCGACCTGCAGCTGTCGCTCGGCAAGCAGACGGCGGAAAATCTCGATCTGAACAAAATCAAAATCGAGCGCGGGGCGCTGCAAACCGGGGAGCTGCCGCCGCTCGAAGAGAACAAGCTCTTTAAGCGTTACGAGTTCACGGAAGACGGCGTCTCGCCGCGCGTCCTGCCGGGCATGAAGAACGGCATTCACCACGTGACCGGCGTCGAGCACGATCAGGAAGGCCGCCCGTCCGAGAGCCCGATCAACCGCAAGAAGATGATGGATAAGCGGATGAAGAAGCTCGAGAGCGTGCGGATTACGAATCCGATCCATATCGACGCGCCGCACGAAAACCCGGACGTGCTGATTATCGGCATGAGCTCGATCGGCGGCACGATCGACGAAGCGCGCGAACGCCTCGCCAAGGACGGCGTTACGACGAACCATATGACGATTCGCCAGCTGTACCCGTTCCCGACGGAGCTCGTAGCGCCGTACGTGGAGAAGGCGAAGACGGTCGTCGTCATCGAAAACAACGCAACCGGCCAATTGGCGGATCAAGTCAAGCTGCGGGTCGGATTCGCCGGCAAAGTGAAGAACTTCTTGAAATACGACGGAACGCCGTTCCTGCCTTCTGAAATTCACACCGGCTGCAAGGAGTTGTTATAAGCCATGGCTACATTTAAGGATTTCCGCAATAACATTAAACCGAACTGGTGCCCGGGCTGCGGAGACTTCTCCGTCCAAGCGGCGATTCAACGCGCGGCGGCGAACGTCGGCCTCGAGCCGGAAAACCTCGCGGTCGTCTCCGGGATCGGCTGTTCGGGCCGGATTTCCGGTTATATTAACGCATACGGGTTCCACGGCATTCACGGTCGTTCGCTTCCGATCGCGCAAGGCTTGAAGATGGCCAACCGGGAGTTGACCGTCATCGCTTCCGGCGGCGACGGCGACGGCTTCGCGATCGGTCTCGGCCATACGGTGCACGCGATTCGCAGAAACATGAACATCACGTACATCGTCATGGACAATCAGATTTACGGTCTCACCAAAGGCCAGACGTCGCCTCGTAGCGCGGAAGGCTTTAAGACGAAATCGACGCCGGAAGGCTCGATCGAGGGGACGCTGAGCCCGCTGGAAATCGCGTTGTCCGCCGGCGCGACGTTCGTGGCGCAATCGTTCTCGAGCAACATCAAGCAATTGACGTCGCTTATCGAGGAAGCGATCAAGCACGAGGGCTTCTCGATCGTCAACGTATTCAGCCCGTGCGTCACGTTCAACAAAATCAACACGTACGACTGGTTTAAGGAGCATATCGTCGATCTAGACGAGCAGTCGGATTACGATCCTTCGAACCGCATCGCGGCCATGACGAAAATCATGGAGACGAACAGCATGCTTTGCGGCTTGATCTACCAAGACAAGACCAAGAAGCCTTACGAGGCATTGGTGAAGGGCTTCCAGCCGGAAGGCCTCGCGAAGCAGGACTTGACGATTACGGAAGATCAATTCGCGAAGCTCGTCGCGGAATTCCGTTAATTTCATTCGGGGAAACAGGAGCATGCGGCGGTCGCCGTATGCTCTTTTCATTCGCATGGAATACTGAACAGGACGATGATAGGGATGGAAAAAGGGACCGTCTTTCGATCCAAGGAGGGAACGATATGTACGACATTACGATCGGCGTCTCCGCGCGGCATATTCATCTGGCGCCGGAGCATATCGAGACGTTATTCGGCGCGGGCTACGAGCTGAAGCCCCTAAAGCCGCTGTCCCAGCCGGGACAGTTCGCGGCGGAGGAAACCGTAGCGGTCGTCGGGCCGAAGGGACGGTTCGACAAGGTGCGCATCCTCGGGCCGGCGCGCGGGAAGACGCAGCTGGAAATTTCGCGCACCGACGCGTTCGCGCTCGGCGTCGACGCGCCCGTGCGGCTGTCGGGCAGCATCGAAGGCACCCCGGGCATTCGCATCGTCGGCCCCAGCGGCGAGGTCGAGGTCGAGAAGGGCGTCATCGTGGCGGCGCGGCATATTCATCTGCATCCGGACGACGCGGCGCGCATGGGCGTGAAAGACGGGCAGGTCGTCAGCGTCCGGACGGAGGGCGAGCGCGGCGTGACGTTCGCGAACGTCGTCTGCCGGGTGAACGAGCAATTCGCGCTCGACATGCATATCGACACCGACGAGGCGAACGCCGCCGGCATCAAAAACGGCGACAAAGGCACGATCCTTGTCGAGTAAGGAGGGCGGCTCCGGGCGGGGCCGCTTTTTGCTGCCATGAATGGATTCCGATCCTATCGGTATGCTATACTTTCTTAATGGATGAATAGCGATAGAGGGAAGTGAACGCATGGCTTCGAAGGACTACTCTAAATATTTCGATTTCAGCGGCGCGAAGGTCGTCAGCGTCCAAGACGGCAAGACGACCTATCGGCTGAACGGACGAAACATTCAAATAAACTCGCAGCCGGACTATAAAGAAGGAAAGAAGCGAGGCAAGGAAGACGTCGAGGTGCATTACGACTTCAACATTCCGGAGGAGATGCGCGCATTCGGCGCCGGCAAGAAATATCTTGTGACGACGTACGGCTGCCAGATGAACGAGCATGACTCCGAGACGATGAAGGGCATGCTCGAGTCGATGGGCTTCGCGGCGACAGAGGACAAGCGGGAGGCCGACGTCATTCTGCTGAACACGTGCGCGATTCGCGAGAACGCCGAGGACAAGGTGTTCGGCGAGCTCGGCCATCTAAAGCACCTAAAGCTGGAGCGGCCGAATCTCGTGCTCGGCGTCTGCGGCTGCATGTCGCAGGAGGAAGGCGTCGTCAAGCGGATTATGGCGAAGCATCAGCATGTCGATCTCATTTTCGGAACCCATAACATTCACCGCCTCCCGAAGCTGCTGCAAGACGCGTATTACGATAAAGAGATGGTCGTCGAGGTATGGTCCAAGGAAGGCGACATCGTCGAAAATATGCCGAAGAAGCGCGAAGGCATGAAGGCATGGGTCAACATTATGTACGGCTGCGACAAATTTTGCACGTACTGCATCGTGCCGTATACGCGGGGCAAGGAGCGGAGCCGCCGTCCGGAGGACGTCATCGCCGAGGTACGGGAGCTGGCGCGGCAGGGCTATAAGGAAGTGACGCTGCTCGGGCAGAACGTCAACGCGTACGGGAAGGACTTCGAGGACCGCACGTACCGGTTCGGCGATCTGATGGACGACATCCGGAAGATCGACATCCCGCGCATCCGCTTCACGACGTCGCATCCGCGCGACTTCGACGACCACCTGATCGAGGTGCTGGCCAAGGGCGGCAACCTCGTCGAGCATATTCATCTGCCGGTGCAATCCGGAAATACGGACGTGCTGAAGAAGATGAGCCGCAAATACACGCGCGAGCAGTATCTCGAGCTCGTCGCGAAGATCAAGCGGGCGATGCCGAACGTCGTACTGACGACCGACATTATCGTCGGCTTCCCGGGCGAGACGGAGGAGCAGTTCCAAGACACGCTGTCGCTTGTTAAAGAGGTGCGGTACGACTCGGCGTACACATTCATCTACAGCCCTCGCGAAGGGACGCCGGCCGCCGATATGGCGGATGATATTCCGGCAGAGGAGAAATCGGCGCGGCTCATCCGGCTGAACGACGCGCTGAACGAAATCAGCCGCGAGGCGAACGAGAAGCTGCGCGGACAGACGGTGGAAGTGCTTGTGGAAGGCGTCAGCAAAAACAACGCCGACATGCTTTCCGGCCGCACGCGCTCGAACAAGCTCGTGCATTTCCAAGGCCCGCACGACTTGATCGGCACGTTCGCGCAGGTGACCGTGACGGAGCCGATGACATGGTTTATCAAGGGCGAATTGGCGGACGCGGAAGCGCCGGCCGTCGCCAACCTATAGAGGAGCGGACGAATATGGCCTATCGACAACAACGGTTTCGAGACGACGGACATGCTTGCGCCCCGGGCGAAGGCAGACCGAAGGTATCTTACGACACGAAGGATCTTCTGATCCGCGAGGACATCATGGCGAAGGCGAAGGAAGTGGCCGAGCTGCTATCGACGTCGGAGGAAGCAGACGTCTATCGCAAGGCGGAGAAGCGCGTGAACGAGCACGAGGACATCCAAAAACTGATCGCCGCGATCAAGAAGAAGCAGAAGGAAATCGTCGCCTTCGAGACGACGTTCAAGAACGCCGACATGGTGAAGAAGATCGAAGCGGAAATCGACGAGCTGCAGAACAAGCTCGACGAATATCCGATCGTGACGCAGTTCCGGCAGTCGCAGCAGGATTTGAATTATACGCTTCAGCTCGTATTCAACATTATTCGAGACACGCTTTCCGAGAAGATCGCCGTCGAGGACGCGGCGACGACCGCGGCGTCCGCCGGCGGCGGCGATTGCGGGTAAACCGGTTTTCAACCGAATGGAAACGCCAGAGGAAGAGACGTTCGAGGCGAAAGCTTCGGGGGTCTCTTTTTCCATATTCTTGCATGATCTGCGCCTGCTCGCCCCATACTACCTGAGATGAAAATTTTCGGGAGGGGGACGGGTCGTGCACGAATCGTTGCGTTCGAAGCTGGCGGCGCAATTCGGCAGTTCGAAGGACTTTATCCATAAGACGCTCCGTCGCGGGGAGAGCAGCGTAGAGCTCTTTTACTTATTGACGATAGCGGACGAAGCGCTCATCTTTCAGTCGTTGGTGAATCCGTTTTATAACGAATCGACGAACCTGTATTACGCGGAATTCATCTCCTGCATGCCGAAGCGCGTGACGCCGCCGGACGAGGCGGCGACGCTGCAGCTTGTCGCTCAAGGCTATGCGGTCGCCATTGCGGGATCGGACGTATACGTGTTCGATTTCCGCAAATTTCCGTCGAGCCAAATTCGCGAGGCGACCGTCGAGACGGTCATTCAAGGCCCGCTCAACGCCTTCAGCGAGGATATCGGCACGAACGTCGCCTTGATGCGCCAGCGCTACGGACCGGCTTCCCTTACGATGGAGACGACGACGGTCGGTACGCGGATCAAGACGGCCGTCGCCCTCTTGTCCGACGGCGAGACGGCGAATCGCGGCCTCGTCGAGGAGATGAAGCGGCGGATTCAAGCCGTCGCCCTGCCCGTCGTCCAATCGGCCGGCCAGCTGACGCAGCTGCTCGGCGAGCCGAAGCGCACTTTATTCCCCCGCTTGCTCGTGACGGAGCGCCCCGACCGCGCCGCGTTGAATTTATCCCAGGGCAAGGTCGTCGTGCTGCTGCATGGGACGCCGTTCGCCATCGTAGCGCCGGCGACGTTTTACGACTTCTTCGCGTCGATGGAGGATTTGTATCAGCAGTACTTTATTAGCCGGTTTCTGTTGTTCCTCCGGTACGCCGCCCTGCTGATCAGCCTGACGCTGCCGGCGACCTACGTCGCGATTTCCGCCTACAACCCTGAGATTTTACGCGTGGAGCTGGCGCTTGCGATCGCAGGGAACCGGGTAGCGGTGCCGTACCCGGCGTTCCTCGAGGTGCTTTTCATGCTGCTGGCCATGGAGCTGCTGGTCGAAGCGTCGATCCGGCTGCCGAAGGCGATCGGCTCGACGGCGACGACGGTCGGCGGGCTCATTCTCGGGCAGGCGGCGACGGAGGCGAGCCTCGTCAGCAGCATTATGATCATCATCGTAGCGACGGTTGCCATCTCGAATTTCGTCGTGCCGATTAATTCGATGAGCTTCGCGATTCGCGTGGCGAAATACGCGCTGCTGTTCCTCGCGACGTTGTACGGACTGACCGGCATCGTGCTCGGCCTTATCGCGTTGGTCGGCTATCTCGTCTCGTTGGACAGCATGGGGGAGCCGTACCTAAAGCTGTTCGAGCATGACGACCAACAGACGAAGCCGACGCAGCGTTCCGGGAAAACAGGCGCGTCGAGGAGGGTCGGATGAACCGTTATTTCGCTTATTTGTTGTTCTTCAACATGCTGACGAACGTCATATCGCAAGCGACGATTATTCTGCTGGAAGAACGGTATAACGGCGCCGTGTCTTCCCTGCTGCTCTCCGTGCCGGCAGGCGCGACGATGATCATCGTATTTACCTGGCTGTTCGCCCGTCTGCCTCGGCAAGGATTGCCGGAAATCGTATACGGCGCGATGCCTCGATGGATCGGTGCGCCGTTCCTTGCGGCGCAGGCGCTGCTCTGGTTCGTTTGCGGCTTCGTCGTGCTGCTGTACATCGCAGAGGTGACCAAGCGGTTTATCAACCCCGACTTCGCGCCGGTCGAAGCGCTGGCGCTGATCCTGGCGGTCGTCGTCCTGTTCGTCAACCTGTCGTCGATGCGGGTGCTCTATTTGCTGGAAATGACGATCGTCATATCCGTCCCCTTCATTCTGTTCATCGTCGGGAAGGCGGCTTTCAGCGAAAACTTGATGGTCGACAGCATGCTCGAAGCATTTACACATGGCCGGGAAATGCCTTCGCTGCTTGCGTTGAATGCGTCGCTGTTTGTGTTTTCGGGGTTTATGACCCTTTGCATCTTTAACAGAGTCATCGCGCCGAACGTGCGGCGGGGCTGGTATTTGGCGATCGTCGCGCTGATCGGCGGCTTGAA
>NZ_DASQMZ010000130.1:0-19468 GCF_035645235.1 Paenibacillus sp.
GTACCGATATTCAGCCTCGCCGTGCTGCCGCTCGGCTCGATCGCGCTGCTCGCGTCGTTCGCGTCGGAAGCGGCCGCCAAGGCGGCGGCCTTCCCCGCGGAGCGGCTGACCGCGCTCTGTTTCGAGGCGGTCGACCGCCTAGCGAGCGTCCAGGCGGCTTCCACGATTTGGGCGTCACCGCCGGGCTGGTGGATCGCGGCGTATTTCGCCTTGCTATGGACGGGGGCGCGGGCGGCGTCCGGGCGGATGCCGCTCGAGGCGCGCGCCCGGCGCGCCGTCGCCGCCTCTTGCGGCGCGCTCCTCGTCGTCTTATGCGTATACGCCTATGCGCCGAATGTCGCCGATCGCGCCGCGCTCGTCTCCGTGATCGACGTCGGGCAAGGCGACGCGATTCTCGTTCGGACGCCATCCGGAAAGCATCTGCTCATCGACGGCGGGGGCACGGTGCGCTTCGGCAAGCCGGAGGACGCCTGGAGAGCGAGGCGCGACCCGTTCGAGGTCGGCGACGACGTCGTCGTGCCCCTCTTGCAGCGGCGAGGCGTACAGGCGCTCGACGCGGTGTTCGTGACGCATGCCGACTCGGATCATATCGGCGGGCTGCAGGCGGTGCTGGAGCGGATTCCGGTGCGCGCCCTTGTGTTCAACGGCACCGTGAAGGAGGGGGCGACGAGCGAGAAGCTGTATCGGACGGCGATCCGCAAGGGCATTCCCCTCGTCCCCGCCTCGCGGGGCTGGCGGTGGGACGTCGACGGCGCGACGCGCATCGACGTGCTGTATCCGGAGCCTGCCGGCGGCGGGCTGCGCGTGGAGCCGGAGCAAAACGAGCAATCCCTCGCGTTTCTGTTGACCGTCTACGGGCGGAAGCTGCTGTTTACGGGGGATATCGGCGCCGCGGAGGAGCTGCGTATCGTCTCGGCAGGAGGCCTGAGCGGCGGCGGCTTCCCGACGGTAGACGTGCTCAAAATCGCTCACCACGGAAGCAAGACGTCTACGACCGAAGCGTGGATTCAGGCGTGGCGTCCGAAGGCGGCGGTCGTTTCCGTCGGTCGGACGAACGTCTACGGCCACCCGCATCCGACGGTCGTCGAACGGCTCGACCGCTACGGCGTCCGCACGTTCCGCACCGACGCGCACGGCGAGGTGCAGTTCCGGATCGAGTCCGGCGCGATCTCGGTTCGAACGATGCTGGAGCGGTAAGCGCCGGCAATATGTTGCCGCGGCGCAGCGTCTTCATTCCGGCTTGTCCGACGGCGCGTCGGGGCCGAACGCTTTCGCGCGGCGACGGTATTCGCTCGGCGTGGCGCCCGTCGTTCGCTTGAACGTCGCGTTGAAGGCGTCGATATCTTTGTAGCCGACCGATTCCGCGACGACGCCCACCTTCCAGTCGGTCGTGCGAAGCAGCTCGCAGCCTCGGCGGACGCGAAGGTTTTGCAGATACCGATAGTAGGTTTGTCCGGTATGGCGCAGAAACAACCGCCGAAGATGCCTTTCGCTCCATCGGCCGATCGCCGCGAGCTCCGCCAGCGTCAGCTCCTGATGCGCGTTGCGGTCGAGGTAGGCGAGCAGCGCGGAAAATTCGGAGGGGAACGCTTCGTCTCGGGACCGGCTCGCGGCGGCCGACGTCGACCGGCGGAGCGTTACGATCAACCGCAGCAGCAAGGCGCAGAGCAGGTCGGCAGAGCCTGTTCCCGGCAGCATAAATTCGCGGTGCAGCTCGAGAAACAACCGTTCGACGGCGCCGTCCGCGTCCGTGCCCGAGACGACGGACATGCCGGTGTCGGCCAGCGCGACGAGGTACGCTGCGATATCCGGGTCGATCGCGGATCGGCCGAGCCGTAGGAGCAGGTCGGCGGAGGCGACGCAATTGTAGACGACTAGCGGCGAGCCGGCCGGGTCGGGCGCCGTCGGGCGAAAGACGTGGGAGACGCCGATCGGGATGACGAAGAAATCGCCCTTGCGCACCGGCTGCACGCCGTCGGCGATATGGTGGAAGCCTTTGCCCTCGGAGATATAAACGAATTCGACGAAATCGTGATCGTGCAGCGGGTATGCGAAGCTCTCGGCATTTCGATTCACGAATAGCTGCAGCCACGAAGGGAAGTAGGCGTCCCCCCGGAGCGTATGGATCGGTCTTTTCACGTGTAAAGAGCCCCCTCCGCCGCAATGTCCGTTCTTGCGGGATACGTTGTCCGCATCGCCGGTAAATCTCGTTCGGAACGCTTTTATAATTAAATATGGCAGGTTTCCGATTCGAGTCAAGGAGGAAATGATTCAACATGAGCGTACAGGTATACGACCTTCGTTGCGAATACAGACGGCAGCCGCTCGGGATCGACGTGAGGCGCCCGAGAATCAGCTGGAAGCTAAGCGCCGACGAGCGGGGCGAGCTCCAAACCGCTTACCGCATTCAGGTGGCGGCCGACGACGGCTTCGCATCGCCGATCTGGGATTCCGGCAAGGTGGAATCGGACGAGAGCGTCCACGTCGAATTGCCGGCGTTTATTTTGGAAAGAAGAAAGCGCTATTATTTCCGGGTGCAGGCGTGGAGCCGCGCCGGCGAACCGTCGCCGTGGTCCGAGACGAGCTTTTGGGAGACGGGCATGCTGGAGTCTTCCGCTTGGACGGCGAACTGGATCGCCGCCCCGAAAGGGTCGCCGGACGCGGAGGAGCCGGAGCAGTGTCCGATGCTGCGCCGCGGCTTTGCCGTCGACGGCGAAGTGACTTCCGCGCGAATCTACGCGACGGCGCGCGGCTTGTACGAGCTCGAGCTGAACGGCCGCAGAGTGGGCGACGCCTGCTTCGCGCCGGGCTGGACCAGCTACGGCAGCCGGATTCAGTATCAAACGTACGACGTGACGGAGCTGCTGCAAAGCGGCGAAAACGCGATCGGTGCCTTGCTCGGCAATGGATGGTATAAAGGAAATATCGCATGGAAGGGGCAGCGGAATATTTACGGCGATCGCCGGGCGCTGCTGCTGGAGCTGCATATTGCCTACGCGGACGGCCGGACCGAGCGGATCGCGACCGACGCCGGCTGGAAGGCGGGGCATAGTCCGATCCTCATGTCGGAAATTTACCACGGAGAGACGTACGATGCGAGGCTCGAGCGACCGGGCTGGAGTTCGCCGGGCTTCGACGACGGCGATTGGGAGGCGGTCGAGACGCTGGCGTACGGCTATGACGAGCTCGTCGCGCAGGAGAATGATCCGGTCAGGAGCATCCAAGAGCTTGCCCCGATCGACTCCTTCACGACGCCGGCGGGCGAGGTCGTGCTCGACTTCGGCCAAAACATGGTCGGGCGGGTCCGGTTTACCGTGCAGGGGGAAGCCGGCGACGAGGTGATGCTGGAGCACGCGGAGGTGCTCGATCGCGAAGGCAATTTCTACACGGAAAATTTGCGAGCCGCGAAGCAAACCGTACGCTATATATTGAAGGGCGGCGAGAAGGAAACGTTCGAACCGCGCTTTACGTTCCAAGGCTTTCGTTACGTCCGGCTGACCGGCTTCGGCCCGTCCCCGAACGCGGCCGACTTCGTCGGCGTCGTGCTGCACACCGACATGGACAGAACCGGACGTTTCGCCTGCTCCGATCCGCTGGTCAACCAGCTGCAGCATAACATCGAATGGGGACAGAAGGGCAACTTCCTCGACGTGCCGACCGACTGTCCGCAGCGCGACGAGCGATGCGGCTGGACCGGCGACGCGCAGATGTTCATTCGTACGGCTGCATATTTGACGAATATCGGGCCGTTCTTTACGAAGTGGCTGCGCGACCTACGGGCCGATCAGATGCCGGACGGCGGCGTGCCGTTCGTCATCCCGGACGTGCTCGACCCGGAGGTTCACTCGTCGTCCGCTTGGGGCGACGCGGCGGTCATTTGCCCGTGGACGATATATTTGTGCTACGGCGACAAGCGCATCTTGGAAGAGCAACACGACAGTATGAAGGCATGGGTGGAATACATTCGCGCGCAAGGCGACGACGAATATTTGTGGAACACCGGATTCCATTACGGCGATTGGCTGGGGCTCGACTCGAAGCCGGACAGCTACGTCGGGGCGACCGACCGCGATTATATCGCTACGGCGTTTTACGCGTATTCTACCTCCCTCTTGCGCAAGACGGCGGAAGTTTTGGGCAAGGAAGAGGATGCCGCTGCCTATGGCGCGTTGTACGAACGCGTCGTGGCCGCGTTCCGGAACGAGTTTTTCACGCCGACGGGCCGGCTGTCCGTGCCGACCCAGACGGCCGCGGTGCTCGCGCTCATGTTCGAGCTCGTCGAAGGCGAGGCGCGGGAGCGGACGATTCGCAAGCTCGAATCGTTGCTCGAAGAGTCGAAATACCATCTGACGACGGGCTTCGTCGGCACTCCGTATTTGAATCACGTGCTAAGCAGGATCGGGCGCAACGACGCGGCTTACAAGCTGTTGTTCCAGCAAGACTATCCGTCCTGGCTGTACCAGGTGACGAAGGGCGCGACGACGATTTGGGAGCATTGGGACGGTATTAAAGAGGACGGCAGCTTCTGGAGCAAGGATATGAATTCTTTCAACCATTACGCGTACGGTGCGATCGGGGATTGGCTGTACCGCGTCGTGGCCGGCATCGATACGGACGAATCGCGGCCCGGGTACAAGCACGTTCGCGTGCGGCCGCAGCCGGGCGAAGGGCTGACGTGGGCGGAGGCGAGCCTGGAGACGATGTACGGAGAGGTTCGCTCGGCATGGCGGAAGGGCGAGGACGGTTCGTTCACGCTCGAGGTGACGATCCCGCCGAACGCGACGGCCGACATTGTCGTTCCCGCACCCGAAGGGGCGACCGTGCGCGAGTCCGGCGAGCGCCTCGACGGCGCATCGGGCGTCGCCTCGGCGCAGCCGGTCGACGGCGGGTGGCTCGTTGCGGTCGGCTCCGGCGTCTATCGCTTCGAAGTTTCGCAAAACCAATAATTGACGTGAGGCAGCAGAAATCCGAAAATTACGCGCCGCCGGTCGCTCAAGCGATCGGCGGCGTTTTCGGGTTCGACCCCTTCCCCCGGGTTTGTAAAGAATTGGACGGAAGTAGTTCTCAAACGCGCGGCTATCCCGGACGGCCCGAATCGCGTCGAGGCGGCCGTAGTCAGAAAATCTTCGATAGAGTAGAATCGTAATGGTGCAACATTATTTTCGCAAGGCGCGTCTGTAAGGATGCAAGAAAGGGGGAGCCCATCTTGGTGGAGCAAAATCTGATCAGAGCCGCTCAATCGGGCGATCGCGACGCCCTAATCGCGCTGCTGCGCGAGATTGAAACGCATGTCTACCGAACGGCATACTACATCTTGAATAACGAACAGGATGCCATGGATGCGGCGCAAGAAGCGCTCATCCGCATTTATACGAAGATAGATTCTTACGAGGAAAAGGCCCAGTTTAAAACGTGGGTGCAGCGCATCGTCACGAACATTTGCATCGATAAGTTCCGCCGCGCGAAAGCGACGGTTTCGATCGATGAGCATGAGATGGTATTCCCGACGGATAATAACGTCGAGGAGGAAGTCATGGCTTCCTACGCGGCGAAGGATATACGGGAGGCGATCGATCGCCTGCCCGAGCATCACCGGACCGTCGTCGTGCTTCGGTATTTGCAGGACTTTTCCTATACCGAAATCGCGGACTCGTTGGGATTGCCTTTAAACACAGTAAAGTCGTATCTATTCCGGGCGAGACGACAGTTACAAACACTCCTTAGCGAGTATCAGAAAGGTGGTGTACGGTGATGACTTGCGAAGAGGTGATGGATTATATGCAACGGCACCTGGACGGCGATTTAAATAGCGAAGAGCAAAAGCGCATGCACGAGCATCTGGAAGGCTGCTCCGATTGCGCGGATATGATGGAACGGCTCGCGCGGATCGATCAGGATCTCGCCAACCTGCCGAAGGTCGTGCCGGCGTTCAGCTTGGTCGACGCGATTATGCCGCGGCTGCAGCAGATCGACGCGGCGTCCGGCGAGGCGACCCCGACGCTCGAAGCGACGAGCCGCGCGGCGAAGCGTTCGGCTTCGCGGCCTTGGTACGCTCGTGGCGGCTTCGTCCGCTACGGCGGCTTCGCGGCGGCGGCGGCGGTGCTCGGCGTGCTCGTGGTGAACGGCCTGACCGATTCGTTCGGCGACGTCGCGACGCGCTCGGAGTCTTCGAGCGCGGGCAGCGCGGAGATGGGCCTGATGATGTCGAAGGAGGAAGCCTCGGCGAATATGGCGGACTCGGCGTTGAAGCGCGATGCGGCGCCGGAAGCCCCGGCGGCGATGGAAGCGGCGCCCGCCGCGGATACGGCGGACCCGAACGCCTCGGTGTCGGACGCGCCCGACGCGGCGCCGGAGCCCACGCCGAGAGCGGAAGCCGGGGACGCGAAGACCGGCGGCGACGTCGGCGTCGCCGAAGCGCCGAACAGCGAGCCGGTACCGGCCGGGGAGCCGGCGCCGGCCGAGTCGGTGCATGGGATGCAAGGCGGCGGCGTCGTCGCGGCGGACGAAGCGCCGGCGGAAGCGCTCGCGCCGAAGAATGCCGGCTCCGAGCCGGCCGAGGCGCGCTACGGCCTCACGGGCGACCCCGTGTCGGAGGAAGACGCGAAGGCGGTCGACCAGTACGGCGCGCCGGCGCTCCTGTCCGACGACGGCGCCTATGCCGCTTCGGTGCAGCCGACGGCCGACGGGGGACTCGTCGTCGTCGTCGATCGTCTCGATGGCGATGGCGACTATGTCTCCGCGTATACCTGGGCGTCGAACGGCACGAAGGTCGAACTCTCGGGCTGGAAGGGCACGACGATCGAGTATACGGTCACGTCCCCGGGCGGCGTCCGTACGTTCGCCATCGACGCGGCGACGGGGACGGAGACGGAAATCGACTGACGGATGCACACTTTCCGCGCGCCGCGCGTATGATGTTGCAACAGAGAAAGGTCCCAGCCGCCGATATATCCGCTGTGGAAGAAGGGTCCTAGGTCTTCTTCCAGGCGTTTATATAGATGTGAATGGGGACGAAGGGATCGCGCCTCGAAGCGTAAAGCTTTGACGCGGTCCCTTTGTTGTTTTACGATGGAGTACGGAGTTATCCGCATTCGTCGCGAAACGAGGTACGTTAGCCATGGATTACAAGCAAGCCGCTCGAGAATGGTCCCAAGGGACCGTCCGGCCGATGTACATATTGCACGGCGCGGAGGGGTACGTAATGGGGGAATGGCTCGACCTGCTGGTCGCGTCCTGCCTCGACCCCGATACGAAAGATTTCGCCCTCAGCAAATACGACCTGGCGGATACGCCGCTGGAGACGGCGATCGAGGATGCGGAGACGCTGCCGTTCCTGTCGCCGCGCAAGCTCGTGATCGCCTCCGGCGCTTATTTCTTGACTGGCGGTCGCGACCCGTCGCGCGCGGAGCATAACGTCGACGCGCTGCAGCGATACGCCGCCGCGCCGGCGGAGCATGCGACGCTGGTGCTGACGGTGCCCGCGGAGAAGCTCGACGAGCGCAAAAAAATCGTAAAAACGCTGAAGAGCGCCGCCGTCGTGCTGCCGTTCGCGCCGCTAGGACCTGCGGAGCTGCAGCAATGGGTCGCGAAGAAGGCGTCCGGCCGGGGCGTACGCATCGAGCCGGATGCGATCGAGGCGCTGTTGGCGCGGGTAGGCGGAAGCTGCGCGGCGCTGGCGTCGGAGATGGAGAAGCTGTCGCTTTACGTCGGGAAGGGGAACGCGATTCGCGTCGAGCACGTGGAGGCGCTGGCCGTACGCACGACGGAGCAGAACGTGTTCTTGTTGGTCGAGGAAATCGCCAAGCTTCGGCCGGAGCGGGCGATCTCGATGTACCACGACCTGCTGAAGGAGAAGGAGGAGCCGATCAAGCTGCTTGCGTTGATCGCCCGCCAGTTCCGGATGATGCTCGGGGCGAAGGAACTGACGAAGCAAGGGTTCTCGCAATCGCAGATCGCCTCGCAGATCGGCGCGCACCCTTATGCGGTGAAGATCGCGGCCGAGCAAGCGAAGCGGTTTCGCGCGGAGACGCTCGAGCGGCTCCTGCTGGAGCTGGGGGATCTCGACTATGCTATGAAGACGGGGGCCGTGGACAAGGCGCTCGGGCTCGAGCTTTTTATTTTGCGGCTCGGCGCGGCGGCCGCTGCGGCGCGGTAACGGCATGGGCGCCGCCCCCGGCCCGGCGTCCGACGGCCGACGGCCCCTCAACGAAAAAAGCCTCCGACCGATTGGTCGGAGGCTTTCATGCGTACGATGACTGCTTACGATACACGTTACGCTTGCGCGGAAAGCTCGTTCACTTTCTTCGCGAGGCGGGACTTCTTGCGGGCAGCGGCATTCTTATGAAGCAATCCCTTCGTGACCGCCTTGTCCAGCTTCTTGGTTGCGTTCAGGAGGGCTTCCTTTGCCTTCTCCACGTCCGTCTGCGTAAGAGCCGTCTCCGCCGCTTTCACAGCTGTGCGCAGCGCGGATTTCTGGGAAGCGTTGCGAACGCGGCGCTTCTCGCTTTGTTTCACGCGCTTCTCAGCGGATTTAATGTTAGGCATGTCGTTTCACCTCCTTGATTGACAACCGGGCAGGGTGTTCCAAAGTCAACTTTTCATATTATAGCGCGGGCGATTCGAAAAAGCAACTGTTTTCCATTCCGGCCTTCTCCCGCGCTTAAAGATTGCATAAGCGGAGCCGCTCCGCAGCACACTACGGCTATGCGTACATAGGGAAAGGAGCGTGCATACAGCATGGCTTTGGATTTAAGCGCGTACTCGGTCCGCACCGACCTCGCCGTCGAAGCGCGGGAGATGGCCTCGCAGGGCGGAAGGCAGCCGATCCCCGGCGTCGAAATGGAGACGACGGAGGAGAAGGGCGTTACGATTACGAAAATCGATATCTCGACCGAGCAAGGCGCCCAGGCGCTCGGCAAACGTCCGGGGCATTACTTGACGATCGAGGTGCCGGGTCTTCGAACGAAGGATACGGAATTGCAAGATCGGGTGGCGACGTTGTTCGCGAAGCATTTCGAAGCGTATCTTGCGAAGGCAGGCATTACGAAGGAGTCGAAAGTGCTCATCGTCGGGCTCGGCAACTGGAATGTGACGCCGGACGCCCTCGGACCGATCGTCGTGGAGAACGTCATGGTCACTCGCCATTATTTCGAGCTCATGCCGGATCAAGTCGCGCCGGGCTATCGTCAGGTGAGCGCCGTCGCCCCGGGCGTGCTCGGCATTACGGGCATCGAGACGAGCGAAATCGTGCAGGGCATCGTCGAGAAGTCGAAGCCCGACGTCGTCATCGCGGTGGACGCGCTCGCCTCGAAGGCGCTCGAGCGCGTGAACACGACGATCCAAATCGCCGATACCGGCATTCACCCGGGCTCGGGCATCGGCAACAAACGCAAGGGGATTACGCAGGAGTCGCTCGGCGTGCCGGTCATCGCGATCGGCGTACCTACGGTCGTCTACGCTTCGACGATCGTAAACTCGACGATCGAGATGCTTGCGCAAAATTTCGGCAAGCAGACGGAGCATACGAACGCGATCCTCGGCATGCTGCCGGCGATGACGGAGCAGGACCGGCTCGGCATGGTGCGCGAGGTGCTCGATCCGCTCGGGCACGATCTGCTCGTGACGCCGAAGGAAATCGATCAATTCATCGAGGACATCGCCAACATTATCGCGAGCGGCCTCAACGCCGCCTTGCACGACGCGGTCGACACGAATAACGTATCGGCATACACGCACTAAGCGTAATTCTGCCCGCGCGGCGGACGGCCTTCTCCGTCGCCGCGCTTTTTGCCGCCTCCGGTTCTATTCTCTCGTTCCGCTCATAGAGTAGGAATATCAGTAGATTGAGAGACCGCGCCACCGCGCGGCGGAGGAGGAACCCACATGAATCGATGGAGCATGCGTCTTGCGACCGCGTTGGTAACGGCTTGCGTCGCGGTCGGCGCGGCGGGCCTCGCGAGCTCGAACTCGGCGTCGTCCAAGCTGTCCCTCGGCGGCGCGACCGCCGTCGTTTCCGGCGCGGTGTTGGCGAACGTTTCGCTGGACTTGCCGGGCGCGCGAAGCGGGCTGGGAGATACGTTGTTGCTGTCGGAAAAGGAATCCGTCGTCTCGTCGCAGGGGACAAGCTCGGAAGCGGCGGCGGAGCAAACGTCCGCCCCGTCGGACGAAGCCGCCGAATCCGTTGTCGGCGCCGATGCGGCGGTCCCGGCCGCGGCGACTGCACCCGCGATTCCGCCGGCCGAGTCCGCGAAGACCGGGGCAGCGTCGCCAGAGGCCGCTCGGACGGATCGAAAGCTCGTCTTCATCTATCATTCCCATAACCGGGAATCCTGGCTGCCGGAGCTTCGGGGCACCGCCAAAGACCGGCCGAACGAAGCGTTCGACGAGAGCGTCAACGTCTCGCTGCTCGGCGAGCGGCTGCGGCAGCGGCTCGAGGAGGACGGCGTCGGCGCCGTCCATTCCGGGACGGACTACAATACCGCGGTGCCGAACTTTAATTACAACTACTCCTACAAATATTCGAAAACGACCGTGAAAGAGGCGCTCGCCGTCCACGAGGATTTGGTGTATTTGCTCGATATTCATCGGGATTCGTCCCGCCGGGATTCGACGACGATCACGATCGACGGCGCCGATTACGCGAAGCTGTATTTTATCGTCGGACAAGGCAATCCGAACTGGAAAGACAACGAAGCGCTGGCGCAGCGCATTCACGAGAAGATGGAAGCGGCGCTGCCCGGCGTGTCCAAGGGCATCCTGACGAAGGGCGCGAAGCACGGGCACGGGGAGTACAACCAATCGTTGTCGAAGGGCAGCGTGCTCGTCGAAATCGGCGGCGTCGACAACACGCTCGAAGAGAGCTATCGAACGATCGACGCGCTGGCGTCGATCGTGGCGGAGCTGGCGAAGGACGCCGTGAAGGCGAACGCCGAACCGGCCGGCGGGACGACGCCGGCGGCCGCGCAGTAACGAGATGGCGAAGAAGAAGAGAAAGGGAGGTCTCGGCATGGATTCGAAAACGGGCAAAGCGGCGTTGTTCGCTGCGCTGCTAGCCGTGTGCGTCTTCCTCGGCGTCGAGCTCGCCGCATCGGGCATCGAACGCGTCGAAGGGACGGCCGTCGGAGCGCGCCCGGCGGCCGGGGCCGACGCCGAGCCGCGCGCGGACGGCGCCGGCGCGGAGCGGGCGACGACGGCGCCGCCAGAGACGGCGCTGCCGGCGGAAGAGGGCGAAAACCCGCCCCCGTCCGACGCCGTATCCTCCTCCGCCGCGCCCCCGGACGCCGCCGCCGCTCGCTCGAGCCTCGTCAACCGCGTCTCCCTCGGTCTCGGCGACGCGCTCCGGTACGTCGCGCAGGGCGCGATCCGTTTTATCGCCGACGTCTTCGGCGCCGTCATGCATTGAGCATGCGCAATCGATCTTTGCCCAATCCTCCCTCTATTGCTATAATAGTGAGGATGTACGGCAATTTTCGACGGGGTGACTTATGTCTACGATGGATTCGCGGCAAAGCAAGGTTCGCAACTTCTGTATCATCGCCCATATCGACCATGGGAAATCGACGCTTGCCGACCGTATCCTGGAATACACGGGCGCGGTGCAGCAACGCGAAATGCAGGAACAGCTGCTCGACCAGATGGACCTGGAGCGGGAGCGCGGCATAACGATTAAACTGCAAGCCGTCCGGCTTCAATATAAAGCGGACGACGGCGAGGTATATACGCTTAACTTGATCGACACGCCGGGGCACGTCGACTTCACGTACGAGGTGTCCCGAAGCTTGGCGGCCTGCGAAGGCGCGCTGCTCGTCGTCGACGCGGCGCAGGGCATCGAGGCGCAGACGTTGGCGAACGTGTACCTCGCGCTCGACAACAATTTAGAAATTTTGCCGGTCATCAACAAGATCGACCTGCCGAGCGCGGAGCCGGAGCGCATCCGCCAGGAAATCGAGGACGTCATCGGCCTCGACGCGAGCGAAGCGGTGCTGGCGTCCGCGAAGGCCGGCATCGGCATTAAGGACATTCTCGAACAGGTCGTAAAGAAAGTGCCGGCGCCGAAGGGCGACTCGAACCTGCCGACGAAGGCGCTCATTTTCGACTCTCACTATGATCCCTATAAGGGCGTTATCGTGTACGTGCGCGTCATGGACGGCGTGATCAAGGCTGGCTCGAAAATCCGCTTTATGGCGACCGAGAAGGAATTCGAGGTCATCGAGGTCGGCGCGTTCCGTCCGAAGATGGCGAGCGTGGACGAGCTGCGGGCCGGCGACGTCGGCTTCGTCGTGGCGGGCATCAAGAACGTGAAGGATACGCGGGTGGGCGATACGATTACCGACGCGAAGCGCCCGGTCGCCGAGCCGCTGCCCGGCTACCGGCGCATCAACCCGATGGTGTTCTGCGGACTGTACCCGATCGAGACGTCCGACTATGCGGAGCTGCGCGAGGCGCTCGAGAAGCTTGAGCTGAACGACGCGTCGCTGCGATACGAGCCGGAGACGTCGCAAGCGCTCGGCTTCGGCTTCCGATGCGGCTTCCTCGGCCTCCTGCATATGGAAATCATCCAGGAGCGCATCGAGCGCGAGTTCAATATCCCGCTGCTGACGACCGCGCCGAGCGTCGTGTTTAAGGTGCACCTGACAGACGGGTCCGTCATGAGCATCGACAACCCGGCCAACATGCCGGAGCAGCAGAAGATCGACCATATCGAGGAGCCTTACGTCAAAGCTTCCGTCATCGTGCCGAAGGATTTCGTCGGGGCGATTATGGACCTCTGCCAGACGAAGCGCGGCGACTTCATCGACATGCAGTACCTCGACGCGACGCGCGTCACGCTTATTTATGACATTCCGCTGTCGGAGATCGTCTACGACTTCTTCGACCAGCTGAAGTCTCGCACGAAGGGCTACGCGTCGTTCGATTACGAGGTGTCCGGGTACAAGCGGTCGAACCTCGTGAAGATGGACATTCTGCTCAATAACGAAAAGGTCGACGCCCTCTCGTTCATCGTGCACCGGGATAACGCATACAACCGCGGCAAAATTTTGTGCGAGAAGCTCAAGGACATCATCCCGCGCCAAATGTTCGAAGTGCCGATTCAGGCGACGATCGGCCAGAAGGTCATCGCGCGCGAGACGGTGAAGGCGATGCGCAAAAACGTCCTCGCCAAATGCTACGGCGGCGATATTTCGCGGAAGCGCAAGCTGCTCGAGAAGCAAAAAGAAGGCAAGAAGCGAATGAAGCAGGTCGGTTCGGTCGAGGTGCCGCAGGAGGCGTTCATGGCGGTGCTCAAGATCGACGAATAGACGCGACACGCCCCGGCGGCAACGACGCCGGGGCGCCGCATTTCCGCGGGCGCGGCGCGATAGGAGGTGTACGCACGCATGCGACAAAGAAACGAAACGCCGGAAGCGGTATACATTCATATCCCGTTTTGCACGAACAAGTGCCATTACTGCGACTTCAACTCTTATGTATTGAAGGGGCAGCCGGTGCACGAATATCTCGACGCGCTGGAGCGGGAGATGGAGGCGACGGCGAAGGCGACGCCGCCGGGACGAATCCGAACCATATTCGTCGGAGGCGGCACGCCGACCGTGCTGACGCCGGACCAGATGGAGCGGTTTCTGCGCTCGGTGAAGGCGTACTTCCCTGGGGTGGCGCCGGATTACGAATTCACGATGGAGGCGAATCCGGGCACGACCGACCTCGAGAAGCTGCAGGCGATGAAGGAGGGCGGGGTCAACCGGCTGTCGTTCGGCGTGCAGTCGTTCGACGCCGGTCTCCTGCACGCGATCGGCCGCATCCACTCGGTGGACGACGTGTACCGCAGCGTCGACAACGCGAGGGCGGCCGGCTTCGACAACGTGTCGATCGACCTGATCTTCGGCCTCCCGAATCAGACGATCGCGCAGATGCGCGAGACGCTCGATCGAGCGCTCGAGCTGCGGCTGCCGCATCATTCGATCTACAGCCTGAAGGTCGAAGAGAACACGCTGTTCCATACGCTGTACGAGCGGGGCGAGCTCCCGCTGCCGAAGGAGGAGGACGAGGTGGAGATGTTCCGTCTCATCATGGACCGCCTTCGCGAGGCCGGGTACGAGCAGTATGAGATCAGCAACTTCGCGAAGCCGGGCTTCGAGAGCAAGCACAATACGGTCTACTGGCGGAACGAGAGCTATTACGGCCTCGGCGCGGGGGCGCACGGATACGTCCGCGGCGCGCGCCACGTCAACGTCAAGGGAATTCAGCCGTACATCGACGCGACGAAGGAAGGGCTCCCGACGCTCGAGCGGTACGAGGTCGGCGAGGCCGAGGCGATGGAGGATTTTATGATGGTCGGCCTTCGGCTGTTGCGCGGCGTCGACCGGGACGACTTCCTCGCCCAATTCGGCCGCGAGCTCGAGGCCGTCTTCGGTCCGACCCTCGAGCGGCTGCAGCGCCAAGGGCTGCTGGAGCCGACGCCGATCGGCTGGCGTTTGACGCGGGACGGCATCCTGCTTGGCAACGAAGCGTTCGGCGCGTTCCTCGGCGCGGGGATGTCCGCCTGATTTATGTCCCGTTTTCCGGAAGACCCACGCAAAGCATTCCCTCACAGCGTATGTTACGTTGTGCAGGGAATCTTTTTTATTCGAAGCGTATTGTAGCCCTATTCATTTTGTTGTATATTTATTCAATCATATTCTCTACGGATGGTGGGATGCGCCGTGATCCAAACCGCGGTATGCCGGGAGGCGACGATCGACGACGTCGATTTTCTATACGAATTGATTCAAAGCTACGCGACGACCGGCATTATGCTGCCTCGGACGAAAGAGATGCTCCGGGAGCAGATCGATACGTTCGTCGTGGCCGAGGTCGACGGCCGGTTGGTCGGCTGCGGCGCGCTGCTTCGGCTCGGTCCGGACTTGGTGGAAATCCGCTCGCTCGGATTAGACCCCCAGTATAAAGGCCAAGGCATCGGAAACAAGATCGTCGAGCTGCTCGAGCGTCAGGCGAGGGCGCAGGGCATTCCGAAGCTGATGGCGCTTACGTACGCGGTGAATTTCTTCGAACGGAACGGCTTCTCGATCGTCAATAAAGAGATTTTTCCGGAAAAGGTTTGGCGAGACTGCATCCACTGCAAGAAGCAGCATAATTGCGACGAAATCGCCGTGCTGAAACGGCTAGATTGACTTGACAACGACCCTCCCGATTCGGTATGTTTGGAGTAGTTAGCACTCATCGATATGGAGTGCTAATCACGACGACGACCGGGGAGGGTTGCGTTTTGTTATCCGAACGTCAGAAGATGATTTTGTCGGCCATCGTCGACGATTATATTCGTTCCGCGGAGCCGGTCGGCTCGCGAAGCATCTCGAAGCGAGGGGACGTCGGGTACAGCGCCGCCACCATCCGCAACGAGATGTCGGATCTCGAGGAGCTCGGGTTTCTCGAGCAGCCGCATACGTCCGCGGGGCGCATTCCCTCGAACAAGGGCTATCGCTACTACGTCGATCACCTGCTGAGTCCGGGCTCGCTGTCGCCGGTCGAGAAGGAATCGATCAAGGCGTTCTTCGAGAGCAAAATTCAAGAGGTCGAAGGCGTCGTCCAGCACGCCGCGTCGATTCTCTCGAGCCTCACGAATTATACGGCGATCGTGCTCGGCCCGGAGACGTACAAGACGACGCTTGCGTCGCTTCAGCTCATTCCGCTGAACGAACGCTCCGCCGTCGCGATCATCGTGACGAACACCGGCCATGTCGAGAATCGCACCGTGTCGATTCCCGAAGGCGTGCCGGTCAACGAGATCGAGAAGTTCGTTAACGTGATGAACGCGAAATTAAAGGGCGTACCGCTTTACCGGCTGCGCTCGAAGATGTACACGGAGCTCGTCACCGAGCTCAGCAAGCATGTAGCCGGCTACGAGGACTTGATTCGCGTCGTCGAGTCGGTGCTGCAAGGGGACGAATCCGACCGGCTGTATTTGGGCGGAGCGACGAACATGCTGACGCAGCCGGAGTTTAAGGACGTCGACAAGGTAAAGACGATTCTGGATCTGTTCGATCAAACCGATACGATGCTTCGCGTCTTCTCGGCGACGCCGGCCGGCATTCAAGTGAAGATCGGCGGCGAGAACAGCTTGGAAGCGATCAACCATTGCAGCATTATTACCGCGTCGTATTCGATCGACGGTCAGCCGGTCGGCTCGATCGGCATTTTAGGCCCGACCCGGATGGATTACCGGAAGGTGATCGCCGTCCTCGACTTGTTCACGAAGGATTTGACGAACAGTTTGTCCCGCTGGGTCCGATAACGTCGGTCGATGCGCAGGAGGCGTTTCGTCTCCTGCTTTTTGCCGCGTTCTTTCGCGCGTTTCCGCCTATCGGCGCAAGGGCATACTGGAGATGATAAGGAGGTGAGGAGCGCATGAAACAGGAGATGGAGAATCAAAACCCGGCGACTGGGGAGCCGGAGGAGGCGGTCGACGCCGCGGCGAACGCGGAGCCGGTCGAGGCGGAGCCCGCGCAAGACGCAGGCGCTTCGGAGGTGGAGGCGCTGAAGCTTGCCGCGGAGGAGCATTACCAACGGTATTTGCGCACGCAAGCCGACTTCGATAATTTCCGTCGGCGCGCCCGCACGGAGAAGGAAGAATTCGCGAAATACGCATCGCAGAAGCTGATCGAGGGGCTGCTCCCGATCGTCGACAACTTCGACCGGGCCGTGGCCGCAAGCCGCGAACAGCGCGATTTCGAGTCGCTCGCGAAGGGCGTCGAGATGATTCAACGGCAGCTCGCCGCTTTGCTCGAAGGCGAAGGCCTGAAGGCGATCGAGGCGGTCGGCCAGCCGTTCAACCCCGAGCTGCACCAGGCGATCATGCAGGTGCCCGCGGAGGAAGGCGGAGCGTCCGGCATCGTCGTGGAAGAGCTGCAGAAGGGATATATGCTGAAAGAGAAAGTCATTCGCCCGTCGATGGTGAAGGTCACCGAATAACGAGACGGCGGAATCATCTTCACACACATAGAACATAGGAACTTTAAGGAGGAACTCGTTATGAGTAAAGTGATCGGCATCGATCTCGGGACGACCAACTCTTGCGTAGCCGTGATGGAAGGCGGCGAGGCGGTCGTCATTCCGAACCGCGAGGGCAACCGGACGACGCCGTCCGTGGTAGGCTTTAAGAAGGACGGAGAGCGCATCGTCGGCGAGACGGCGAAGCGCCAGGCGATAACGAACCCGGAGCGCACGATCATCTCGATCAAGCGCCACATGGGCACGAACCACAAAACGACGATCGACGGCAAAGAATATACGCCGCAAGAAATTTCGGCGATGATTTTGCAGAAGCTGAAGGCGGACGCGGAGGAATACCTCGGCACGTCCGTTACGCAGGCGGTCATCACGGTGCCGGCGTATTTCAACGATTCGCAGCGCCAAGCGACGAAGGACGCGGGCAAAATCGCGGGCCTTGAAGTGCTTCGCATCGTGAACGAGCCGACGGCGGCGGCGCTCGCCTACGGCCTCGAGAAGAGCGAAGATCAGACGATTCTCGTGTTCGACCTCGGCGGCGGCACGTTCGACGTCTCGATCCTGGAGCTGAGCGACGGCTTGTTCGAGGTGAAGGCGACGAGCGGCGACAACCGGCTCGGCGGCGACGACTTCGACGAAGTGATCATGAATCACCTGGTCGCCGAATTCAAGAAGGAGCAGGGCGTCGACCTGTCCAAGGACAAAGCCGCCGTGCAGCGTCTGAAGGACGCGGCGGAGAAGGCGAAGAAAGAGCTTTCGACGGTGCTCACGACGACGATTTCGCTGCCGTTCATTACGGTCGTCGACGGCGTGCCGCAGCACCTTGAGATGAACCTGACCCGCGCGAAGTTCGAGGAGCTGTCCGCGGATCTCGTCGAGCGTACGATGGGGCCGACGCGCCGAGCGCTGCAGGACTCGGGCCTCTCGGCAGACAAGATCGACAAGGTCGTTCTTGTCGGCGGTTCGACGCGTATTCCGGCCGTACAGGAAGCCGTGAAGAAGCTGATCGGCAAGGAAGCGTATAAGGGCGTCAATCCGGACGAAGTCGTCGCGATCGGCGCGGCGGTGCAGGCAGGCGTATTGACGGGCGACGTGAAGGACGTCGTATTGCTGGACGTGACTCCGCTCTCCCTCGGCATCGAGACGGCCGGCGGCGTGTTCACGAAGATGATCGACCGGAACACGACGATTCCGACAAGCAAGTCGCAGGTGTTCTCGACGTACGCGGACAACCAGACGTCCGTCGAAATTCATGTGCTGCAAGGCGAGCGCGCGATGGCGGCGGACAACAAGACGCTCGGCCGCTTCATCCTCGGCGATATTCCGCCGGCGCCGCGCGGCATCCCGCAAATCGAGGTGACGTTCGATATCGACGCGAACGGCATCGTGAACGTCAGCGCCTCGGATAAGGGCACGGGCAAGAGCCAGAAGATTACGATCACGTCCTCGAGCGGCCTCACCGACGAGGAGATCGACAAGATGGTGAAGGAAGCCGAGCGCAACGCGGAGGAAGACCGCAAGCGCAAGGAGCTCGTCGAAGTGCGCAACAATGCGGATCAGCTCGTCTATACGGTCGAGAAGACGATCAAGGATCTCGGCGACAAGGTGGACGCTTCCGAAATTCAGAAGGCCGAGGAAGCGAAGGAAGCGCTCAAAAAGTCGCTCGAGGGCAGCGATATCGACGACATTAAGGCGAAGACCGAGCAGCTGTCCGGCATCGTGCAGCAGCTGTCCGTGAAGCTCTACGAGCAGATGGGCGCACAGCAGCAAGCGGGCGCGGCCGGGGCCGGCGCGGATGCGGGCGGTTCGGCGAAGAAGGACAATGTCGTCGACGCAGACTACGAAGTGGTTGACGATAAGGATAAGTAAATCGGGATGATGCTGTAGATCGAAGCCCAAGCGCGCTTGGGCTTCGATGTACTTCGACGATTCAGCACGTATATCCTGCGAAAGAAACACCTGAATCGTCTCGGTAAACGGGGGCCGTCCGAATCGGAGGGCGAAGCCGTTTACCTTTGGAGGGGTGAGAAGTGGCGAAACGTGACTATTACGAGGTGCTCGGGGTTCAGAAGGGGGCATCCGCGGACGAAATCAAGAAGGCGTACCGCCGGCTCGCGCGGGAATACCATCCCGACGTGAACAAGGCGCCGGACGCGGCCGACAAATTCAAGGAAGCGAAAGAAGCGTACGACGTCCTGTCCGACGACCAGAAACGGGCGAACTACGACCGCTTCGGCCACGCGGACCCGAACCAGGGCGGCTTCGGGGGCTTTGGCGGCGGCGCGGATTTCGGCGGCGGCATTAACGATATCTTCGACATGTTTTTCGGCGGCGGCGGCCGGCGCAATCCGAACGCGCCGCAGCGCGGAGCCGATCTCGAGTATCAGATGCATATTGAATTTAAGGAAGCCGTCTTCGGCAAGGAGATGGACATTACGATCCCCCGCACCGAAACGTGCGACGTGTG
>NZ_DASQMZ010000131.1:0-18230 GCF_035645235.1 Paenibacillus sp.
GTGATTCTGCAGCTTTCCCCGCGTTTCCCAAACGTGTACAGCAACCGGGGACGTACGGCGGACAACCAGCAAAGTGGGAAGGGTGTACCTTAAAAGAGGGAATAGCGTTCCCTGAAAGTAGGAAAGGTGTTCCCACTTTGGAGTTGGGTGAAATTTGGGCGGGTGAGCGTGTCGGCGGCAGGCGGCACTGGAGCTACGATTGAGGGGTATCAAGTGTCGACGGAAGCAGGCAGCCAACGAACTGGGAAAGGTGTACCTTAAAAGTGGGAACCACGTTCCCTGAAAGAGAGAAAGGTGTTCCCACTTTGACGCGGCGGGAACAACCACCATCAAAGTGTGTAGGCAAATTAGCGGACCAGGCGCGCGGCGGAAGCACGTAAAGTGGCGGCGAGTACGGGTCGAAATGCAAAGTAGGCAGTGCATAACCTAAAAGAGGGAACCGCGTTCCCTGAAAGAGGGAAAGGTGTTCCCACTTTGACGCGGCGGGAACAACCACCAACAAAAGTGTGTAGGCAAATTAGCGGACCAGGCGCGCGGCTGAAGCACGTAAAGCGGTGGCGGGTAAGAGGCGGTAGGCAAGAGGGAAGTCCGTACCCTAAAAGAGGGAACATCCTTCCCAGAAAGAGAGAAAGGTGTTCCCACCGAATGCAGCGGGTGTGGCGAGCAAGGGGAGGACCGAACGGGCCGCCGGTCGTCGGCGACGGGGACGAACGTGCGGCGGCTGACGGCACGTCGGCGACGGGGACGAACGTGCGGCGGCTAACGAGGCAGGTCGGCGACGGGGATGAACGTGCAACGGCTGCCGAGGCTGGTCGGCGACGGGGACGAACGTGCGGCGGCTGACGAGGCAGGTCGGCGACGGGGACGAACGTGCAACGGCTGACGAGGCACGTCGGCGACGGGCACGAAGGTGCGGCGGCTGCCGAGCCCGGGTCGGTCAAGACCCCTTCGTCGCTTCGTAGATGCGCATCGGGGGCAGGTTCCGCAAGCAATAGCGATGGCGCACGTTCGGGAACACCGCGGACAGGTGGTCGAGCAGGTGTCGATCTTGCTGAAAGAACGTCTGGTATGGCAAGAACTTGCCCCCCGGCTGCAAAACGGCGTACGTCTCCTCGACGATCCGTCTGCGCACGTCGTCCTCGAAGAAGGAGAACGGGATGCCGGACAAGATATAGTTCGCTCCCTCGGGGCAAGCGTCGGCGACAATCTGCTTCACGCATTCGGCGGAGTCGCGGTAGATGCGGAGCCGGTCGTCCGCGAAGCTGCGCCGTAGAATGGAGACGAATTCGGCGTTGCGCTCGATCAACACGAGCTTCGAACGCGGCGTCATGCGATCGAGCAAATATCTGGTGAAGACGCCGGTGGCCGGTCCGTACTCCACGATGACTTGATCCTTGGAAAAGTCGATGCGGCTGCACACCTTGCGGACGCCGTAGGACGAGGTCGGCGTGATCGATGCGATATCTCGGTCTTTCACGAAATTTTTAATGTAGACGAAGGTGCTCAACGTATGTACTCCTCCCGTTACGGTGCTGTATCCAATATTTGTACCGGGCGAGCTTTTTATGCACGCAAGGACTCGGCGCGACGGCATGCGCGAAACCAAGCGCGAAAAAAATCGACGTTGGAACGATGCGGACAAGCTATTTGCGCGAAACGGGGAGGAAGCGGCGAATTCGAGTTTTTTTCAGCCTTGAAGCGCCGAAAAAAATTTGTATAGTAATAAGTGTTAGCACTCTACATAGACGACTGCTAACAAAAACCTTTTTCTAGGAGGGCATGACCGATGTTGAAGCCGTTAGGCGACCGTGTCGTAATTGAACCCCTAAAACAGGAGGAGCGAACCGAGAGCGGCATCGTTCTTCCGGAAAAGGCGAAGGAAAAGCCGATGCAAGGCTACGTCGTGGCCGTAGGCAAGGGGCGCGTCGAGAACGGCAAGACGATTCCGCTCGACGTGAAGGTCGGGGATTTGGTGCTCTACAGCAAATATGCCGGCACCGAAATCAAACATGAGCAGAAAGAGCTGCTCATTATGAGAGAGTCCGATATTTTAGGCGTTATGGAGCCGTCCAAAGCGAAGGAGTTGGTCCCGAATGGCTAAGCAAATTTTGTTCAGCGAACAATCCCGCCGCAAGATGCTGAAGGGCGTCGACACGCTCGCGGACGCGGTAAAGGTGACGCTCGGTCCGAAGGGCCGCAACGTCGTGCTCGAGAAAAAATTCGGTTCCCCGCTGATTACGAACGACGGCGTGACGATCGCGAAAGAAATCGAGCTGGAGGATCCGTTCGAAAATATGGGCGCAAAGCTCGTGAAGGAAGTCGCTACGAAGACGAACGACGTCGCGGGCGACGGAACGACGACGGCGACGGTGCTCGCGCAGGCGATGATTCGCGAGGGCCTCAAGAACGTAACGGCCGGCGCCAACCCGATGGTCGTCCGACGGGGAATCGAGAAGGCGGTGCGCGTCGCCGTGGACGAGATCCGCAACATTTCCCGATCGATCGAGACGAAGGAGGAGATCGCGCAAGTGGCGTCGATCTCGGCGGCGGACGAAGAGATCGGGCGCATGATCGCGGAGGCGATGGAGAAGGTCGGCAAGGACGGCGTCATTACGGTCGAGGAGTCCAAGGGCTTCACGACGGAGCTGGAAACCGTCGAGGGCATGCAATTCGACCGCGGCTACATCTCTCCGTATATGGTTACGGATTCCGAAAAGATGGAGGCCGTGCTGGATAACCCGTATATCTTAATTACGGATAAGAAAGTATCGAACGTACAAGAGATGCTGCCCGTGCTAGAGAAGGTGATGAAATCCGGCCGTCCGCTGCTGCTCATCGCGGAGGACGTCGAGGGCGAGGCGCTCGCGACGCTCGTCGTCAATAAGCTGCGCGGCACGTTCACCTGCGTAGCGGTGAAGGCGCCCGGCTTCGGCGACCGCCGCAAGGCGATGCTGCAGGATATCGCGACGCTTACCGGCGGGCAGACGATTACGCAGGAGCTCGGCCTCGAGCTGAAGAGCGCGGAGCTCGATCAGCTCGGGACGGCGCGGCAGGTGCGCGTCGCGAAGGAGACGACGACGATCGTCGACGGCGGCGGGAACAAAGCGGACATCGACGCGCGGGTGCAGCAGATCAAGAAGCAAATCGAGGAGACGACTTCGGATTTCGATCGGGAGAAGCTGCAGGAGCGCCTTGCGAAGCTGGCTGGCGGCGTAGCGGTCGTGAAGGTCGGCGCAGCGACGGAAACCGAGTTGAAGGAGAAGAAGCTGCGCATCGAGGACGCGCTGAACGCGACGCGGGCGGCGGTCGAGGAGGGCATCGTGTCGGGCGGCGGCGTCGCGCTCGTGAACGTCGCGAAGGCGGTCGAGGCGGTGAAGACCGACAGCGAGGACGAAACGACGGGGGCGAAAATCGTACTGCGCGCCTTGGAAGCGCCGATTCGCGCGATCGCGTCGAACGCGGGCGTCGACGGCTCGGTCGTCGTCGAGCGAATCAAGCGGGAGCCGGTGGGCGTAGGCTATAACGCGGCGACCGACGAATGGGTGAACATGATCGAGCACGGCATCGTCGATCCGGCGAAAGTGACGCGCACCGCTCTTCAAAACGCCGCCTCGGTCGCGGCGATGTTCCTCACGACCGAAGCGATCGTCGGCGACAAGCCGGAGCCGAAGAAAGCGGCGGCCCCGACGCCGGACGACATGGACATGTAAACCGCGCGTTGCCGGCCTGAAGGTGGCGGTGAAGCGTCGTGCGCGAATACGCGCTCTATTGCGTCGATTGTCACGAGTATACGAGCTTGGGGGCGTTCGTCGACAAGGAAGGGCATTTCGAGGGCGAGTACTCGCTGCTGCATAACCGCAAGGCGAATCACGACGAGGTGATGTGCCGGTTTTTGATTCGCCATGCGCGGCATACGCTGCGGATGGAGGAAAGCCGTACGAAGCCGTATTCGGATATTTTGCGGACGGCCGGGCGGTTCATGGAAGCGCAGATCGACGAGATGATCGAACGTCAAATCGAGCGAAGCGCGGAGAGCGAGCACGAGCGCACGATGGAGCGAGGCCTCGGTCAGCTTCAATTAAACGTGCTGCGGGGCATCCTCCTGCAGGAGTTCGAGTCCATCTCGCGAGAGCGCGGAGACAATGCGGCGAAAGCGCAGTTTTTGCTGGGGAAAGAGGAAGGCATGAAGCGGGCGCTGGGGCTGCTGGACGACTTGCTCGAGAAGACGAATTTGCTGTTTCGGTAATTTCCTAGGAAAGCGCAGGAATCGACAAGATTCTAGAAAAAGATTCCCATTCCTTTCGTCATATTGTATGATGAGCGTATCACTTTCGAACAAGGGCAAATCCGGCGAAAGCCGGAGACGCAAAGCCACGGGCCTAAGGCGACAGCGACGGCGGCCGGGCTTCCTTAAGGAGATACGTCGTCGAACGTTGGACGCTATCCAGTTGGGGATAGCGTCTTTTTATTTTCGACAAGAGAAGGAGGTTGAACAACATGAGGAAGAAATTGACGATTCTCCTGGGCGCGGCGCTTGTCGCGCAATCGATCGCGGCGATGTCCGCTTCCGCGGCATACCGCTCGAGCAGCGATATGAACATTCGCTTGAATGCAGCAGTGCTGGGGAGCGTCTTATCCCCGCTGTCCGGTACGGGTACGACGACCTACCGGTTGCAGGAAGGCGTACATAACGCCATAGGCGAGAAGACAGGTCTCGAAGTCGATTATTTTTACGTGCATCTGTACGTGAACGACCAGCACGTCGCCGCGATCGATCCGCCGCTGCCGATGTATTGATCGCCCGATCTACGAAGCGCCCGCCTCCCGAACGATCGGGGGCAGGCGTTTTTCGCGTTCAGCCGTCGAGCCGATCCGCGTTCAGGAACAACGCTTCCACGACATCCGGGTGGTACTGCCGTCGGCTGCGGTCGATTTCGTCGAGCGCTTCCGCCTTCGGAATGCCCGGCCGGTAGACGCGATTCGTCGTGAGCGCGTCATAGGAGTCCACGACCGCGACGATCGCCGACGGGATCGAAATATCGGCGCCGCTTAAGCCGTGCGGATAGCCGGAGCCGTCGAACCGCTCATGGTGCTGCTCGACGATCGGACCCGCCGAGAGCAAGCTGGGGAGGCCCGTCTCCTGCAAAATTTCCCGGCCGAACGTCGGGTGCCGCCGCATGACGCTCCATTCTTCGTCCGTCAGCTTGCCGGGCTTGCCGAGAATCGAATCGGGCACCTTGATTTTTCCGACATCGTGCAGGAACGCGCCGAAATTCAAATACGCCAAATCCGTGGACGACAACCCCATCGTCTCGCCGAGCATCATAGACAGCTTCATGATGCGGTGGCAATGGTCGGACGTATAGCCGTCCTTCTGCTCGATATCGACGGCCAGTCCCATCAGCCCCCGAATCTGGTTGCTGTAATGGTGAAAGACGGGCTGGGACGAGCAATAGAGAAATTCGACGTCCGTCTCTGCGACGAAGACGGCCTCTTTAAGGACCGGGGTCGCCGAGAGGAAATCGCCGGCGGTCAATACGCGCTTCTCGCCGCCGTGGGCCCAGCGGAGCGAGCCCGACACGATAAACAACCCTTCCAGGGCCGTCCAGCCGGCCGCGGGCGAAAGCCCCCAGTGCGAGCCTTGCGCCAATTTATGATAAATCAATTCGGTTCCGTCTCCGGACGCAAGCAATCGAAGCTCGAGCCCTTTCAGGGCGACCTGTTCGAGCGCTTCGCCGGAGCGAAGCCAGGCGATGCCGGAATCCGAATCGCGCATCGCGTTTCCCCCCTGCCTGTGAAGCTTGTCTCTTAGTATGAATCATTTCTCGGAAAACGAAGCATTCGTTTTCGCGCGCCGTCCGCGCCGCGGTACCGGACCGCCGCGCCGGCAGGCGAAAGACGACGTTCCGGCTTTGTGTTTCCCCTTTGTTTTCGGTACAATGAGTCAGATAATATAGGAAGCGAAAAGCGCAGGGAAAGCGGTGGACGGTATGATATGGCATGAGCTTACGATATATACGACCGAGGAGGCGACGGAGGCGATCGCCGATTGGCTGCACGCGCAAGGCGCGGGCGGCGTCTCGATCGAGGAGTCCGGCACGCTCGAGCGCAAGCGCGACACGTCGCTCGGGCAGTGGTACGAGAAGCCGCTGAACGATATACCGGAGGGGGACGCCGTTATGCAGGCGTATTTCTCCGAGGATACGGACATGGAACGGATCGAGGCCGGCGTCCGCGAGCTGCTGCAGCGGCTCCCCTCTTACGGCTTGAATCCGGGACGCGGGGAGCTGGCGCGGTCATCCATCCAGGAGGAGGCGTGGTCGGAGGCGTGGAAGCAATATTTCAAGCCGACGCACGTTTCGGAGCGGCTCGTCATTAAGCCGACCTGGGAGGCTTACGAGGCAAAGCCGCACGAGACGATTATCGAGCTCGATCCCGGCATGGCGTTCGGGACGGGCACGCACGCGACGACGGCGCTCTGCATGCGCACGCTCGAGGGCGTCGTGCGCGAAGGCGATCAGGTGATCGACGTCGGCACCGGCTCGGGCATTCTGGCCGTGACGGCGATGCGGCTCGGCGCGTCGCACGTGCTCGCGCTCGACCTCGATCCCGTAGCGGTATCGAGCGCGAAGGAGAACGCGAAGCTGAACCGGCTCGAGCAGGACATCACGGTGATGCTCAGCGATTTGCTCGGGGCGCTGAAGTCGGCGGACGACGTCGGCGTCAAGCCGCCGGTGCAGGTCGTCGTGGCGAATATTCTCGCGGAAATTATTATTACGTTCGTCGACGACGTCTACGAGGCGCTCGCGCCGGGGGGCGCATACGTCGCGTCCGGCATTATTACAAGCAAGGAAAGCGACGTCGTCGAGGCGCTGACGCGCGCCGGCTTCGAGATGGAAAGCCGCGCCGAAGAGAACGGGTGGGTCGCGCTCGTTGCGAGAAAGCGGGTGTAGCCGATGGACTTTAGGCTGCCTTTCCAAACCGATCACCTGCCGTTCCTGATCGTTGCCATCTTCTTAGCGTTCACGGTCCACGAATATGCGCATGCGCGCTTGGCGTATCGGTTCGGCGATCCGACGGCGTACAAGCTCGGCCGCGTGACGCTGAACCCGATGTCGCACGTCAGCTTGCTCGGCATTTTGTTCATCTTATTTCTCGGCTTCGGCTGGGCGCGCCCGGTTCCGGTCGATCGGTCGCATTTTCGGAACCCGAGGCTCATGAGCATCGTCGTCTCCGCCGCCGGCCCTATAAGCAATCTAGTCGTCGGCGTCGTCGCGGCGGTCGCCGCGTACGCCCTCTTCGCCACGGGATGGGTCGATCAGACGTCCCCCGGCGTCTATCGGGCGGCCGGACTCGTCTTTTTCTATATCGTGCATATCAACTTGTTGTTGTTTATCTTTAACCTGATTCCGCTTCCGCCGCTGGACGGGTACCGGATCGTCGAAGACCTGGCGCCGCGAAGGCTTCGGCTGCAGATGATGAAATACGAGCCGTGGGGCGTGTACATTTTCCTCTTGATCGTCTTTATCACCCCCGTGTTCAACCTGACGATCGGCCCGATTCTCGGTCAAGTCGTCGCGTGGCGCCAGCTGCTGTTCGCGTTCTTGTCCGTGACGTTCGGCACCCGCATCGATTGGGGTTTCGTTTACGAAGGGTAACTTTGGCGGGCTTCCGCAATGGAAATCGGAACGGAAACGATGTAAACTGGAGTGAAAGCAAGCCATGCAACGATATTTCGTAACGCCGGACAATTTGCTCGAGGACAAGGCGATCGTGCGCGGCGACGACGCTCATCATCTGATGCGGGTCATGCGCGCCCAGCCGGGCGACAAGGTCGTCGTCAGCGACGGCGTTCGCCGCGAGTGCCTCGCTGAAGTCGTAGAGCTTTATAAGGAAAATGTGCTGCTGAAGCTGCTCGAGGAACGTCCGATGTCGGGCGAGCCGAGCGTCGACGTCTGGATCGCGCAAAGCCTTCCGAAGGGGGACAAGCTCGAAACCGTCATCCAGAAAGGAACGGAAATTGGCGCGACCGCGTTCCTGCCGTTCGCGTCCGCGCGCACCGTCGTGCAATACGACGCGAAGAAGGAAGCGAAGCGGGTCGAACGCTGGCGCAAGATCGCGAAGGAAGCGGCCGAACAGGCGCACCGGAGCAAGGTGCCGGACGTGCGGGACGCGATGCGGTGGAGCGAGATGCTGCGCGTCGCGGAGACGGCGCGGCTCGCTTTGTTTTGTTACGAGAAGGAAGACGGGAAGCGGCTGCGGGACGCGCTTCGCGAGGCGGGGCCGCTTGCGGGCGGCGGGCCGATCCTCGTGATCGTCGGGCCCGAAGGCGGCTTTACCGAAGAAGAGGCGGCCGAAGCGGAACGCCGCGGCTGCGTGCCGGTCGGGCTCGGGCGGCGCATCTTGCGCACCGAGACGGCGGGGCTTGTCGCGGCGGCTTGCATTTTGTACGAGGCCGGAGAGATGGGAGGATAACGAACAAGATGCCGACAGTAGCGTTCCATACGCTTGGATGTAAAGTGAATTTTTACGATACCGAGGCGATCTGGCAGCTGTTTAAGAACGACGGCTACGAGCAGGTGGATTTCGAATCGCAAACGGCGGACGTCTACGTGATCAACACCTGCACGGTGACGAATACGGGAGACAAGAAGAGCCGGCAAATCATTCGGCGCGCCGTAAGGCGCAATCCGGAGGCGGTGATCGCCGTAACGGGCTGCTACGCGCAGACGTCGCCCGCGGAAATTCTCGCGATTCCGGGCGTCGATCTCGTCATCGGCACGCAAGGGAGGGGGGAGATTCTCTCCCTCGTCAACGAGGTGCGCGAACGACGGGAGCCGCTGAACGCGGTGCGCAACATTATGAAGACGCGGCAGTTCGAGGAGCTGGACGTGCCGGACTTCGCGGACCGGACGCGGGCGTTCCTGAAAATCCAGGAGGGCTGCAACAACTTCTGCACGTTCTGCATTATCCCTTGGTCCCGCGGACTGCTGCGGTCCCGTCAGCCGGAAAGCGTCTTAAAGCAAGCCAAGATGCTCGTGGAAGCCGGCTATAAGGAGATCGTGCTCACGGGCATTCATACGGCGGGGTACGGGGAAGACTTGGAGGGGTACAACTTCGCGGCGCTGCTGCGGGATTTGGGGCGGGTCGAGGGCATCGAGCGGCTGCGGATTTCTTCGATCGAAGCGAGCCAAATTACCGACGAAGTCATCGACGTTCTAATGAGCTCGGACAAGTTTTGCCGTCATTTGCACGTGCCGCTGCAAGCGGGAGACGACGACGTATTAAAGCGGATGCGCCGCAAGTACACCGTCGCCGAATACGCGGAGCGCATCGCGCGCCTTCGCGAGCTTTGGCCGGAGGTGGCGATCACGACGGACGTCATCGTCGGCTTCCCGGGCGAGACGGACGAGATGTTCGAGAACGGCTATCGGTTCATGAAGGAGCTCGGCTTCTCCGAGATGCACGTATTCCCGTATTCGAAGCGCACCGGCACGCCGGCGGCGCGCATGACGGATCAAGTGGACGAGGAGCTGAAGAACGAACGCGTCCACAAGCTCATCGATCTGTCCGAGGAGATGCAGCTCGCGTACGCCGAGCGGTTCGTCGGGCAGACGCTGACGGTCATCCCCGAGCGGGAAGCGAAGGGCGCCGAAGGGCAGGGCTTGCTCAGCGGATATACGGACAATTATCTTCAGGTGGTGTTCCCGGGCGACGCTTCGCTGATCGGCCAAGTGATCGAGGTGCGGGTCGTCGAAGCGGGAGTCAACGAATGCAAGGGCGAACGCGTCCCGGCGAAGACGCTGACGCAGGCCGCGTCGTTCTAACGCAGACAGGGGAGGAACGGCGGAGGCTCGCGCGCTCGCTCCTCCCTTTTTTTAATTCAACCGACGAGGTGAGACCGATGAAAGAAATTTCCGCCGGAGGCGTCGTGTTTCGGAAAGCGGGCGGCAAGCTGCAAATCCAATTGATCCAGGATCGGTACGGCCGAACATCGCTCCCGAAGGGCAAGATGGAGCCCGGGGAAACCGTGGAGCAGACGGCGCTCCGGGAAATTTTGGAGGAGACGGGCATCCGGGGCGAAATTCGGGAGCCGCTCGCCTTGATCGAATACAAGTACAAGCACCCGGACAAGGGACTTGTGGATAAAGAAGTCCATTATTACTTAGTGGAAGCGGCGGACGGGGAGCTCGTGGCGCAGGTCGAAGAAATTCGAGGCGTCGCTTGGTATGAGCCGCTCGCCGCATGGGAGAAACAGAAGTCGTCGGGGTACGATAACAACGACGACATCTTGCGCAACGCCCTGCATAAGCTGGGCATTCGCGTCGAGGAGGACGAAGCATGAGTTTCGAAGTGAAGCATATCGAGAAATATATCGACCACACTTATTTGAAAGCGGACGCGACGACGAAGGACATCGACAAGCTGTGCGAGGAAGCGAAGACGCACGGCTTCTACAGCGTCTGCGTGAACGGCGCGTGGGCCGGCCATTGCGCGAAGTCGCTCGCGGGCACGGGCGTGAAGGTGGCTGCGGTCGTCGGCTTTCCGCTCGGAGCGATGGCGTCCGAAGCGAAAGCGTTCGAGGCGGAGCTGGCCGCGAAAGCCGGGGCGGAAGAGATCGACATGGTGCTTGCGGTCGGCTGGCTGCTGGAAGGCCGGTACGACGACGTGCGCGCGGACATCCGGGCGGTCGTCGAAGCGGTGAAAGGACGGGCGGCCGTGAAGGTCATTTTCGAAACGGGCTTCCTCACGGCGGAGCAAATCAAGATCGCTTGCGTGCTGTCGGAGGAGGCGGGCGCTCACTTCGTCAAGACGTCGACGGGCTTCGGCCCCGGCGGGGCGACGGTCGAGCACATCGAGCTGATGCGCGCCAGCGTGTCGCCGTCCGTCGGCGTGAAAGCGTCCGGCGGCGTTCGCGATTACGACGCCGCGGTGAAGATGATCGTCGCGGGGGCGAACCGGCTCGGGACGAGCTCGGGCGTCGCGATCGTTACGGGAAGCGCTTCGTCCGGAACGTATTGAGCCCGATGTAGCACAGCGGCAGGGCGACGAGCGAGCAAAGCACGTTGAACAACGTTTGCGCCCGGGCGATCTGGTCGTACGGCGCGTCGGTCCAAGCGGCGCTGACCGCGGCGAGCTCGTCGATGAACGGGAAGAACAGCAGGCTTCCTCCGAGGTTCAGCAAGATATGCGACCAAGCGACGTATTGTCCGGCTTTCGAACCGCCGATGCAGGCGAGCAGCGCCGTCGAGCACGTGCCGATATTGGCGCCCAGCACGATCGCGATGCCTAGGTCGAGCGAGACGGCCTGAACGTCCGCGAGGCCCATCGTCACGGCGATCGTCGCGGCGCTCGACTGAATGACGGCGGTGACGAGCGCCCCCGCCAGGAGCCCCCAGGCGACGCTCTGCTGCGCATGGTCGAGGAACCAGACGAACAAGCCGCGCGATTGGAGCGCCGGCACGATCGTGTACATCCGCTCGATGCCGACGAGGATGCTGGCGAAGCCGCCCGCGGTCAGCGCCAGCTGCCGAAGCGGCGCGGCGAGCCGGCGCAGCCGGACGTCGACGCGGGGCAGCCGCTCGACGAGGAGGCAGGCGAGCCAACAGCCGCCCGCCCCCAGGAGGACCTCTAACGCTTGCGCCGACATGTCGAGCCCAAGCATATCGGCGGTAATGCTGCCGCCGACGTTCGCCCCGAGCACGACCCCGAGCGTCTGCCGGAACGTCAGCACGCCGGCGTTCACGAGGCCGATCGTGACGATCGTCACCACATCGCTCGATTGCAGCGCCGTCGTGGCGAGCGTGCCGGCGACCAATCCGCGCAGCGGCGTGCTCGTAAAGCGGCGCAGCAATCCGGTCAGCGCCGGCCCGGCCCACTCGTGCAAACCGATTTCCATCGCCTTCATGCCGAAGAGGAAGACGGCGAGGCCGAGGACGAACGGAATCAACAGTTCCTGCGCCATGCCCGTTCCTCCGTTCCGCATTATCCGTATCTGAATCGACTTACATAAGCTTATATATATGAAAACGGCCGGACGGGCATGACAGGCCTCCCGGCGCGAAAGAGGTGCGTATCGTTGGCGTCGGCCACGCTGGTATTGAACAAGACGCGGAAGAAGCGGCTCGAAGCCGGCCATCCGTGGATTTATAAGAACGAGATCGAGCGCATCGAGGGCGAGCCCGAGCCGGGCGGCATCGCCGCGGTGACGGATCACCGCGGCAAATTTCTGGCGTCGGCGTACGTCAATCCGGCATCGCAAATCGTCGGCCGCGTCGTCGCGTACGCGCCGCTCGAGCGCATGGACGAAGCCTTCTTCGCCGAGCGGTTCCGCACCGCATCGGACGTGCGCCGCCGGTTCGCGGAGGACCCCGCTTATTGCCGGCTCGTCTACGGCGAGGCGGACTTCCTGCCGGGTCTCACGGTCGACCGCTTCGGCGATACGTTCGTATTGCAAATCGTAACGCTCGGCATGGACGCCGCAAGGGAGAGCATCGTGAAGGCGTTGATCGAGGTGTTCGCGCCGAAGACGATTTACGAGCGAAGCGACGTCGGCGCCCGAACGTTGGAAGGGCTCGAGGAGCGGAAAGGGCTGCTTTACGGGGAGCCGCCCGCGGAAGCGATCGTCATTCGGGAAAACGGGTTGGACATCGAGGTCGACGTCGTCGGCGGTCAGAAGACGGGTTATTTCTTCGATCAGCGGGAAAACCGGGCGGCGATCCGGCCGCTGATGACGGGCTGGGGCCGGCGGAGCGGCATCGAGCTGCGGGAAATCGCGGACGACGGCGGGGCGGTCCGCCTTGCGCCAGTGAACGCGGGAGGCAAAGAAGTGACGTTTCCGTATTGGGACGGGGCGACCGTGCTCGAATGCTTCTCGCATACGGGCAGCTTCACGCTGCACGCTTGTCTTTACGGCGCCAAGAAGGTCACCTGCTTGGACGTCTCGGAGCACGCGATCGAGACCGCGAGAAGGAACGTCGTCCGCAACGGATTCGAGTCGCGCGTGGAGTTCGTCGTCGCCGACGCGTTCGAATACTTGCGCGAGCAGGCGCGGGGGCTGGCGGAGCAGGCGGCGCGCGCGAAGGCGGGCGACGCCGGGGCGAAGGTGGATACGTCGAAGCCGCTTCCCGCGGGCGTCGGTCGGACGTGGGACGTCGTCATCCTCGATCCGCCGCGTTCGCGAAGCACCGGGGCGCCGTCGAGGGCGCATGCCGCGGGTATAAGGATATCAATCTGCACGGGATGAAGCTTGTGAACGAAGGCGGATATTTGGTAACCGCGAGCTGCTCGTACCACGTCCGGCCGGACGTGTTTCTTGAGACGATCCACGCGGCGGCGGTCGACGCGGGGAAGCTGCTGCGGCTCGTCGAATTTCGGGGCGCCGGCAAGGATCATCCGCAGCTGCTCGGCGTGGACGAAGGAAATTACTTGAAATTCGCGATCTTCGAGGTGCGCAGCCGGTAGCGGCGCGCGGCGCCGCAGATAAATAAACCTCCCCCGAGCCGGTTCGGCGTCGAGGGAGGTTTTCGCTTCTTTATGCTTTGATTTCGAGCAGCTCGTACGTAATTTCGCCCATCGGCGCGTTCACGGTAATTTTGCTGCCGACGCTCTTGCCCATCAGCGCCTGACCGAGCGGGCTTTCGTACGAAATTTTATGGTCCGACACGTCGGCCTCGGCCGGTCCGACGATGCGGTATTCGATGCGTTCGGCGAATTCGACGTCGTTGAGCGTCACGACCGAGCCGACCTGCACGGTCGACGTATCTACGCTGTTGACGACCCTTGCCTTGCGCAAAATGTTTTCGATGGTCATGATCCGCGTCTCCATGAACGCCTGATCGTCCTTCGCCGAATGATACTCGCTGTTTTCCTTCAAATCGCCGTAGCTGATCGCGGTCTTGAGCCGGCTCGCCAGCTCGCTGCGCTTCACCGTCTTCAGCTCCTCCAGCTCGTCCTTCAATTTCTGAAATCCTTCCGGGGTCAGCACGATCGCTTCCTCCGCCATCTGTCGCCACTCCTTTTATCCACCCAAGGTTTCTACATTCCATTGTACTCTATTTTCGCATTGAAATACGGTTTTTCTGGGCAAAAAAATCCATTGCAAACACCCGTTCGTCGGTGTACCTTGGAAAAAAGACATGTTGGAGGGGTACGCTTTGGGAATTCGGTTCGCGCTCGGACGCGCCGGCTCGGGAAAGAGCCGCCTCGCGTTCGAGCGGATCGGGGCGGAGCTGGAGCGCGCGCCCGACGGCCCGCCGCTCGTGCTGCTCGTGCCCGAGCAGATGACGCAAGCGGCGGACCGCGCGTTCGCCGCCCGCTTCGGCGGCACGATTCGCGCGCAGTCGCTGAGCTTCCGCCGTTTGGCGTTCCGCGTCATGCAGGAGGTCGGCGGCGCGGCGCGTTTACATATCGACGATACAGGCAAGAAGATGCTCTTATACAAAATCGCGAAATCCCGGGCGAAGGAGCTGCGCGCGTTCCGCCGGCTGACGGAGTCGGGGGGCTGGATCGACGCGGCGCTGGAATGGTACGACGAGTGCAAGCGATACAACGTCGACGGCGCCCGGCTGCGGGAGGCGGCGGACGAGCCTGCGTTCCCGCCGGCGCTGCGGGACAAGCTGCACGACCTCTCGCTGCTGGCCGAGGACATGGAGCGGGAGCTCTCCGGCGCCTACGTGGATTCGGAGGATTATTTGGCGCTGCTCGCCGCCCATGCGGGCGCTTCTCGAACGATACGGGAGGCGCGCTTCTGGGTGGACGGCTTCCACGGCTTCACCCCGTCCGAGCTTGCGGTGCTGCGAGCCTTGTGCAAGCACGCGGCGGGCGTCGAGTTCGCGTTGACGCTCGACCGGGCGTACGCCGCCGGCGAAACGCCCGACGAGCTCGACTTATTTCATCCGACCGCCTCGACGTACGCGTCGCTGATCCGGTTGGCGGCGGAGGAAGGCGTGCCGGTGGAGGGGATCGACGTCGTCGACGGCCGCTCGAACGGACGGTTCGCGCAGGCGCCCGCGCTTGCGGCGCTGGAGCGCGCCTTCGTCGACCGGGCGAACGGACGGCCGTTCGCGCCGGTCCTCGGGGCCGAAGCCGCCGTGTCGCTCGTCGCCGCGGCGAACCCGCGGGCGGAAGCGGAGGCGTGCGCGCGCGACATCGTCCGGCTCGTCTCCTCGGGCGCGGCGCGATGGCGGGACGTTGCCGTCTTCGTGCGCGATTGGGAAGGGTACGGCGAGGTGATCGCGGCGGCTTTCCAAGCATACGGCATCCCGTGCTTTCTCGATCAGAAACGCGCGGTCACGCATCATCCGCTCAGCGAGCTGATCCGCTCCGCGCTCGACGTCGTCTCGTCCAGCTGGTCGTACGACGCCGTGTTCCGCGCGGTGAAGTCGGAGCTGCTGTTTCCGCCGGGCACGTTCCGGACGGAGGCCGAGCAGCGCTTTGCGATGGACCAGCTCGAGAACGTCGTGCTGGAATACGGGATTCACGGCGCCCGCTGGACGGACGGCAAGCCGTGGAGGCTGAGCGCCGCGCCGCTCGAAGGCGACGCAGCCGCTGACGACGAGCGCGCCAGGGCGCGGGAGGAGCGCATTCACCGCTGGCGCGAGCTCGTCGCCGCGCCGCTGCGCGCGTTCGAACGGCGGCTGAAGAAGGCCGCGACGATGCGGGAGCAAGCGGAGGCGTTGTATCAGCTGCTCGAAGAGACGGGGGCGGCCGATACGCTGTCGCGCTGGCGCGAAGCGGCCGAACGCGACGGCCTGCCCGAGCGCGCGCGGGAGCACGATCAGCTGTGGGACCGGGTGATCGATACGCTCGATCAGCTCGTCGAGCTCGTCGGCGAGGAACCGGCGGACGCGGAGCTGTTCGCGGGTATGATCGCCTCCGGGCTCGACGGCATCCGCATGGGCCTCGTGCCGCCGGCGCTCGATCAAGCGCTCGTCGGCAGCCTCGACCGGACGCGCGCGTTCGGCATTAAGAAGCTGTATCTGCTCGGCGTCAACGACGGCGTCATCCCGATGCGGCCGAAGGAGAAGGGCGTCGTCTCCGAGGCGGAACGCGAACGGCTGCTGGCGTCCGGGCTCGAGCTCGCGCCGGACAGCCGCAGGCGGCTGCTGGACGAGCGGTTCCTGCTGTACAACGCATTGTTCCTGCCGTCGGAGGCGCTATGGATCGGGTATTCGCTCTCGGATCCCGAAGGCAAGGCGCTGCTGCCGTCCGAGTGGATCGCCGTCATCAAGCAGCTTGCGCCGAGCGCGGCGCAGCGATTCGCTGCCGGGGACGCGCCGGCGGACGCCGGCGACGACGAGGCGCTGGAGCGCCTCGTCACGCCGTCGCGCGCGGTCACGGAGCTGATGCCGCAGCTGCGGCGCTGGAAGAAAGGCGAGCCGGTGAACGGCGTCTGGTGGGCTGCGTACAATTGGCTGGCGGAGCGGCCGTACTGGCGGGAGCGGCTGCTCGCCCTGCTGCCTTCGCTCGATTACGCGAACCGGGAGCGGCCGCTGTCCGCAGAAACCGCGGTGGCGCTCTACGGCGAGCCGTTCGCTTCCAGCGTCTCGCGGCTCGAGCAGTTCGCGGGCTGTCCGTTCGCCCATTTCGCCGCGTACGGCCTGCGGCTTCGCGAGCGGAGGCTGTATCGGCTCGAGGCGCCCGATATCGGGCAGCTGTATCACGCCGCGCTGAGCCGATTGTCGAAGCGGCTCGCCGAGGAGCGGCGCACGTGGGCGGACATGGACGCCGAGGAGTGCGCCGCGCTTGCGTCGCTCGCGGTCGACGAGCTGGCGCCGAGGCTGGTGTCGGAAATATTGTTCAGCTCGAACCGCCACCGGTACGTGACGCGCAAGCTGAAGGCGGTCGTCGGACGCGCCGCCGAGGCGCTGCGCGCCCAGGCGATGCGAAGCGGCTTTCGGCAGGCGGCCGCGGAGCTGGCGTTCGGGGAGGAGGGCGGACTCCCTCCGCTGCGGCTGACGCTGCCGGACGGACGCGCGATGGAGCTGCGCGGACGCATCGACCGCATCGACGAGGCGCGCGCCGAAGGCGGCGGACGCTATGTCCGCGTCGTGGACTACAAGTCGCGCGCGCACCGGCTGCGCCTCTCCGACGTGTATTACGGGCTGTCGCTGCAGCTGCTCGCTTACCTCGACGCGGCGACGGAGGAGGCGCGCGCGTGGCTCGGCGACGCCGCCGAGCCGGCCGGCGCCCTCTATTTCCATGTCCATAAGCCGATCTTGACGCTCGCCAACGCGGCGCCTGCGGACCAAGTCGAGGCGGAATTGTTCAAGAAGTTCAAGATGAGCGGGCTGTTGTCGAGCGAAACGGAAGCCGCGGCGCTGATGGATACGTCGCTCGCCCAAGGCATCTCGCCGATCGTGCCGCTCGAGCGGAAGGTCGACGGCTCGCTCGGCGCGCGGTCGAAGGCGGTCGACGCCGAACGATGGAGCCGCTTGCGGGCGTTCGTTCGCTCGAAGATGACGGAGCTCGGCGCGCGCGTCGCGGACGGGGAGATCGAGGCGGCGCCGTACCGCAGCAAGCAGGAGACGCCGTGCGCCTTCTGCCGGTATAAGCCGGTGTGCGCGTTCGACCCGGAGCTCGGCGGCAACGTCTACCGGACGCTGCCGCCGCTCGCGGACGAGGACGTCTGGTCGCGCATCAGTTCGGCAGGCGGCTCGGCGGAACGTCCGGGGAACGGCAAAGAAGACGGCGGCGACGCCGGGAAGGGGAGAGACGCATGATGGGCATACCGGAGAAGCCGGACGGCAGTCCGTGGACGGACGAGCAATGGCAGGCGATCGCCTCGCGCGGGGATCACCTGCTCGTCGCGGCGGCGGCCGGCTCGGGCAAGACGGCGGTGCTCGTCGAGCGCATCATCCGCACCGTGTCGGACGCGAACCGGGGAATCGACATCGACCGCTTGCTCGTGGCCACGTTCACGAACGCGGCCGCCGCGGAAATGCGGCACCGGCTGCGGGACGCCCTCGAGAAGGCGCTGACGGCCAACCCCGGCTCGCGCCATCTGCGCAGACAGCTGGCGCTCGTCGGCCGGGCGTCGATTACGACGCTGCATTCGTTTTGTTTGGAGGTCGTACGGCGTTATGTCCATCTGACGGAGCTCGACCCGGCGTTTCGGATCGCGAACGAAACCGAGGCGGCGCTTCTGCGGCAGGAGGCGCTCGAGTCGGTGCTGGAGGAGCGGTACGGCGCGAGCGGGGAGGACGACGCGTTCTGGGGGCTCGCCGACC
>NZ_DASQMZ010000132.1:0-49992 GCF_035645235.1 Paenibacillus sp.
TAAGACGAATGTGCGAAGCGCAACAATGGGCTCCGTTGCCGTGAATTTGTGTTTTTTTTAGGGGCGTGCTCAGCCGCGGCGCGGCATGCGCATCGTAAATCGCGACCCCTGTCCTTCTTTGCTGTCGATGGTAAGGCCGTATTCGTCGCCGTACACCATTCGGATGCGCCGGTGGACGTTCACGACGCCGATGCCGCCGCGCCGAAGGATGGTCCTCCGCGGCGCGGCGGCGCCTGCCCCGTCCGCGCCCTGCATCCCCGTCTCGCTAGACATGCCCGTCGCTTCGCCCGCCCCCGCGCTTGCGCTCGGAGCGCCAGGCGCCGCGACGCCTTCCACCGGCGCTTCGGAGCGCCCGGCTGCGGCTTCGGCGGCGCCTGCCGCGTCCCCGGCGAGCCGCTCGCGAAGCAGCGCCAGCTTCTGCGGCGGTATACCGACGCCGTTGTCCTCGACGTACACGCGAAGCTCGTCTTCCGTCTCCTCGGCGTTGATGCGAATGTAATGGTGCGGCTCCATGCCGTCCCGGAACGCGTGCTGCAGCGCGTTCTCGACGAGCGGCTGCAGCGTCAGCCGCACCATGTGCCGCAGCAGCAGCGCCGGCGGCACGGCGACGTCCAGCTCGAAGCCGCTTCCGAGCCGGTGTCCCATGATGACCATGTAATTTCGGACATGGTTCAGTTCGTTCACCAGCGTAATTTCCTCGAGATGCGTCTGCACCGAGTACCGCAGCATATAGGCCATCGCCTCTACGATTTCTGCGATCTCCTCGGAGTCCTGGACGATCGCGTAGCAATTAATCGTCTCCAGCGTGTTATACAGGAAGTGCGGATTGATCTGCAGCTGCAGCGCGTGAAACTCCGCTTGCTGCCGCTCGAACCGGCTGCGATGGAGCTCGATGTCGGACTTTTGCTGCTGTAACTCCGCATCGTACACCCGGTCGATCATCTCGGACAGGCGGCTCACCATGAGGTTGTACCGATGAATTAATCCGCCGAGCTCGTCGTCCCGACCGCCGTCGTCGATGCGGCTCCAAATGCCCTTTTCGGTCTCCCTCATGCCCTCCATGACGGTTCGAATCGGCCGCGTGATCGTGCGGCCGAACCGATAGGCGAGCAGCAGCGCGATCAGCAGCGTCGCCAGGCCGACCATCCACGTCGTCGTTCGGATCGCGCCCACCGGACGGCGCAGCTCGTCGACAGGCAAAGACACGATCATATTCCATTTCAAATAGGAAGATTCTCGCGTAACGAACAACGTCGGCTCGCCGCCGATCGACTCGATGACGGAGCGTTCCGCGCCGCTCGGCAGCCGGGACAGCACCGCGGCCAATTCGACGCCGGACACGGAGCCCGGCTCGCTGGGACCATACACGATGCGCCCGCTCTCGTCCGAGATGTACAACGCCGCCGACTCGCCCAGATCGGCCATGTCCCACAGCGGCGCCAGTTGGTCCGTCCTGACCCGCATGACGAGAACGCCTTTCGGCTCGTATGTCGCATAGCCCCGGATCCGCCGCGCGATCGTAATCGTGCCGTCGCGGTCGTCTTCTCCGTCGCGGTAGATCGCGATTTTCCCGTCTTTGGGCACCCGCGCGTTCACTTTGGCGAGCGTCTTCTTGGCGTCGAAGTTTTCGTACGTCGACCAATTGCGGTTATCGTCGATGATCGCCTTGCCGTGATCGCCGATGATCGTAATCGAATATGCGCTGGGGTAGGCGATGAACGTTTTCCGAAAAAGATTTTTCTGGATCGTCTCTGTCAGCTCGTAAAACCGGTAGCTGTCGTTCGGGTCCATCTCCATGAACCGCTTCACCGCGTCCTCGGACAGGAGCGAGTCGGTCGCAAGCTCGTAGCGCCGCAAATACGACTCGGTCTGCGACGTCGAATGGCGGATCAGCTGGCTGATGTAGCGTTCCACCTGGTCTTCCAGCGCTTTCGTCGATTGGACGTACGACACAACGCCTACGCCCGTAATCGACAGCAGGATGACGACCGTGAAGTAGAAATAGATTTGCCCGAACAAGCTCTTCCTCATCGGTCGATGCCCAGCTTCTCTCGGTATTGTTTCGGCGTGTCGCCGGTCACTTTCTTAAACGTCTTCGTGAAATGCGGGTGATCCGCGTACCCGACTTCGTAGGAGATGTCCGTAATTTTTCGGTGCGGCACGGCCAACAGTTGCTTCGCAAGCTCCATGCGCCGCCGGATGCGGTACGACGCGAACGTTTCGCCCGTCATCTGCTTGAACAGCTGACTGAAATAGGACGCGTTCAGCCCGAGCAGGTCGGCGACCTCTTCGAGCGAGAAGTCGCGGGAGAGATGCTCCTCGATGTACTTCTTCGCCTCTTCGATCGGATCCTTCGCCCGCCCTCTGCGTTTCGCCCGCAGCGTCTCCATCGCAGCCGAGGCGAAGTCCATCAGCCGCGCGCGCAGCTCCTCGGTCGTGCGAATGCCGTCGGTGCGGAACGGCAGCTCGAGCGCGTATACGTCCCGCTCGTTCAGGCGCCGCACGAGCAGCTCGCACAGCTCGCCGGCGATTCCCGCCTGCCGCTGTACGGACAGGCCCTTCTCCCGCAGCTCCTCGAGCAGCGTCTCGACCGCATGCGCCGCGCCGTTCTCCTGCAGCGTCCAGATCGCCTCCTCCGTTGCGGCGACCCATTCGTTTGAGCGCGAAAGCGACGGCTGCGCGGTTTCCCGCTGCCGCTCCGCATCCACGAGCCGGCGGACGATCTGATGGATGCTTTTCTTTGTAATCGGTTTCAAAATATAGTCCTTCACGCCGTACGCGATGCCTTGGCGCGCGTACTCGAAGTCGTCGTAGCCCGTGACGATAACGATCTGAACGAACGGATAATCGCGCGCCACGACGCCGCACAGCTCGAGTCCGTCCATCTTCGCCATGCGAATGTCGGTGAACAGGAAGTCCGGCTGCCGCTCCCGAATCAGCGCCAGCGCTTCCAATCCGTTCTCCGCCGTTCGAATGTCGGCAAGCTCCGTGCCGCTCGTCTCGAGGATTTTCGTCAGCCCTTTGCGAATCATCGGTTCATCGTCCACGATGAGCACGTCGTACATAAACAGCCTCCTCGCGCATCGGAATTACCCCCATCTTATGAGAAAAGAGCCTCCCCGCGCAATCGCAAGTTTGCGAGCTGCGCGGGGAGTCCCTCAAGGCGATTGACGTTTATTCCCTTGAATCCTGTTTACCGCTGCGGCGCGTAGACGCCTTTGCCCTCGTTGTACAATCTCGTCGCTTCCTCGATCAAGTCGTTGCCGCCCTTGGCGCGCCACTCTTCGATGACCTTCGGCCAGTCGGAGATCGGCTCTTGGCCGAATACCATTTTCATAATGTGCTCGTTAATGAGCGGCGGGTACCGGTCGGAGAACGGGTTGATTTCCGGGTTGTTGATCCACGCCTGCAGTTGCTCGTTAAACTCGTAGCCGTCGCGGCCCTCGTTCGCGAGAAGCGTATCGTACGCTTTGATCAGCTCTTTGCCTTCTTCCGTCTGGCTCAGCACGAGCTCGTTGTACGTTGTATCCTGCACCATCCAGAGCCAGTAGTTTAAATAACGCTGCTTATCGAGCTCTTCGTTCGACTCCGGCGCCTTGTAGACCGGCGTGTCGCCGTTCATCGTGTAGTCCGTGCCCTCGATGCCGAAGCTGAAGAACCGCTGCGCTTCTTCGGTCGTCTGCCATTCGAAGAACTTAATGATATCGACGACCTTGTCTTCCGCTTGCTTCGTGACGAAGAACGCGCGGGTCACCGGGCTGTACAGCGAGTAACCGCCCTTGCCGTCCGGGCCGATCGGCGATGCGATGAGCGCCACCTTCGCCTCCGGCACGTTGTTTTTCAGCTGCTCGCCCCAGATCGGCAGCTCGTTGGCGTTCATGCTCCACATGCCCGCTTTGCCCGCCGTAATGTTCGCCTTGAACGTGTTCGGGTTGACCGTCGCGAATTCCTTGCTCATGAGCCCTTCGTCGAACATCGTCTTATACACCTGGATCGCGGCTTGCATGTTTTCGACGTCCAAGAACTTCGGCTGGATTTTCCCGTCGACGAGCTCCAGTTCGTTCGTGTAGCCGAACACGTCGTACGCCCCGAAAAACGTATCCGCGTACTTGAATTCCGCGCGGCCGGCGAACGGCTCTTCGACGCCAAGCTTTTTGAACGCGCGCAGCACGTTCAGGAACTCGTCGACCGTCTTCGGAACCGGGAGCCCCGTCTTTTCGAGCAGGTCCATCCGAATCCACGTCGCGCGTCGGGACGGATTGCCCAGGTATTCCGGAATCGCGTAGATGCGGCCTTCCGCGTCGGTCACCCGCTCCCAGGCTGCCGACGGGATCGTCTCGAGCAGCTTCTTGCCGTGCTCCTCAAGGTACGGCTTCAGGTCGACGAACACGCCCGCCTCGACCGAGCCGGCCAGCTCCTTGCCGTTGATGCCGCCGCCTCCCTGAATCACGTCCGTCAGGTCGTTCGTCGCGAACATCTGTACCATCTTCGTCTCGTACTCCGCGTGCGGAATGAGGCGAATGTCCAGGTCCGTGTTCGTAAAGCCCTCAAGCGCCTTTACGTATGGGTCGTCGTTCAGGTTCGCGTGGTTTTCCACGTACTTGACGTTGAGCGTCCGCATCGCGATCGAGAACGGCGTCGGCTCCTTCGGCGCTTCCGGCTCCGGCGCGGGCGTCTCGGCCGCAGGCGTCTCCGTCGTCGTTCCGCCGGCCGGCGCCGGCGTCTCCGTTCCGGTCGACGCCGGGCTTTGCGTGCAGGCAGCCAGCAAACTTGGCAAAAGAACGCTTACAAGAAAGATCGATAACCGCTTTTTCAAAATTGCATCCCCTCTTCTCGAATGATATCGCTTCCGCCTCATTATAGGAATCGTTCGAATATTCCAACAATGGAATCCGTTCGTATCGTTTTGTCGTTTTTTTAGGTTGCCGAACGCAAGCCCGCTACGACTTGACCGAACCGATCATCATGCCCTTCACGAAATACCGCTGCAGGAACGGGTAAATCATTACGATCGGCACCGTCGCGACGATAATGACCGTCATTTGCACCCCCTGCGGCGAAGCCGTCGCAAGGTTCGAAAACAAATCGTTCCCGGTGTCGACGATATCGTCGGTGATCAGCATCTCGCGCAGCTTGATCTGGAGCGGATACAGCGCCCGATCGTTGATGTAGTACAAGGCATTCTTATACGTATTCCAATTCATCACCGAGTAGAAAATGCCCACCGTCGCCATCACCGGCTTCGACAGCGGCAGCACGATGCTCCAAATCATGCGCAGCTCGCCCGCCCCGTCGATGCGGCCCGAATCGATCAGCTCCTTAGGGATTTGCATAAAAAACGACCGCATCACGATCAGATTGAACGCGCTGATGGCCGTCGGCACCATGAGCGCCCATAGCGTGTTCGATAAGCCAAGCTCCCGGATCAAGATAAATTCGGGAATGAGCGGCGCGGTAAAGATCATCGTAAAAATGACGAGCAGCAAAATTTGCTTCCGCCCGACGTATTCCTCCCGCGACAGCGGGTACGCCAGCGACGACGTCGCCGCGAGATTAATACATGTGCCCACTACAGTAATGTACACCGAGATGCCGAAGGCGCGCCAGATCGAGGCGTCTTGGAACACGTACTGGTAATAAATCGTCGTAAATTCCACCGGCCAGAACAGCACGTCCCCGCGGTCGATCGCGAACGGACTGCTGAACGATTGCGCGATCACGTTCAGCAGCGGCAGAAACATACTTAACGTCACGACAGTCAAGAAAATGTAATTTGCGACGGCGAAGGCGCGGTAGCCCCCCGTCATACGCGTGTGCATGCTCGTTCGTCCCCCCTTAGTACAACGATTCGCCGGTCGCTTTCCGGCTAAGCGTATTGGCGATGACCAGCAGCATCAGCCCGACGACCGATTTAAACAAGCCGATGGCCGTCGCGTAGCTGTACTGCATCTGCTGCAAGCCCGCTTTATAAATGAACGTGTCCAAAATTTCGCTGCTGTCCAAATTCAGCGAGTTTTGGAAGACATAGACGCGTTCGAAGCCGAAGTCGAGAAACTCCCCGATCTTGAGCAGAAACAGCACCGTGATGACGGGCAGCAGGGACGGGAGCGTAATCGCCAGCGTTTGCTTCCAACGGTTCGCCCCGTCCATCTCCGCAGCTTCGTACAGCTCCGGATTGATCGCCGTCAGCGCCGCGAGATAAATAATCGTGCCGTACCCGACGTCCCGCCAGATGCCGGATCCGACGAGCACCGGCCGGATCCACGAATTTTCGACCAGGAAGTAAATCGGTTCGATCCCGAACCAGCCCAGCATCTGATTGACGAAACCCGACGACGGCGACAGAATTCCGATGAAGATGCCGCTGATGATCACCCACGACAAGAAGTGCGGCGCATAAATGATCGTCTGCACCGTACGCTTGAAGGCGAGCTTACGCACTTCGTTCAGCAGCAAAGCCAGGACGATCGGCGCCGGGAACGCGACCGCGACGTCCAGCAACCCGAGGTAAATCGTGTTTTTCAAAATGCGGATGAAGTCGTAATGCGCGAACATTTTCTCGAAATGCTGCATTCCCGCCCAAGGACTTCCGGAAAACCCCTTAAACAAATTGTAATTCTGGAACGCAATGACGGAGCCGAGCAGCGGGACGTACTTAAATACTAGAAAGTAAAGAATGCCTGGAACGGACAATGCGTAAAGCGTCTTGTATTTCAGCATAAACCCGATCGTGGCGCGCAGCCGGGTTCGAGGCTCGCGCGGCGGCGGCGCGGCATGCTGGACTCGTACTTGACTCATGGCTCCCCTCCTGTGAGACGATGATTGATTATATGACACTATCGTACGGGGGAACGGGCCCGGCAACAATGGAGTGCAATGTTACCCGTTTGTGTTTTTTTTAGATCGCCGCGCTCTCCCCGCCTCCGGCCTCGCTCGCGTTCCCGCGCTCCTTTCGAACCTGTTTCCCTTCGCTCAGTCGCCCCGCCTTTTGCCTGCCCGCGCTCTGCCTTTCTTACCTGTTTCCTCTGACTCAGCCCGGTTGTCCCCTCACTTTCCCCTCCTCGCCCCCGCTTCTCTATCGCCGCACTGTTATTTCGAACCTTTCTCCCCTAACTCAGCTTTAAATTTCTCCTGACCACAAGGGATTTTCAGGTTTACACAGGAACATCTGTTCGGTATAATGAAGAAAAGGGAGGCGGTATCCATGTCCAAAAGCGAATACGTCGAAGTGTTCTTTCGCCGGAGATGGCCGGACGGGTTCCAATGCCCTCGCTGCGGTTACGGCGCGTTCACCGAAATCGCGACGCGAACCCTTCCGCTCTACCAGTGTAAATGCTGCGGAATGCAAACGTCCGTCACTTCGGGCACTGTCATGCATCGAACCCGCACCCCGCTCGAGAAATGGGCCGCCGCCCTCGACGCACTGTCCGGTGCCGGCGGCATGAACGCCGTCGAGCTCGCCCGAACGATCGGCGTTACGCATAAGGTTGCATGGACGATGCTGCGGAAAATTCGATCGGCAATTGATGAAGCGGAAGCTGTCCAAAAATTGGAAGGGAATGTCATCGGCGGCCTGCGCGCGCTCGCGCCCAGCTCTATTTGGATATTTCTCCCGTTCCGCCATTACCGGTGCGAACGCCCCGTCTTCGTAGGCGCGTCGGTCGATGCCTACGGCCGCCCGACCGCGATTAAGATCCATACAACAAACCGGGAAGATATAAAACCTGGGTGGAAAATGGCGACGGAGCTCGGGGCAAGAAGAATTCTGGCCCGCGCCGCTCGAAGTGGCGCCTCCGCGCAATGGCTCGAGGACGCTACACTTTCCCGAAGCCCGCTGCACGACCGCTTCGCGGAAGCGCAGCGTTGGCTCGTACGCACCTTCCATGGAATCGGCGATAAGTACGTGCAAAGCTACTTGAACGAATATTGCTTTCGATGGAACGTTGCCGCACGTAAAGGAGACCTTAGAGAAGCGTTCTATGATTTGCTTTTTCGTGCGGTCGAACATACTACGGGGATATCCGTTAAGAGCAGCGCGGCATAATGCGAGGGAGACCCCGGGGGTGGTAGTGCCGTGTGTTGAGGAATTGGTTCGAGTACGGGTTGCCACTCCGGGTCGGCATGTCACTGAGCCAAGGGAAACAGGTCGTAAAGGGCGGCAGAAACCGTACACCATGGCAAGCAAGAGAAAAGCCGCCTCCGCGTCATTGTTCATGACCGGGACGGCTTTCGGGCGGACGCGTCGCAGCGCAAGCCCCCTACCAAATATGGAACGCTTGGCCTCGGAGCCGCAGCACGCCCTCGATGAAGAAATAATCGCCGTAAATAATCGGGAAGTTGCGGCGGCCGTGATACGCTTCCGTTCCGCCGTCGACGATGGCGTCCTCCTCGACGTTCCAGTTGCAATATTTCTCCTCCGTCGCGCGGAGCATTCGAAGAGCCGCTCCGGCGTACAGCGGCTTCTCGCGTTCGCCGACGGCTTCGGCGATTTCGAGCAGGCCGCAGGCCGCGATCATGCCTGCCGTCGTGTCGTACAGCACAGGCTCCGCCGGCGCGCGGAAGTCGACGAGCGGCACATCGCCGCTGCTCGCCGCGTTCGCGATGAAGTAGTGAGCGACCCGCTTCGCCGCGGCAAGATACCGCTCATCCTTCGTGTAGCGGTAGCTGAGCGCGAAGCCGTACAAAGCCCAGGACTGCCCTCGCGACCAGGAAGAGCCGGACTCGTACCCCTGACCGCCCGGCGCTTCCAAAAACTCGCCCGTGTTCGGGTCGATGCTGACGATGTGGTTGCACGAGCCGTCCTCCCGTAATCCGAGGCGCAGCGTCGTATCCGCATGATCCCGCGCGATGAACTCGAACCGCGGATCGCCCATGACCTCCGTAGCCCAATACAACAGGGGAATGTTCATCATACAGTCGATGATCATCCAGCCTGTCCGATCCTGATTCCAAGCGCGTATAAATTTTCCGCGCGGATTATAGCGAGCGGCTAGCACGTTCGCGGCGTGAAGGCCGCGCGTCTTCGACTTGGCGTTGCCGGTCAGCCGATAGTTCGCCACGGCCGTATGCAGCCACATGAAGCCGACGTCGTGGTGCAGCCCCTCGAAGCTGTCGAGCGCCGCGTCTAACCGACGCTCCACGCCCTCCGCGGCGACGCGATATTTTTCATCCTTGGTCGCATGGTACATTTGCCAAAGCATGCCCGGCCAGAAGCCGTTCGTCCACCAGTCGAGGTCGGTCTCCCCTTTGTCCTCGACATATGTTCCGTTCTCCGGCGCGTACGGGATTCGTTCGCCGACCCGCTCGCATTCCGCCGACATTTTCGTCTGCAGCTTGCCCCATACTTCTTGCAGCCAAGCTTGATCTCGCTCGTTCATCTCGCTCCGTCCTTTCGCTCGGTACTACTGGTTTCTTGTCTCATCTTACCGTACAGCCGAAAGCGAAAGTTTTGTTTTATACGTCGAAAATGTTTACATATCGCCTTCTTTCATATGCGCCCCGCCGCGGAGCGTTTCGTACAGCCAGTCGTACATGCGCCGGCCGTTGATTTCGTGCGCACCGGGAAAGCGATCGACGGCCAGCCGGTCGAGGGCGCCCGCCGATTCGTAAACCGCACGAAGCGCTTCTTCCGCCTTTCGGAATCCCTCGATCGGAAAGATCGGATCGCGTTCGCCCGCTTCGAGAAAGAGCGGACGCGGCGCGAAAAGGCCGATCCACTCCGGCAGCTCCGCATGCGCGAGCAATCCGGGCACGTAATTATCCAGGCAATGGCGAACCGATAGGATGCTGTCCCGGAACGTATTCGGGTACCCGCTTAACGCTAGAGCCCGAATTCGGTCGTCCAGCGCGGCGACGGCGTTCGCGAGCAGAGCGCCGCCGGAAAACCCGACCGCCCCGACGCGGCCGGGGTCGACCTCGCCCCGAGACGCCAGAACGTCCAGCGCGCGCCGCGCCTCGTGCACCCGCAGCCCGGTCAACGTCTTGCCGAGCATGAGCAGCTCCGTCGCCAGGCGGAAACAGGAGTTCGGCGCGTCCGGGCGCTCGTCGAGATCGGCCTGCAGCCGCCGCTCCCCGAAGCCGATGACGTCTGGCGCGATCACGACGAGGCCGCGGCGAACGAGCTGCACGGCGAAATGCCCATGTATACCGGGCTCTCCGTCGTCGGGAGCGCCGTCCGGACGCAGCCCGACGATTTCCCGGCTGCCGTAGCCATGCCCGTGCAGCGCCAGCACGCCCGGCAGCGGATGCCCCCGCTCGGCCTCGTCCGGGATTAATACGTACGCTCGGAACGTCAGTCCGGGCGTCGCGGACAGCTCGACTCGTTCGCGAACGTACCCGTCGCAGGCTACGCGCTCCATCGTCGCCGCACGATATGCGTCGTTGCGCTCGAACGTCCCGAGGGCTTCCTTCAACGCCTCCCGCAGCCGCTTGCGGCGTTCCTCCGGCCCGCTCCGTTCCGCCTCGTCGCGATGACGCCGCAGCGTCTCTTCGTATAGGCGACGCAAGAAATCGTCCTCTTGCCGCATCCCGTCCCTCTCCCCTCGACTTCTACCCATTTCCTATATCATACCAAAGAGGCGGACAACCCTACCTGCTTTTACTATAAAAAGGGAACTTTCGGGGCGGGTGTCAAATTCACAGTAACTCGTTCGTTTTTATAGTTTACCGAATGATTTCCCGTGTGACATGATTCCCAGTGTAAGCGTTCCTATTTTTTTAATGCGGTAAAATTTCAGCTTTTAAGGGGGTGATGCGGTCACGACGACCGGCGTTTCCAAACCAATCTCTCGAAGGAGGAGTGTGCTTTGAAAGCAAGAAAAACCGCATTATTGTGTATGACGTTCGCGCTCGCGCTATCCGGTTGGCTCGTCCCGATCGGCGCCCCGACGGCGAAGGCCGCCGCCTCATATTATGTCTCCACGAGCGGCGCGGATACGAACCCCGGCACGTTGTCGCAGCCGTTCCGGACGATTCAGAAATGCGCCAACGTGGCGGTCGCGGGCGACACTTGTTTCATTCGGGAAGGCACGTACCGCGAGACGGTCGTTCCTGCGAACTCCGGCACGGCGAGCGCGAGGATCGTTTTCAAACCTTATAACAATGAAAATGTCACCGTCAGCGGCGCGGACGTCGTCAACGGCGGCTGGACGGTGCACAGCGGCTCCACGTACAAGACGACCGCGATGAATTGGAATCTCGGTCTCGGGTACAACCAAATTTTCGTCGACGGCGTCATGGTAAACGAAGCGCGTTGGCCGAATTCGCCGGCCCACGCTTCTCCGATCGAGTTGACGACCGCTCATATCGACAGCGGATCGTCGAGCGGAAGCGGCACGAGCGCCGTAGGCACGATCTACGACGACGCGCTCGGCACGGGGCATGTCGGCGGGAAAGTGAACGCCGCGATTCTGCTCGGATACGCGACGCAAACCGGCGAGATTACTGCTTCGACGGCGGGACGTATCGACTTTACGTACGGCAAGTTCGACACGTATTACGCGCCGGCCGCCGATCAAATGTATTTCATATGGGGGAAATTAGCATACCTGGACGCTGCGAATGAGACGTTTTACGATGGAAGCACGGGCACGCTCTATCTTCGAACGCCGGCCGGCGATTCGCCTGCGGGCCATACCGTCGAAGCGAAGCGGCGCACGTACGCCTTCGACCTGAGCGGGAAGTCCTATATTACCTTGGAGGGCTTGAAAGTGTTCGCGGCGACGATCACGACGAGCTCCGCTTCGCAATCGATCGTGATCGACGGCATCGAAGCGAAATATATTTCGCATGACATGTATTTGCCGGAATCCGGCTGGGAAACCGGGGTTTACGACGCGGGCATTCAGCTCAGGGGCTCCAATCATACGCTGAAGAACAGTACGATCGCCTTCAGCTCGGGCAACGGCGTGCTGATCCAAGGCAATACCCACACGGTGTCCAACAATGTCATTCACGGCGTCAATTATTCGGCGACGGATGCGGCCGCGGTTCATTTCGGGCTGCCCTATTTCGGCGGCCAGCAATCCGGGTCGGGACACCTGATCGAGAAGAATACGATGTACAACGTCGGCCGCTCCGTCATCGCGCACAGCGCGGCGAACAATGTAAAGATGCTTTATAACCACATGTTCAACGCAGGCGTGTATACGATGGACAACGGCATTACCTACACCTACGGCACGAACGGATACGGCACGGAAATCGCCTACAACCTAGTGCGCGACAACCTGTCCCAACATCTTGGGAACGGCATTTACTTGGATAACGGCACGAGCAATTACATCGTGCATCACAACATTTCCTACGGCATGAACAACGCCTTGCACCTGAACGACCCAAGCAACAACAACAAGGTATATAACAATACGCTCGGCGGCTACAATCATTCGGTCGGCGCCTTGTGCGGCAACTTCGACGGGACGGAGATCGTCAACAACATCTTCATGAACTCGGTCGAAATTACGTTGACGCAGCCGGGACTGTGCGGAGATTAGACGCTCCCGAGCTTCGCGAACAACGTGTACGAGACGACCGATCCGAAGTTCCTCGACCCGGCGAGCGGCGACTATCGGTTGCAGTCCTCGTCGCCCGCCGTCGACTTCGGGCAAGTTCGGTCGCCATATACGAACGGCTACACGGGCACGGCGCCGGACGCAGGCGCCTACGAGCGCGGCGTAACGCCATGGATCGCAGGCGCTTCGAACGCGGCGCCGGGTTCGGCCGCCGTGACGTCGAACGGCAATCTCTGCAGCGGCGGCACGCCTGCGGCCCACGCGGCAGACGGCTTGACGACGACCAAATGGTGCAGCAGCGCCTCGGGCGATAAATGGCTGCAGCTGGACTTGAAGGGACAGCCTTACAGCATTAACCGGTGGGTCGTGAAGCACGCCGGCGCAGGCGGGGAGAGCGCATCGCTGAACACGACGAACTTCAAGCTGCAAAAGAGCGTGAACGGCACGACGTGGACCGACGTCGATACGGTCAGCGGGAACACGGCCAACGTCACGGACCGCACCTTGTCGACGCCGATCGTCGAGCATCGGTACGTGCGATTGTATATTACCGATCCCGGCGCCGACACGACCGCGCGCATTTACGAGTTCGCGGTGTACCAGAGCGGCGGATCGACCGGCGGATCGGATACGCAGCCGCCGACGGCGCCGACGAATGTCGCCGCTCCGTCCAAAACCGAAACGACGGTGAACCTGACGTGGTCGGCGTCGACGGACAACGTGGGCGTGTCCTCGTATTACGTCTACGCGAACGGGACGTTCATCGGCAGCTCGAACACGACGTCGTACGCGGCCTCGAACCTCGCTCCGGGGGTTACGTATACTTTCACCGTGAAGGCGCGCGATACGCAAGGCAACGAATCGGCGGCCAGCGCCGCGCTTCAGGTCACGACGAATAAGAACGCCTTGCCGAGCCCGTGGTCGCACCAGGATATCGGGGGCGTCGGATGGACGGGCGGCGCCAGCTATTCGAACGGCGTCTTTACGGTAGCGGGCGCAGGCGTCGACATTTGGGGAACGGGCTCGCCGGACGAATTCCACTTCGTCTATCGGACGATGTCCGGCGACGGCGAGATCGTCGCCCGCGTCGCCAGTCAGTCGAATTCGCACCCCAACGCCAAATCGGGCGTCATGATCCGCGAGACGCTGGACGCGGGCTCGAAGTACATGATCGCCAACACGTCGCCGAGCAGCGGGCAGCAATCGCTCTGGCGGGCGACGACGCAAGGCGCGACGGATTACGCCATCGGCGCCGCCTCCGCGAAGCCAATTTGGGTGAAGCTGACGCGGAGCGGCAGCACGTTCAGCGCGTACGAATCCGCGAACGGCTCGACCTGGTCGCTGATGAAGACGGCGACGATCAGCATGGCGACGAATGTATACGTCGGCTTAGCGGTCGTCAGCTTGGACGACTCCAAGCTGAACATCACGACGTTCGATAACGTAACATTCAACGGAACGGGCATAGGCGACACGCAAGCGCCGACGGCGCCGACGAACCTGACGTCTCCGTCGAAGACGGACACCTCCGTAAGTCTGTCGTGGTCGGCTTCCACGGACAATGTCGGCGTCACGGGGTACGATGTATACCGCGGCACGACGCTCGCGGGCTCGACGACCGGCGCGACGACGTTTCAAGCGACCGGGCTCACGCCGAACACGACGTACAGCTTTACCGTTCGAGCGAAGGATGCCGCGGGCAACGTCTCGGCGGCGAGCGCCGCGCTGAGCGTGACGACGAACGCCTCGAGCGGCGGCGGCACGGGCAGCATCACCAGGGAGTATTGGACGGGAATTTCCGGTACGTCCATCTCTTCCATTCCGCTGACGACGACGCCGACCGGCACCTCGACCCTTACGAGCCTTCAAGGGCCTACGAACTGGGGCGACAGCTACGGCACGCGGATACGCGGCTACATTACGCCGACGACCTCCGGCTCCTATACGTTTTATCTTGCAGGGGACGACGACAGTCAGCTGTGGTTGAGCACGAACAGCGACCCGGCGAACAAAACGAAACTCGCCGAATTCATCGGATGGACGAACGTCGGCGAATGGTCGAAATATGCGACGCAGCAATCCGCCCCCGTCTCGCTGACGGCAGGGCAGACATATTACGTGGAAGTGCTTCATAAGGAAGGCGGCGGAGGCGACCACATCGCGGTCGGCTGGACGGGGCCGGGCTTCTCGACGATTACGGTCATTCCGGGAAGCTACCTGTCGCCGTACTCCGGCACGGCGGACACGCAGGCGCCGACGGCGCCGACGAATGTGACGTCGCCGTCGAAGACGACTACGACCGTAGATTTGTCGTGGACGGCATCCACGGACAACGTCGGCGTCACCGGTTACGACGTCTACCGGGGCACGACGCTCGCAGGCTCCACGACCGGGGCGACGACGTTCCAAGCGACGGGGTTGACGCCGAACACGACGTACAGCTTTACTGTGCGGGCGAAGGATGCCGCTGGCAACGTCTCGGCGGCGAGCGCCGCGCTGAGCGTAACGACGAACGCCACGAGCGGCGGCACGGGAAGCATTACGCGGGAATACTGGACGGGAATCGCCGGTACGTCCGTCTCCGCCATCCCGCTGACGACGACGCCGTCCGGCACCTCTACGCTAACGAGCCTCGAGGGGCCGACGAACTGGGCGAACAGCTACGGCACGCGCATCCGCGGATACATTACGCCGACGACGTCCGGATCCTACACGTTTTACCTCGCGGCGGACGATAACGCCGAGCTGTGGCTCAGCACGGGCAGCGACCCGGCGAATAAAGCGTTAATCGCCAACGTAGCCGGCTGGACGAACTCGAGGGAATGGACGAAATACGCGTCGCAGCAATCTTCCGCGATCAGCTTGACGGCGGGACAGTCCTATTACGTGGAAGTGCTTCATAAGGAAGACGGCGGCGGGGACAACGTCGCGGTCGGCTGGACGGGGCCGGGCATCTCGACGATCGCCGTCATTCCCGGCGCGAACCTCTCCCCCTACTCGGGCGGCACGAGCAGCCTGCCGAGCCCTTGGGCGAACCAAGACGTGGGCAGCGTCGGCGTCGCGGGCAGCGCGTCGTACGCGAACGGCACGTTCACGGTCAACGGCGCCGGATGGGACATCTGGGGCACGGGCAGCCCGGACGAATTCCATTACGTGTACCGCACGATGAGCGGCGACGGGGAAATCGTGGCGCGCGTCGCTTCGATCGAGAACACGCACGCCAACGCCAAAGCCGGCGTCATGATTCGCGAGACGCTCGACGGCGGCTCCAAATACGTCATCGCCAATACGTCGCCCAGCTCCTCGATGCAGGCGTTGTGGCGGGCGTCGACATCCGGGGCGACCGACTATGCGATCGGCTCGAGCGCCACGGCGCCGCGGTGGGTGAAATTGACGCGGGCGGGCTCCGTCTTCAACGCGTACGAATCGGCGGACGGCACGAACTGGACATTGATTAAGTCCGTTACGATCAGCATGTCGAGCACCGTCTACGCGGGTCTTGCGGTCGTCAGCCTGGACGATACGCAACTAAACACCTCGACATTCGATAACGTCGGTTTTGTAGAGTAATCGCTAAGCGAACGATAGAAAGTGGCCGCCCCGAGCGTAGAACATCCTACCTCGGGGCGCGCCCCTTTCTTTCATTGCGGCGAAGCCGCAGCGACATGACGGCGGATCGCTTCCATAGCCGCCGTCACGCCCCGGACGTCCTCCTCGGACAATGCCGACGCGAAATAGCGCTTAATCCCCTGCGCGTATACCGGCCAAGCTCTGCGCAGCTGCGCTTCGCCTTCGTCCGTTAAGACGGCGTACAATCCCCGCCCGTCCTCTTCGCTTTTCGCCCGGACGATCAAGCCGTCCTTCTCCAGCCGGTCGATCAACCGGGTAATTCCGCTCTTCGTCAACACCATCTTGCTCGTCAAATCCTTCAGCCGCAGTTTGCGCCCGGGAGCCTCGAACAATGCGATCAAAACGTCGTACGTGCTCAACGGCACCCGCTTCTCCCGGCTTAAATCCTGCTCGATCCGTTCGATGACCTGCGCGTGCGCCTTAATGAAGCCGCGCCAAGCCGCAAGCTCGGCGTCCGTAACGCGCTCCATCCAACCGCCCTCCTTCATTGCGTGTTCCCACTTATCATACCCCCATAAAGTTGTTTGCGCAACTAACGGCACTGAACACAAACTCTTAGTTGACTAAGCAACTATATTTTGTTATATTCATTTCACGGCAAACATGTTGACTAAGCAACTAAATGTTTGCGATTATTTTCTGGAGGTCGAATTGCATGTTAAGTTGGGTATTGTTGGCGCTTCGCTTGGTCGTCGGGATTTCTTTCATCGGTCATGGGCTTCAAAAGCTGTTCGGTTGGTTCGGAGGGTACGGCTTGAAAGGGACGGGCGGTTGGATGGATTCCGTCGGCCTGCGTCCCGGCCTGTTAATGGCGCTGCTGGCGGGGCTGGCCGAGGTCGTCGGCGGCGCATTGTTCGCCGCCGGGCTGCTTACGCCGGCGGGCGGCGCGCTCATCGCCGTCACGATGGTCGTCGCCATCTTCGCAGCGCATATTAAGAACGGCTATTGGATCACCGCGAACGGCTACGAATACAACCTCCTTCTCATCCTCGTCGCAGGCGGCGTCGCCTTGGTCGGAGCTGGAGAGTATTCGTTGGACGCTTGGTTGGCACGGTAAACATAATCGAGGATCTCCCCGTTCGCGAGCCGCTCGCGAGCGGGGATTTTTTCATCTTAGAGCCTTAAGGGGCTGCGCGGCCCCCGGCGGTTACGAACCTTCCGCGACGCGAACGGTTTCCCCGGGAGCGAGCATGCCCTCCTTTTCCACCGAACACACGATGCCGCGCCTCCCCATGGCCGCCTGCACGAAGGCGCTTCGCAAGCCGGACCGTCCGAGCGCTCGCTCGACCAGCTCGCCCGGCCCGACGCAGGGGAGATTTTCCCCTTCGCATATCAGCCCCGTCCCTCCCGAAAATAACAGCCTCGCGCCTCTGGGCAAAGCGCTTAACGCCGGAGCGCCCGAGACGAGCACGTTCGCGCCGAGCCATTCCGGACGAATGGATGGCACGCCTAACGAATTCGCAATGCGTGCGCACTCCTCCGCCGACACGATGCTGATTTGCCTGCGGTTAGCGATCGGGGTGCCGCGTGGATATAGCTTCTGGCGGCCGTCGGCAGGACGCAGCAGGCCATAATGCCGATCCCCCGGGATACCGGCTACCTCCACACGGATCGACTGCATCGCGAACGTTTCGAAAGAAGACGAATCCCGCGTCATCAGCACGGACAGCACTTTCATTTCGCTTACAGCACCCAAGCTGCCTTCCCCCTTTCAAATAAAGGAACGGAGACCGCCTGAGGGCGGTCCCCGCACATGCTACCTTGCTTTCGAATCTTCCCTGAAGCCCTTCGATTGTGCAACTAAGTAGAGTATATCCAATGTTAGTTGCGTGGTCAACTAACGGTTTCGAGCTCCAGCTCCTCGAGCAGGAACCCCTTGATTTCGGCCGGCCCGGTCAGCTCCAGACGAACCTCCCCGCCGGGGCGAACGCGGACGGTCGCCGTTAGGAAGGGGCAGCACTTATGCTCCAACGGGATCCACTCGGCCAAAGCGGCGAGCAAGCCGGCACGGCTTCCGAGCGCGAAAGCGTATCCGTCGGCCGTCTCCTCGATTTCGCCCAGCGTCCGGAACACCTCCTCCTTCAGCTGCGAATACAAACGTTTCTCCTCCGGGGTAAAGGAAATGCGGGCGCATGCGATACCGCAAGTTTCATGCATGGAAATCGCTCCTCTCTTTTTTCTGAAAATGGTTGATCCTATCAAGTGGTTTTGATATGATAAGTCCACTTTACAACTTCAAGTTAACTTTAAGTCAAGAGGGAGACGGAGGTTTTTTTATGTTATCCATCGGCGATATCGCTCGGCGTACGGGTGTCGCAACGTCCGCCATCCGCTATTACGAGCAGGCCGGGCTGCTGCCGCCGCCCGAGCGCTCAAACGGGAGAAGAAGGTACTCCGAGGAGACGATCGAACGCATCGAGGTCGTGAAACTCGCGCAGCAAGCCGGCTTTCAGCTTCACGAAATCGGCGTCCTGCTGAACGGGTTCGACGCGAATGCGGCGCCGTCCGAGCGATGGCGCGAGCTGGCGAAGAAGAAATGCGAGGAACTGGAGACGAAAGCGCGGCAGCTTCGCGCCATGCAAGACCTCCTGTCGACCGCCGCGCGCTGCGAATGCTTGACCTGGGACGAATGCCGGAGGGTGTTGGCGACGGCGGATGGCGGAAGCGAAACGGAGGCGAGGACATGATCGGAGCGATTCTCCTGTTTCTGGCGGCCGGTTTGGCCGAAATCGGGGGCGGGTATTTGGTATGGCTGTGGCTGCGGGAATCGAAGCCGTTCGCCTACGGCGCGTTCGGCGCTTTGGTGCTCGTCGCCTACGGGGTCATTCCCACGTTCCAAAGCTTTCCGTCCTTCGGGCGCGTATATGCCGCTTACGGCGGCGTCTTCGTCGTTCTCGCGGTGCTGTGGGGGTGGCTGGTAGACAAGAAGACGCCGGACCTGTACGACTGGGCCGGCGCCGCGATCTGTCTCGTCGGCGTATCGGTCATGCTCTGGGCGCCGAGAAGCTGATCGCGGCGTACCGCGCTGCGCCTATTCGAGCAACGAAGCGTCGAAATACGGCCGCAGCGTCTTGCCGACCGCAGCGGAGACGCAGACGAGCGAGATCGCTCGCTTCGCGCGGGGGTCGTCGATCGGTACGGCGGCGAGGCCTTCGTCCTTCATGCGCGAGGTGATCATCCGCGGCGCGAAGCAAATTCCCGCTCCGGCCGCTACGTATCGAAGCAGAAAATCGCCGAACTGCACCTCGGCCTTGACGTTCGGACGGACGCCCGCATCCGCCATTAAGCCGGTGATGAGCCGTCTCGTCGTACAGGACGGGGGATGGAGCACGAGCGGTTCCTCGGCGAGCTCGGCGACGGATACGCTCGCGCGCCCCGCGAACCGGTGCCCCGCATACGTCACGACGTCGTAGGGCTCCTCGAACAGCGTCTCGCTCCAGTAATCCGTGCGGTCCGGCGAAAGCTCGAGCAGCGCGGCTTGCAGCTCCCCTCCGCCCAGCAGCCGCTCGAGCTCGTCCGACGTCTCTCGCACCTCGACGCGCACGCGCACCCCCGCCGCTTCCATGGCGAGCGCGGCGCGCGGCAGCACGTACGCCCCGACGCTCGGCAACGCGCCGATCGCGAACGGTCCTACGCCGCGCGCCGCGGCCATTTCGGCCTCGATCGCTCGCAGCTCGCGGCAGACGGGCAGGAGCCGGTCGTACAGCAGCCTGCCTTCGTCCGTCGGCGTAACGCCTTGGGGCGAACGGTGAAACAGCTTGACGCCGTAATGCGATTCCATGGCGGAAATTTGTTTGCCGATCGCGGCATGGGACAGACGCAGCCGCTCGCTGGCCTTCATGAGGCTGCCAGCCCGAACGACCTCCAAAAAACTTTCGAAGAACGCAACATTCATGCGTGCCGTCCCCTTTTTCCAAGTGTAGTAGGTCATCTTTCGATCAGCGTACCAGAAGCGCGGCAAGGGGTGCAACCATAGGTTTCAACCCTCGGAAATAATGTCGCTTCCCGGCGCGGCGAGCGCGCGGTACGATGAAGCTAAATCGAAACGGAAGGTCGGATGGACATGAAGGCAGCGATTATCGGGACGGGCACGATGGGGAGCCGGCTGGCGAGGACGCTGGCCGCCAACGGTACGGAATTGCTATGGGGGTCTAGGGATCCCGAAGCGGCGAGGTTGAAAATCAAGGAGCTGGATCTTCGAGGCGTACAGGCGGTCGACGTCGAGACGGCGCTGACAGCCGATTGGATCGTTCACACGTTATGGTTCCGGGACGCCCTTGTCTGGGCCCGCGCGCACGAGGAGGCGCTCGCAGGAAAAATTTTGGTCGATATCGTCAATCCGTTCAACGACGAGTTCGACGACTTCTCGCTCGAGTGGGGCACGTCCGCCGCCGAGGAACTGCAGCGGACGGTCCCCCGCACGAAGGTCGTCGGGGCGTTCAAAAACACGTTCGCGAGCGTCTTCGACCGCCCCGTGCACGAAGGCGTCGTGAGCGACGTCTACGTCACCTCCGACGACGAAGCCGCTCGCGACGCGACGATCCGGTTGCTGACCGGCACGCCGTTCCGCATGGTGGACGCCGGGGCGCTGCGCAATAACCGGACAATCGAACGGATGACGCTGCTCGAACGCGAGCTTGCCATTCGCCGCGGCCACCCGGGGTACGTCGCGTTCCGGCTGTTCGGAGGACCCGGCGCCTCTTGAGCTGTTTAACCGAGCGCTAGTCCGACTCGGCTTCGCCTTCGGTATCAAGGGCGCCTTGCGTGTCGGGGTTCGCCTGCTCCGCGACCGGGTTCGCAGAACGGAAACCGCCGGGTAGTCGGCGACCTGCTCGGCCGTTCGCGCCCCATGCCTCGCGAACCCGGACGGCAGCAGCAGCGCCGCCGCCAGGGCGATGCTCGGCATTCGTCTTATGATATGTCCCTCCTACGTTTGGATGTCCTTCTCCTTCTCATCCATTGTAGAAGGGAAAATATGCCGCGCCTTGTGATTTTTATGCGCGGTTGTGTTTTATTCGATGACACAAGATCAGCCCGCATCCTCGATGTCGTACATGGCGTAGAGATAGGGATGATTCGGATCGTATTGGGTCAAAGGCGCCGGGCGCTCCACGCGGCCGTCCGTCTCTTCGGTAATAGAAGAACGCCTCGTAAGGCGAGCGGGCATCCGGTTCGTTCCGAAGAATCGGGCGAATATCCCTCCCGTCGATGACGGGCGCTTCCGGCAGCGTCCCCCCCGCCAAACCGACGAACGTCGGCAGAAAGTCCGTGGACGTGACCAGTTCCTTCGACCGCCGCCCCGTACGCTCCGTTTCGCGATTGCTTCAAGAAGCGGTCGGGTACGTACAGCGGAAGATGGACGTGCATGTGCGCCAAATACAGAAAGAACGGCGTATCTTTGTTCTGCCGGATGAACCGGACGGATTGCTCGATATATCGTTCCGTAAGCGACGCTTGATCCGGCTGCTCCTGCAGCACGTCGTCGTCGAGCATCAGCGGCAGCGGCGGATAATCCTCTCTGCCGGTTTGTCTCCCCATATCGTTGCTGTAAGGCAATCCATAATAATGATCGAAACCGTGGTTCGAAGGCAGAAATTCCGGTTGATCGCCGCAGTGCCATTTTCCGACGAGCATCGTGGAGTAGCCTTGCTCCTTTAACGCCTTGGCCATCGTATGTTCTTTCGGGTTCAACCCGACGCCTTGCCCGGGAAATAAAACCTGGCGGCCTTCGAACGTGCCAAAGCCGATCCGCTTCGGATAACAGCCGGTCAGCATCGCGCCGCGCGAAGGCGAGCAGAGCGGAGCCGCCATGTAGAAATCCGTATAGCGGATCCCCTCCTCTGCCATCCGGTCCAATACCGGCGTTCGATGCACGGGGGATCCGTAGCACCCCAAGTCGCCATACCCCAAATCGTCGCAGTTGATCAATACGATATTCGGTTTGTTTGCACTCACTTCCACATCGCTCCCTGCCTTTTCGGTTTCGTATTCCGTACCATACCGCGAATGGCCGAGGATGCAGATCAGCACCGGCGCAATCAATAGATACAAATCCCAGTTTCTGCGGACGCCTCTAACCGTCGCGGACATTCTCTTCACTCGGATTTCTCACACTCCTCTGCCTTCTCGTAATGTTCGGGGTTTCTCGTTCCGGCCTCAATCGTAAGGTAACCCGTCGGCGCAAGACTGTATATGCTCAGTATTTTTTCGCGTCTGCGTTCCTTTACATCGCCGGATTTCGCCCCGGTATCGGCGCGATGTAAAGAAAAGCAGATCGCGGAAAACGGCGGCGGAACGCGAAAAAACTCGTTTTTCGACGAGTTTTCGGGTGCGGTAATGACGAACGGAGCCGGCAATGCGCGCGGCTCCGCTCGGTCTTCTAAAGCATTACTTTTTTCCCGGTCGCGGCGCTTTCCAGCGCGCCGAATACCATGGCCATGCTCTTGATGTTATCCGAGGCGTCCGTCTCCGCGGGACGGTTCTCCCGAAGCGAAGCGAACATCTCATCCAGACAGCCCTCGTGCCCCTCTCGCCCGTTCCACGTCATCGGGACGGGAACTTCCTTCACGGCGCGCAGGAATGACGGCGGCTGCGCCTCGTCGACGACCTCGCAGCGCGGCGGCGTCTCACCGTCCCAGCGAATCGTACCTAGGCTGCCGACGATGCGCCAGTCGGCTTCCCAGGACGTCTTAAAGCCCTCCGCGCTCCAGGAGCCTCGGTAGGTGAAGACGGAGCCGTCGCTCATTTCGAAAATGCAAACGGCGCTTGCGTTCCCCTTGTACCAAGAGCCCGGCGCGTTATACTCGTGACAATAGACGGAGACCGCGTCGGCGCCGCTGATAAATCTTGCCTGATCGAACGTGTGGATCGCCATATCGACGATGAGCGGGCTGTCCATCGCGTCCCGGAAACCGCCGAAGTGCGGTCCGAGGAAGAAGTCGGCATGCAGCGCTCCGACCTGCCCGATCAAACCGCTCTCGATGCTATCGCGGACGGCGCGGATCGGCTTGAGGTATCGGCGATTTTGCATGACGGCGTACCGCTTGCCGGAGGCCCGGACTCGCTCGAGCACCGTCTTCGCGTCCTCCATCGTCTCCGCCATCGGCTTTTCCCCGAATACATGGCAACCCGCCTCGACCGCCGCGCTGACGACCGCCTTGTGGCTCGCCGGAATCGTGACGTCGAACACGAGGTTCGCGTTCGTCTCCTCGATCGCTCGCGATACATCGGTAAATGCGGGAATACGCAATCCCCGCCGCTCGGCGGCCGCCTTCGCGCTCTCCTCCCGAATATCGACGAAGCCGACGATTTCGGCGTCGTCCCGCGCCAAGGCGTCGTCGATCCAGCGGTTGGACATTCCCCCGCAACCGGCTACTACGATACGATAAGGTTTCATCGCTACACCCACCACATGTCGCCGATCGATTCTTTCATAACGATCGGCTTCAGATTGTGAACCGCTTTGGCAAAGCCTTCCTGCTTCGACATGAGCCCGTCCTCGTGCTCGATGCTGATGGCGCCGTCGTACCCCGCGAACCGGAGCTCGCTGATCATGTCCGCCCATACCTTCATATCATGACCGTACCCGACGGTTCGGAATTGCATATCGGTCAACCCGTAGCGGTTGACGTTCTGCGAATGGGTTTCCTCCAAGCCAAGCTTTCCAAACAATACCGTAAATATTCCGATTTTCATTCGGCACCCTCCTCGGACATGACCCGCTTGTCGACGCTACCGTTATCATAGCCGAAGTGCACCTGCGGAACTATACCGATTCTTCCGAGACTTTCGCACGATATTACGATATTTACCGGCATGGAAGCGTTGACACGGCGCCGGAGAAGCTACATCATAAGAATATTCGAGGAAACGGAGGCGACGCGCCATCGAACACCAACTGAAGGAAGCCACCTTTCTCCCGGATAAGACGTTTCCGATCAATGTGTTCTACACCAATCGCTTTCGGCCGCATTGGCACGATCATATGGAGTGGATCTTCGTCAAGAAGGGCAGCGCCTTCCTGCAAATCGATGCGTCTTCGGCCTGCTTGAGGGAGGGAGACTTCGCTTTCGTCAACGCCAAGCAATTGCATGGCGCTTCCGAACGAGAGGAGGATACGGAGCTCGTCGCCATCGTTTTCAATGAGGCATTGCTTCGGAACAGCGGACTGGACAGCACGGACGAACGCTACTTCTCGCCGTTGCTCGATCAGAGACGTCAGATTCCGAACTTTTTGAACACCGACGACCCGTTGACGGGAACGATCGGGGAGTCGATCGCGCGCATCGTCGACGAATTCGAAACGAAGGCGCCCGGCTACGAGCTGTTGATTAAAGCGGAGCTGTTTCGAGTATTCGGATTGCTGTTTCGGCACGACGAGCGGCTTGCCCTCCGGCCTCGCGGAACCCGCCGACGCGAAGGCGATTTTTCCGTGCTGCTCGATTACGTGCGCCACTCCAGCCGAACGGCCCCGAGCATACGCGAAGCGGCCCGAATGGTCAACATGAGCCCGAACCATTTCTGCGCTCTGTTTAAAAAGCTGACCGGCATGACATGGATCACATATGTAAATTTGTTAAAAGTAAACGAGGCCGAGCGGCTGTTGACCGAAACCGACGATGCGATCGCGGTCATCGCCGACAAGGTCGGGCTCGGAAGCATCGGTTATTTCGGCAGGGTGTTTCGGAAATATAAAAATCGGTCGCCGAGCTCTTACCGGCGCGGGTAAACGGGAAAGGAGCCGCCCCTCGGGCGCCGTTCGACGACGGCTCGAGGGGCAGCCCTGCTTTGTTACTTGCCGCATTGCTTACTTACCAAATCGATTTCATCCGATACAGCTCCAGCGAAACCAAACGGGCCTCGCCGCCCTCGGCGAAGATGCGCATCCCGCGGCTGCCGGGGTCGGGAAAGATGAGATCCGTCATGACAACTTCGCCGTCGTTCGCGAATACCTCGATCGAAGACCGATCGACGAACAATCGCAGCTTGACGCGGCCTCCACGCGCAGGCGCCGGAGCTTCGTGCCGGCAAGGGAAGCGCTCGTGAAAGCCGACGTCTCCCGAAGCCGAACGGTCCAGAAATAGGACGCCGCGCGCCGCGTCGTACCCGACGACCGTTCCTTGCCCTTCGCCGGACCGTACGGCGAACCCGAACGACTCGGCGTCCCCGGGCTCGAATTCCGCTTCCACCTCGAACCGATCCTCCGCCAGACGGTCCAGCGGATTCGCCGAATCCGGCCGCAGCGTCGACTCGCCAAGCCGAAGCACGGGCTCCCGCAGCGTCTCCAGCTCCGCGACCGGCGATTGGGACAGCGCGACGTCGCCGTCCGGCCGCGTCCGCAGCGCAAGCTCGCGCGGCAGCGTCATCGCGCCGCGCCACCCCTGCCCGCCGGTAGGGGTCTTGTCGGCGTACAACCAGTTGCTCATCCAACCGATAAACAGCCTCCGGCCGTCCTGCGCGGGCACGTCCGACCATGTTACCCCGGCATAGTTGTCGCGGCCGTGTTCGAGCCAGCGCACCGTCTCGGGCGCGTCGTCGTTCGCGAACCGTTCGCCGTCGAACGTCCCGATGAAATACTGCGTGCGGGAGCCTTCCGGCAGCTCCGGATTCGGGCCGATGCTGACGAGAAGCACCCACCTCCGCCGCGCCTCGTCGCCGTCGATCGGCAGCTCGAACAAATCCGGACATTCCCATACTCCGTCATGCGAGCCTTCCGTCACGCCGAATTCGCTGCCGAACGTCCAGTCGATTAAATTGTTGGAATGGTAAAACACGACCCGGTCTCCGGCCGCCAGTACCATCCCCCACCGCTTCCGCGCTTCATCGCGAAACAGCTTCGGATCCCGGTAATCTACGAACCGGCGATCCTCTAAAACCGGATTGCCCGCGTACATCGTCCAGCTTCGCCCTTTGTCCGAGCTGTACGCCAAGCTTTGCCGCTGCAATACGCGGCCTTCGACCTCCGCATGATGCGTAAACATCGCCACGAGGCCCGACCCGCCGTCGAAGAAGCCGGTCGCGTCGTCGCGGTCCACGACGGCGCTGCCGGAGAAAATCGCCCCGTGTCGGTCCGGAAACAGCGCGATCGGCAGATGCTCCCAATGCACTAAATCCCGGCTGACGGCATGACCCCAGTGCATCGGGCCCCAGAAGGCGTTATGCGGGTGATGCTGGTAAAACAAGTGATATTCGCCCTCGTAATACACCATGCCGTTCGGGTCGTTCATCCAAGCCGAAGCCGGCGAGAAATGAAATTGCGGCCGGTACGTATCCTGATCGCTCTTTGTCTGCAGCAAGTTCTCAGCTCCCTCTCGTCGGAAATTGTCGTTCTGGATAGGCGGGGGTCATTTCCCAAATGTCTATCCGCACGCTATCGATCGGACCGTCCGCCCACAGCCGCAGCCCAATGGCGTCGGAACGGGACGGATATGTTCGCGTCGTGAGGCTCTTACGTCCGTTCGCGTAACACTCCACCATGGAACGGTCCACATACACGATCAGCGTCAACGGCTCCCCTTCCGTCGAGAAAGCGCCGCCCTGCACGCCGCCGATGCGCTCCGACGCGTCGAGCGTCGACCGCGTGCGGTCGACCTCCAGCCGTTCCGTCGATGCGTCGTACGCGAGCAGTGTCTCTTCCTCGCCGCCGGGAGACCGCCGGACGGCGAGCCCGTAGCGCATCGCCCGAACGCTCTCGAACGTACACCGAATTTCCAGGGCATCGCCCTGCACGCGCTCGAGCCGTTCGTTCATCGGCTCCAGCGCCCCTCGCGCCTCGAGCAGCTTCCGGCCTCGGAGCAGCCGAAGCTCCTCGATCGGCTCGAAGCCGAGCCGCCCGTCCGGGCGCAGCGTCAAGGATACCGGCAGGCCGGCTCCGTGAGACCAGCCGCAATCGTAATCGATCTCCGGCGTCCGTTCCCCCTGCGCGATCGTGAACAGCAGCGCGCGCCCCGTCGCCGGATCGATCATGCCGCTGGGCCCCGTAAAGTGAAAGTCGCCGACGTCCATCAGACCGGGCTCGTCATGGTCGGGAACGAAGCGGCATACGTCCCGGTTCCATTCGCCGATCCAATAGTTCACCTCGACCTTGGCGCCTTCGCCCCAGGGACATATCAGCAGCACATGCTTGCCGGACGGAACGTGCCTTCCGTCCTCGAGCTTCGGCAGCGGCAGCAGCACGGGCAGCTCCCACATGACGCCGAGGTACGGATACTTCTTATAATCGCTCACGAACAAGGGGCCGCGGTACGTCCATTCGGAAAAATCGCCGGCGGACGTATAGACGAAGGCGGTGCCGCCTCCGTCGGGCTCCCCGGTGCCCGCTCCGACGAGCATATACCAGACGCCGCCCTCCTCCCACACGAACGGGTCGCGGAATTCGCCGAATAAGCCCTGCCCCGGCCGCTGCTCGACGACCGGCTTCGGGTGCTTCGTCCACTGCGTCAGCTCGCCGTCCGCCGGATCAACGCTTCGCGCGAGGGCGACGGATTGCGTCGGGAACGCCGAGAAATCGCCGGCGGTATAAAACAGAACCGGCTTCCCGTCCGCATCGAGGCAGGCGCTGCCCGACCAGACGCCGTCGGGGTCGAGTCCCGCCTCCGGCTCCAGCGCGGGCGGCGCGTCCCGCCAATGCGCGAGATCGTCGCTCACCCAATGCCCCCAGTAGATATGATTCCAAAACGGCCCGCGCGGGTTGTACTGATAAAACAAGTGATACCGGCCGTTGTAATACAACGGCGCATGCGGCTCGTTCATCCAATGCGCCGGGGCGCTCAAGTGGAAGATCGGCCGATGGTGGTCGTTCGCGCGCTGCCCCCGAATTTCGGCGTAATCCTCCGGCGGAATCGGCGGAGCGACGCCGCCGTGCGGCGCAAGGGCTTCCCGATACGCCGACGAGATTTCCCCCGCGGACAACGGTCGGTCGTACAGCTTCAACTCGTCTAGGAGTCCGTCGTAATGGTTCAGCCGGAACGCCTCCGCCAGCACCGCGGACTTGTTGTTTCGGCCGATCAGCAAATCGCCGTCGTACGGCGTCACGACCGCCGCCCCCCCGAGCTCGAGGCGGGCGGCCTCGACGCAGTTCAAGTACAGCGCCATCGTCCCGCTGCGGCCGTCGAACGTCGCGACCGCGAACGACCAAGCGTTCAGCGGAATCGGGCGATCCTCGCACCGGAGCTCATGCCAAGCCCCGCCGCTTCCCAGCTGCAGCGCCCAAGCGCCGTCCCGCAGCAAGCCGAAGACGTACCCCCGAGCCGCTTCCCGGTCGTGGTGGTCGAGGACCGGCGAGACGCGCCCCTCTTCCCCGCGGCCGTACGTCCGCGGCGCGAGCCAGACGCTGACGGAGAAGCCGTCCGCCGGCGTCCGGATCGAGGCGGCCGGCCGACGAACGAACGTGGAATACCCGTCGAACAGCAGGGCGCCGCCGTTCACGCCTTCGCGGCGAATCGGCTCGACCGGCAATTGATATTTGCCCTTGCGCAGCGCGAACTCGATTTCGTCGCGAACGCCGCCGGCGACGTCCGCCGCGGCGAAGCCCGATCGCTCGTCGAACGGCCAGTAGGCGATAGGACGTTGTCGTTCCCGCTCTTTTTCTACGTATGGCACCGCCGCTCTCTCCCTCCCGAAGCTCCTTTACTTCTGCGCTTGCAAATAACGGTCGTACCCCGCCTGATAGACGGCCAGCAGCTCTTCGATGCCCATCTTCTTCAGCGTCTCTTGGAAATTCGCCCAATCCGCTTCGACGGTGCCCTCGAGCAGCCATTGCGCGCGCATCTTGTTGACGTACGCCGAGATGTCCGGCTTCAGGCGGTCGATCGTCCGCAGCTCGTCGTCGAGGAAGAAGATGTTCGGATAACGCTCGTCTTCCATCTGCGGGACGTACATTTCGACGCTGTCCTTAATGCGCTGCGCCGCGCGAGGCTCGATATAATCGACCTGATCCAGGTGGTCGTACAGCAGCAGCCCGATGCCGTTCGTAACTGCGGAGCTCTGCCGGAATTCGCCCGGGTTTTCCACCGTCTTCGGGACGAGCTTGCCGCTCGCGTCTTGCTCGAACCAGACGCCGATCGGACCGAAGCGCGCCTGCGCCGCCATCGTCGGCTCATAGAAGCAATCGAGCCAAGCCGCCGTCACTTCCGGATGCTTGTTGTCCTTCGTGATCGTGACCCCGTCGCGGCCGAAGCCGCCGCCGTTGTTCCACTTCACGACCATGCCCTCGAACGGCGGCACGAGCACCCAGTGCTCGCCGCGCTCCGGCCCGACGACGTCGTTCTTATCCCACCAGATCAGGGAGCCGATCGTCTCGTCCTCGGTTTTCCCGCGGGCGAAATACGTGTCGTAGTCGTGCGTGAACGCATCGAGATCTACGAGCCCTTCCGCGAACCATTGGTGCAAATAGGCGGCCGCTTTCTTATACCCCTCTTGTTGGGGAGCGAACTGCACCTTGCCGTCGACGACGTTCAGGTGGTCGATATAGGTCGGGTTGCTCGGCCGGTACGTCTTATCCGGCACGCCGAACGCGCCGAACAGCACGCCGATGTCGCCCGTCCAGAAATTGTCGATGTACGTGAGCGGAATTTCGTCCGCCTTGCCGTTGCCGTTCGGGTCCCGCGTCTTGAAGGCGCGCAGCACCTCGGTATATTCGTCGATCGTCTTCGGCATCGCAAGGCCAAGCTTGTCGAGCCACGCTTTGTTCAAATACAGGAAGTCGGGATTCGCGCCGATCTCCTCTTGCCCGGAGCCGAACTCCTCCCCTTGCGGCAGCGTATAAATATGTCCGTCCGGCGCCGTCAGCGACGCTTTAATGTCCGGCCTTGCGTCCAGGATCGCCTTCAGGTTCGGCATATGGTTTTCGATCAGGTCGTCGAGCGGGATCAAGATGCCGTCTTTGCTGTACCGTACCAGCTCGCTGTCCGAGAACCGGCCGCTGAAGAAGAAATCCGGCAGCGTGCCGCTGGCCAGCAGCAGGTTGCGCTTTTCCAGGTAATCCGTCTCCACGATCGTTTCCCAATCGATATGCACGTTCGTCTTCGCCTCAAGCTCCTTGATGAGCGGCTGTTCGTTGAAGTCGCTCGGCGCGAGCGGCGGCCGGTGCGCAACCGCTTTCAAGGTGACTCGCTCCTTCAGCGGGAACGCGACGGCGCCGGTTTCCGACGTTCCTTCGCCTTTCGTCTCGCCGGCCGGCTCCCCGGCTTCCGCGCTCGCGTCGTTCGGCTGCTCGTTGCCCCCGCTGCATGCGGCGAGCGTCATCGTCATGCCGATTGCCATGGATAAGAAGAGTGCCGTTCTTTTTTTCATAGATCGTAACCTCCCTATATTTGTTTTCTCCATAGAAGTCTCGCCACCGCTGCAAAAGGCCGTTCGGTCGGCCGAACGCGCATTCCCCCTCTCCCTGAGACGGATCGTCATCCCTTGACCGAGCCGATGAACACGCCCTTAACGAAATACCGCTGCAGGAACGGATACAATAGTAGCAGCGGCAGCGCGGCCACGATGATTACGCCGTATTTGATCAGCCCAACGATCCTTTGCTTCTCCAGCGCGGTCTGGATGTCGTCGATGAGACTGCCGGAGGGCTGGTTTTCGATCAGGATATTGCGCAATATGAGCTGCAGCGGATACTTTTCGCTGTCGTTCAAATAAATCAACGCTTCGAAAAACCCGTTCCATTGCCGCACGACGGCGAACAGCACCAACACCGCGATAATCGGCTTCGATAGCGGCAGCACGAAGCTCCAGATGTAACGCATATTCGTGCAGCCGTCCATGTTCGCCGCTTCCCGGATTTCCTCCGGCAGTCCTTGGAAGAAGGTGCGCGCGATAATGATGACGAACGCGTCCACCGCCGAGACGAGCACGACCGCCCAAATCGTGTTCATCAGGTGCAGGTTTTTCACCAACAGGTACGTCGGGATCAGCCCGCCGTTGAAGAACAACGTAATCGCGAAAAAGATCATGAAGACGTTCCTGCCGTAAAAGTCTTTCCTCGACAACGGGTAGGCGGCCATGATGGCCAGCGCCGTGCCGATCAAGGCGGACAACGCCGCGTAAAGCAGCGAATTCCGGTACCCGATCCAGATCGCGGCGTCGCCGAAGATGCGCCGATACCCTTCGAAGGTTATATCCCGCGGCCACAGCCACACGGCCCCGGCGGCGACCCGGTTCGGATCGCTGAACGAAGCGATCAAGATGAAATACAGCGGGTATAAAATTAGGAGCGTGAAGCCGATCAGCAGCGAATAATTCAACACGTCGAACGCTAGATCGCTGCCTGACTTCCGTTTCAAGCTCGGCATCGTCGATCCCCTCCTTAAAACAGGCTGTTGCCGTTCATCTTCTTTACGGCTTGATTCACCATAACGAGCAGAATCAAGTTAATGACCGCGTTAAACAAGCCGATCGCCGCCGAGAAGCTGTACTGCGCACGTTGGATGCCGATCTTGTACACATAGGTCGGAATGATTTCCGAGGCGTCGACGTTGACGTCCGTCTGCATGAGGAACGCCTTCTCGAAGCCGATATTCATCAAGCTGCCGATCGCTAAAATAAACATGATCAGCACGGTCGGCGCGATGCCCGGCAGGTCGATATGGCGGACGCGCTGCCACTTGCTGGCCCCGTCCACGACGGCCGCCTCGTGCAGATGCGGGTCGATCCCCGCGAGCGCCGCCAAATAGATGATGGAAGCGAACCCGGTGTTCTGCCACACCTCCGTGAACACGTAGATCGGGCGAAACCACTCCGCCTTCGCCATGAACAAGACGGGCTCGCCGCCGAGCGCGACGATCAAGTGATTGACGATGCCGCTGTTCGGGGACAGGAATACGTACACCATCCCGATCAGCACGACGGTCGAGATAAAATAAGGCGCGTAAATCGACGTCTGAATGAACCGCTTCAGCTTCTGCTGCGCGACCTGATTGAGCATGAGCGCGGCGAGAATCGGAATCGGGAACGCGATAAGCAGCAGCAAGCCGCTGAGGATCACGGTGTTCCGTAAAATTTGCTCGAAATTGTACGATTCGAAGAAGGTGCGGAAGTGTTCGAAGCCGACCCAGGGACTGCCCCAGATCCCAAGCGCCGGGGTGAAGTCTTTAAAGGCGATCGTTACGCCGTACATAGGGATATACCGGAAAATAAAGAAGTACGCGACCGGGAACGAGATCAGTGCGTAAAGCTCCCAGTTCGCCGCGATGCGCTTCGCCGCGCGTCTTGCAGTAAGCATGTCGTCAACCTCCCGATGGGTGCCGTCGTCAAGATGCCCGAATTACAATTGAAACGTTTCAAAATCATTTTAATAAAATTACGTCGTTTCGCCGGGTCGAAATTGGACGGGAATGCGCACCGTCTCTTGCCCGACATGATCCCCGTCGATCTTCTTTAGCAGCAGTTTGACCGCCGTGCGCGCCATCTCCTCGACCGGCTGCCGGATCGTGGACAGGACGGGATGAAAGTACGGATGATCCTGAATGCCGTCGTACCCGATGACCTTCACATCCTCGGGCACCCGCCTCCCGACCGTCTTCGCCGCCTCGATAAACATCGCCGCCGCCATGTCGGTAATCGCGAACAAGCCGTCCGCATCCGCGTGCTCCTCCAGAAACGCACGGTAGAAGCCCGCGTCGTCCAAACATTTGTCCGGCCCTTCGTACACGATAGGATCGATCCCATGCAGGGCGGCCTCATGCACGAAGCCTTCTTTGCGCTGCATCGTATCGCTGTACACCACCGGCCGGCTTCCAAGGAACGCGGGCTTCTTGGCTCCGGCTTTGAGCAGCTCGCGAAGCGCGATCCGCCCGCCCTCGTAATTGTCCGAGGTGACGCATGTAATCGCTTTCGCAAAGTGCCGGTCGATGCTGACCAGCGGAATGTCGGCGCTCACTTCGTCTTCGATATGGTTGTACGTAATGCCGACGACGCCTGCGACTTTGTTTTGCAGCAGCATATCGAAGTAGTACAGTTCCTTCTCCGGTTTGCCGCCGCTGTTGCACAACATGAGCTTGAAGCCGTGCCGGTCGAGCTCGTCTTCGATATAATACGCCAGCTCCGAGAAGAACGGATGCCAGATGCTCGGGAGCAGCAACGCGACCATCTTCGACTTTTGCATCTTGAAGTTGCGCGCCACTTCGTTCGGCACGTAATTGAGTTGTTCGATCGCGGCCAGCACCTTGTCGCGCGTATGCGGCTTGACCGAGCCGATATTGTTGATGACGCGGGACACCGTGCCGACCGCGACGCCGGCGAGGCTCGCGACGTCTTTAATGCTGGACATATGAGGCCCTCCGAAAGATCGCATTCTCGTTATGATTTGGATTATAGCACCTCTTTGGAAACGTTTCAATAAGTTTTTTTGAAACGTTTCAAATCCCTTTGCGAAAAGACGCCCCGAGGCCTCCTTCCCGGCATCGGGGCGTCCCGCATACTATTCGCAAGGAAGCTGCAGGGTTAACCCGAGGCTGCCCAGCGTCAACGTCAACGTTCCGGCATCCGCAAAATGCGCCTCCAAGTTCCAAGCTTCGCAAAGGAACCGGCAAGGCGCGATCTCCTCGATTTCCACGTCCACGCTTTGGCACAGTTTCTCTTTCATCCGAATCGAGACGATTTCCATCTGTCCGTCCTCGATGATCAGTCTGCCCTTGCCCCTGGAATAGCTCAACCGGAACGCGTCGAGTTGCATTTCGAATGCGTTTTTGACGTCCGGCCTCGCTCTCGGCCGTTCCGCCGGTTTGTCCTCCTTCGCAACCGCGGGCGCGCTTGCGACCTGCGCGAGCTCTCGGCCGCCGCCCTCCGGTCGTTCGGCCTTGGCTTCCTCCAGTACCGACTCCGCCGCGGCCAACGCCGGGTACTCGGGTAAATCCGCGCGTTCCAACCCGAGCGAAGCCCGCTTCGCCTCGGCTTCTTCGTAGTGACGCCGGGCGGTATCCGCAGCCTTCGGCTTTCCTTCGCCGATCTCCCGATCGGCCTGCCGGTATTTACAGGCTAGCCACCGTTCCTCCGCAAACCGTTTCTGGCGGCCGTCGAACAGCTCCGATTCCGCGACCCGCTCGTAAAATTGCAAGCAGTCGACGTCCCTGCCCAACCGCTCGAGAACGGCGCCCGCCGCTTCGAGCGGAAGAACGTCCGACCAGAGCATGCCGTCGCTTAACAGATAAGGGCGAACGTGCTGCAGGATGCCGCTCTTCTCCTTCACCGACAACGCCGGCAGGAGCGAGGAATTCGCCAGAGCAATGTATAACGTATAATATACGGAACGGATGAACGAGGGGTCGGTATCGATCAGCTTTCGGATGCGGCGCACGTCGGCCATCGTCCGCTGCTGCAAAAACTCGGAAATCTCCTTCCATTGCCCTTTCTCCACCGCGGCCTCCAGATAAGCGCCGGCCGCTTCGCGCAAGAGCGGATGATCCTGCTTCGCCAGCTCTAAGAGCAGCGGCTTGAATCGGTTCATTCCCTCCCCTTGACGACAGAGCGTTAAACAGGAACGATAGTTTTTCTCGTTCAGAAAATGCTCATGCAGCAAATCGAGATCCGTCTTCGTGAAGCCGGTAAGCCCGCCCTCCGCAAATTGCGCCGCGAGCGTAGCGGTTTTGGCTTCCTTATATAATGCCGTATCCATCCGGCCTGCGCGCTCCCAGCTCCGGATCGCTTGCTGGTAATCGCCGACCTGATAATGCAGCTTGGCGAGATGCTGCTGTTCCAGCTCCACGCCCCGGTACGCCAAATCCATGACGAAACGGTGAATGGCCGGCCACAGCTCCCGGCTTTCCTCCGAAGGCACGAGGGCGGCGATCGAGGCGACGATATCCCTTACGGCGTCGTGCCAGTTCGCTTCCGTCAAGAGTTCCGGCGACGTATCCGATTTTTGCAAGATCGACGCCGTAATCTTGTGGGCGAGCTGCGGCGTCTTCGGACCCGTTACGTATTCGGCTACGGCGTACTCCAGCTGTCTGCGCGTCTCCGCCGCTTCCTCCCCCAAACTCAGAATGCTGTCGTATTGCTTGCCCCTCCAATAGCATTCTAATGCATACGTCGATAAACCGATTTTCCGGTACAATTCTCCCGCTTCTCCGTAGCGTTGTTCCAGCTTCAACGCGTAAGCGCGAGTTTCGTTCGTCTTGTATTCGTCGTTCAGGGTTTCGTAGGATAAAGCAGCCGCCCGCAGCAGGAAGGGGTCCGATTTCGCCTTCCCCTCCCGCTCGTATTTTTGCGCGATGTGCAGCATATCCTCTTGGTCCTCGTTCCAATTCTCGAACACCCCGGGCTGCATCTGGCACAGTTGACCGGTCCACAGCTCTCCGTTCCGCTTCATCGACGAACGAAGAAGGTCGGCGGCGTCCGTCTTTGTCGCGAACGACCAGAAGTCCTCGATAGATTGCTGCGTATCCACGATATATAACCGCTTCTTCGGGCGGCTGATCGCGACGTAAAGCTTATTAATGTAATATTCCATGGTCAAATGCTCGTCATGGCGGTCGGAGGCGCCGACCGCTCCTTCCAGCTCCTCCAGAGGGCTGAAGGTTGCGTGCTTGCCGAATCCGTACACGACGACGCGCGAAAATTCCAATCCCTTCGCGCGAATCGCGCTGACCACGTTTTGCGGAACGCCGGTTTCGTCGGTTCTCACGATCGTGCTGAGCAACGGATCTCGGCGGACGAATTCGACCTCCTCGCCCTCGTCGCAAGGAAGAATGATCGTGATGTCGGAATTGTTCTTCAGCGAATCGGCCAACTGCCCGTCGCTGGTCGTAAACCAGACCGGCCGAGGGGAACTCTCCTCGTTCATCCACACGGCTTGGGGCTTGATTTCATATTGTTGAAACAGCGCGGACCGAAGCAGCTGCACCAAATTGCTGAATTTGACGATGTTTTCCGTAGAACGATAGTTATAGCTTAATTCGTGATAGTTCATATCCTTCATCTGCGACTGCCGGGCCGGGTCGAGCGCCTGGACAAATTTCACCACGAAGGAAGACTTTACCGCGCTCCAACGAAACCCGGTCGGATTCAAGGTTTGGAACGGGTCTCCGGCGAAGACGAACGGCACCCGCGCCAGCATCTGAGGAGACAGCTTTCGGTCGGAAAAGATCGACAAGCGCATCAGCATCTCCAATTCGATTCTGGTAAAATCCTGCACTTCGTCCGCGAAGATGGCCGTATACCGGGGCTGGATCCGATCGTGCCGGAACAGATGTCGAATGAGGTCTTGGTCGTCCCACAGGCCGTCCTCTCTCAGGCCGCGATACCACGACGACCATACGCGCTCGAAAATGAGTTGGTATTGCTCCAGCGTGATCACCCGCTCATCCTTCGACAGCTGCTCGTAATCCGAGGGCTCTAAGGAATCGTCCGCATCGTACCCTTTAACGAACGTGCGGATCACATGCCAACTTAAGTCCGGGGGATACTTGCCCGCATGTTTGTCCATGGCGAATTTCTGGTGCCACAGCCGCTTAAAGGCGGAGTAGTTCACGTAGCGCTCTTCCGGAAATTCGCCTCGCTCCTGGGGCTCGAGCAATCCGAAGAGAAATTTCCGATAAGGGGAAAACAGCGGCTCTATGGCCTTCCGGCTCGGAGGGGGGACTGTCGCCGCGTGCGACGCGGAATATTGCTTGCCGACTAAGGATTGCACATTGCCGATCGCTTTCTCGATCAGCTCTTCGCTGAAGGCTAAGTATAGCGGCTTGATCGACGCTTCGCCGATGTCAAGGTAATGGCGGACGTAATCCGCGTACAAGTATTGCAGAATGGTCGATTTGCCGCTGCCCGCTCTGCCGTTGATAAAGAGCGGAAATCCCTCCATGCGGTAGGCCGATTCCAATATTTGCGACTCTTCCGGGGAAAGCGCGAGATTGGCCACTTCGTCCTTTTCCGCTTCGGCCCATTTCTCCTCGTGAAAGAGCAGTTCGTATAAATAAGCCCTCGAGGATTCCTTCAACACATCCTCGGGAGCGAGGTCCTGGGCGTCGCTTTCGAGAATATGCTCGTAGGTTTGCTTGATTCTTCGCGCTTCCTCCCGTTCTCCCCGCCGATACAAGCCAGCCAAGAACACCCTGCGCAGCGCGGGAAAATAACGGTACACGACGACGAGATCGGTCTGAGGGATCGGCTCCTCCTGTGCTTCGGAGAGGCCTTCTTTGTCGAACACGATCGTCAGTAGATGCTTGGCGATCATAATGTATCGCAGCTCCACGGATTTTTCCTTGCTCCTCGCCACCCACAAAGGGCTCTCCAGCACGAATACGTCTTTGCCTTCTTCCGAGGTGCGGGCCATGACCTCCCAGAGATACGACATCTCGATCTCCGACGGGTCCTGTTTCGCGATCGCGGTTTTCTTGCTGACCCCCTCCAACCACGTCCGCAGCAACTCGTCGGTTACCATCGGCGTCAAGTGCTGCTCGCCGTACGCCCTCGCATCCGCCGTCAGCTTCAAATATTCCTTGTCTCCCCGGACGAACAGCCGGTAAAACACAACGACGACATGCTCCCCGAAGACGCGCTCTCCGGCGATCAACCGAATCTGTTTTTCGAATCGTTTCTTGAGATAAGGCGGGGGGAAGTTACTGAATAGCGTCGTACGTTGGTCGCTTTCGATCCGTTGCTTCCAGCTCTCCAACTTGTCTGCATATGCGTGTCGTTCGGCATCCTTGCGGCATTGCTCCGTCATATAAACGAATAAAGCCATGCATCGAGCTCCCTTCTATCGAGCAAACCGCCTCCGTTTTCCATTCTTTATACAAATATTCTATGATTCGGGACATTATACTCAGGCATTTAGGGAGTCTCTGCTACCTTCGTCGCAAGCGACGTTATCTAATTTTTCGCTTCCCTCGGCCGGTTGAAATCGTTTACCATTAGAACGAGGTTATGAAAATACGAAAATAGGAGGCACTTATGCTAATCGGCATCCCTTCCCTGCTTTCCCCCGACTTTCTTAAAATGCTCATGGAGATGGGCCACGGCGACGAGCTCGTCCTCGCGGACGGCAATTTCCCCGCGGCGAGCCATGCGCAGCGGCTGATTCGCTGCGACGGGCACGGCATTCCGGAGGTGCTGGACGCGGTCGTCCGCTTCTTCCCGCTCGATCAATACGTCGAGCGCCCCGTCGCGCTGATGGCGACCGGTCCGGAGCATCCGTCCGAGCCGCCCGTCTGGTCGACCTACCGCGGCATCGTACGGGAGCGCTCGGGGAGCGACGCCGGCTTCGAGCTTGTGGAGCGCTTCGCCTTCTACGAGCGCGCGAAACGCGCTTACGCGATCGTCGCGACGAGCGAATCGGCGCTGTACGGCAACGTGATCTTAAAGAAAGGCGTAATTAAAGCGTAGCGGCGGTTCGAAAACGAACGGAAGCCGCCCCTCCGTCGGAGGGCGGCTTTTTCGGCTTTTTTTCCGGTTCCCGTAATATTCCAAAGGCGTTTGCCGCATCCTAAACAACGGCAAGTCATTCCAAGGAAAGAAGGGCACCGTCGTATGACTCAATCGCAGCAAACGATCCAGCAAGCGATTCAAACCGCGCAGCAAGCGCAGCAAGCCTTGACGCAAGCGCAGTCCAGCACCGACCCGCAGCAAATCCAGCAAGCGCAGCAGCAGCTGGCGCAGGCCCAGCAGCAATTGCAGCAGGCGGCTACGCAATTTGGCGCGGAGGCCACCGCGCAGGAGATGCAGCAGCTGCAGCAAGCGATGCAGCAAAGCCAGCAATCCGCGCAGCAAGCGCAAATGTCGACGCAGCAGCTGCAGCAGTCCGCGCAGCAGGTGCAGCAGTCCGCGCAGCAAGCGCAGCAGCAGCTCCAGCAATCCGCGCAGCAGGCGATCCAGCAAGCGCAGCAGCAGCTCCAGCAAGCGCAGCAACAGGCGCAGCAACAGGCGCAGCCGCAGTCGCAGTCGTCGTCTGTACCGTCGATTTAATATTTTCGCAAGGGGCTGTCCGCCGGACAGCCCCTTGCCTATGCGCGGCGGTCAGGGCTTACCGTACCTCGACGGCATAGGCGACCGTGAAGACTTCCCCGTCGCGTTGAAACTGTCCCCATATTTTATAAACCCCCGGCTTCGGGAAGGTGGCTTCGAAGGCCGCTGCCGGTCCGGAACCCTGCGCCTCTTCGGCATGGACGTGGACGTAACGCTCTCCGTCCTCCGACAGCACGACGACGTGTCCGATCGCGCCGAGGTACGGCTCGAGATCGGTCACCGGTTCGCCCGTCGCTCCGTCCTCGAGCGCAAAGGACAGCGCGGTCGGCGCCTCCGCGACCAGCCCATCCGCGCGCAGCGTCACTCGGGTGCCCGCGGCGACGGCGACGGCCGGCAGGTCGGCCGGCGCGACCGGCGCCGGCTCGGCCCGCGGCCCTTCCACGTCGACCCATGTCAGCTTCGTCATCGCGTCGCCGTTCGTCGGCTTGAAATCGGCGATGAGCCGGTACCTTCCGCCCGCGGGGAAGACGTTCGCGATCCGAAACTCGCCGTCGCCCTCGTATTCCGGGTGGATGTGATTGAAATACGACTGATCCTCGCTGACGACGATCAAGTGCAGCAGCTTCTCATGATTGACGTCGAACGCCTCGATCGGCGTTCCGTCATTGGCGCCGAGCCGCACCCGAACGATCGACTCGCCGCCGGCGGCGCCCTCGACGCTCCATTCGGCCTCCACCGTGTCCGACAGAAGCCGGTCGCTCTTCTCGATCGCGGCCTCGTCCTCCCAGGATGCGCCGGGGGCGCAGCCCGCCAGCGCAAGAATGCCCGCCAACATCATCGCAATGCCGATCTTATTCATATCGCAACGCCTCGCTTAATGGAGTTTTGGCCGCCCGCGAAGCCGGAGCGTAGCTGGCGAGCAAGCTGACCAGCAAGCCGAATGCGCAGACGAGCGTCAGGATGGTCCAGGATACGCCGAATCGGTACGTGAGCGTATTGACTTCGAGGAAGGTCGAGGTCATATAGATCAGAAGCACCCCGAAGACGAGACCGATAACGGTCGCGGCGAGCCCGATGCCGAAGCCCTCGAGCATCACCGTGCGGACGATTTGCCCGCGCGCGACCCCGACCGCCCGCATCATGCCGAGCTCGCGAATCCGCTCCATGACGTTCATCAGCATCGTATTCGCGAGGCCGATCCCCGAGATGACGATCGACAGCACGACGAGGAAGTTCACGACGCTGAACGAGCCCGTGTACGTCGCACCGATGATCGATACCCAATCTTCCGGTCCGAACATCGACTCGATGCGGGAACCGAACGTATCGAAAATGTTTTCCCGCAGCTGCAGCGGCGACACGCCTTCTTCCTTCAAGACGAGCGCGTTCCGTTCGTACTTCAGACCGAAGCTGTCGCGGAAGTGCTCCTCCGCCATGAACGCGCCGTACCCGTTGTTCTTCATCGTCTCGACGACGGAGACGACCTTAAATTCCTTCGGTCCTCGCAGCGTATCGAGCGTCAACGTCTCCCCGACGGCCCCGCCCCACACTTTGAACGCGACCCGGTCCAGGACGAGCTCGTCGCTCGTGAGGCTCCCGATCAGCTCGCTTTGCTTCTCCCCGTTCGCCGTGAACATAGGGAAGCGATCGATCCAATCCGCCCCGACGCCGTAGACGCCAAGCTTGCGCACATGCCCGTCGAGCGTCCATACCGCCGCGTATACCGGATACGTCTGCGCGTCGGCGACGCCTTCGGTTCGCTTGAGTGCCTCCAGGTCGGTCGGCTCGATATGGTGCAGCATGACGTCGAGGTTCCCGCCGTAAGAGGCGTGAATCACCCGCTCGTAGGTTTGAATCAACGCGGAATTCAGCGAGCTCATTAATAAAATCATCGCGATGCCGAGACACAGGATGACGGACGTTGCGGAGGTACGGACCAAGTTGCGCTCCAAATTGCGGGACGCCGCGACGCCGGCAAAGCCGAAGAGCAGCTTGTAGATCGGTTTCAGCAACGCGGCGAAGCCCCGGAACAAGTAAGGGAATACCAGCGCGACGCCGAGCAGCAGCGGCACGACGAGCAACAAGTGCTTAATGAATAACGCGGAGACGATCAGCAGCAAGCCCGCGGCCGCCCGCCAGCGAGGGAGCGCCGTCGATGCGCTTCGGCTTTCCTTCAGCGCGGCGATCACGCTCGTCTTGCCGGCGTTCCGAATCGGCGTCAGCGAGGCGGCGATCGGGACGATGAGGCCGGCTAGGATCGAGACGACGAGCCCCTTCGTCAGCTCGATGCCGCTCTCCTCATGGACGCCGAAGATCATAAAGATGGCGGCCTTCAGCAGCTGCGCGAGCCCAAATCCGATCAGGAGACCGACGACCGTGCCGACGGCGGACAGAAGAATCACCTCGTACAACACAAACCGCCGCAGTTGTTCCGGCGTGTAGCCGATCGTCTTCATGGCGGCGAACTCGTTCCTGCGTTCCTGAATGCTTACGTACATCGAGTTGAAAATGACGAAGGCGCTCAGCGCGATGCCGAGACATCCGGCGATGTACAGCGCCAGAAAGAACGTGTCGGCGCCCCGGTATTGCGCGTCGACGTCCAGCACGAACGGCTGCATGTAAATCGAGCCGTCCCGCATCGCTAGCGCCTTCAGCTGCGCTTCCAACCTCGCCTTGTCCGCCCCGGGCAGCGCCTTGATCTGTACGCTCTCGATCTCGCCTTCCCGGTCGAACCATGCCTGCACGAGCGGCAGCGGAACGGCGACCGTCCATGGGTGGTACTTCGCCATCGTCCAGCTGGACGGACCCATCAGGTCCACCGTATACGCGACGATCGCGTCGATGCGGACGGTCTGCACGCCCGTATCGGTGTCCAAGGCGATCGTGTCGCCTACGCTCGCGTTCCAGACGCGGGCCGTCCTGTCCGTAATGACGGCGCCCCCGCCGGCGAGCGAGCCCGAGACGACCTTGTACCCGGTCAGCGGCGTATCCAGCCGGCTGTACCCTTTCAGATCGACCCGCTTCTGGATTTCGGTTACGCGCTCGTCTTCGACGATCATCTTCGTCGCTTGCATGATCGTCGCGATCGCCGTCCCGCCTTCGACATGCTCGACGTCGTGCAGTACGTCCGCGGAGAACGTCGCGTCGGTGCCGTAGATCGAGAAATCCGCCTTGCCGAACGCTTCCTTGAGATACAGCGGGAACGCCTTCTTCGCGGAATCGACGGAGGCGATAACGGCGAAGGCGGAGGCGACGCCGATCACGATCGAGACGACCGTGAGCAGCGTGCGCAGCTTTCGGCGCATCAGGTTGCGCCATGCGATGTTCCAGAGGTTCATTTGCTGCCAGCTCCTTCCAAGACGGCGTCCTCGACGACCGCGCCGTCTCGCAGCGTAATGATCCGGTCCGCCGTCTTAGCCGCATGCGGGTCGTGCGTAACCATCACGACGGTGATGCCCTCTTCTTTATTCAGCCGCGACAGCAGCCGAAGAATGTCCTCGCCGTTCTTGCGGTCGAGGTTCCCGGTCGGTTCGTCCGCCAGGATCAGCGCGGGCTTCATGGCGAGCGCCCTCGCGACGGCCACCCGCTGCTGTTGTCCGCCGCTCAGCTGGGAAGGGAAGCTCGACGCCTTCCCTTCCAGGTTCACTTCGCGGATGAGCCTGTCGACGATTCTTTCGATGTCCGCCTTCGGCGTCCGGTTCGCCGCGAGCGCCAGCGCGATGTTTTCCGAGACCGTCATCATCGGCAGCAGCTGGTAGTTCTGAAACACGAAGCCGACCCTCGTGCGGCGGAACAGCGTCCGCTCCTTCTCGCCGAGCCCCTCCAAGCGAACCCCGTCGACGACGACGCTGCCGCTCGTCGGCAGATCGAGGCCGCCTAAGATTTGCAACAGCGTGCTCTTGCCCGAGCCGCTCGGCCCCATAATGGCGATGAATTCCCCTTTGCGAATCGCGACGTCCGCGTCGCGCAGCGCCGTAAAGTCGCCGGCCTCCAGCGCATACACCTTCGATACTTTCTCGACCGTAATCATTTCGTTCGACTCCTTTCGTTTCCGATCCGTTGTCCTTCTCGGTATGAACCCATCATAAACCGGAAGCGGCGCCGCCGACGCGCAAACGTTGACCCTTCGCCCGCAACGTTTTGCGCGTTCCGCGCAACGTCCGCGCCCCTCGCGCGCAAGCCGCGGACGTCGGTAGACGCATATGAAAAAAAGCCCTTCATCGCGAAGGGCTTTGATGCCGGTCGATCGATATTTCGTTATGTACCGTACCGTAAAACGCAGAACGCTAATACGACTCGTTGCATCCCCAATCCCGGTAAAACGTTACGGCGCGTTCCAGCTGGGCGCTCCACAACCACCGCATGTTCGCGCGCTCGTTCGGATCCACGCACCAAGAAGCCGCGACATAGAAGCATTGCAAGGCGGACAATCGGTAATCGGACAACGTGCGTTCCCAGGAGTAGTCCTCGACCCCGAATGCGACGAGCGAACGGTGATATTCGCGCAGAACGTCGAGCTCGAGCGCGCGCCGACGTTCCGGTTCCCACCACAAAACCATCATATAGGACAAATCGCTGGGCCCGACCCAGCTGGTGAGCGACCAATCGAACGGCTGCCGATCGATAAAGTAGATGTCGCCCGTACTGCCGTCCCTGGGCGTTAAGATGTTGCCGGGATTGGCGTCCCCATGCACCAAGGCGAATGAGTCGCCTGCTGCCAACCGTCCCGCCATTGCGTCCGGATGACGTTCGAAAACGTCCGACGCAGCGACGGCGTACGAGGGATCGATCCCGTCCCGGATCGCCTCGAGCAACGGCTCGAACCCCTTGCGCGCCTCGGCCGCATACCGATGCAACTGCCGTTCGTCGACGACCTCGTACCCCAAAGCCGCGAGACGGTCCGCCCCCCAACAAAGACTGTGAAGTCTGGCCAGCGCTCTCGCCGCCGCTTTGCCGTAAGCCGGCGTAGGCTCGACCTCCCAGTTATTGCGGTGGGTATCCGTCAAGTCCTCCAACAAGAGGTGGTACGACCGATCTTCATAGCCGGCATCGTAACATTTCGGGATCGGGACGCCGCTTTGCCCCGCGTAATCTTTCGTGTAATAATCGACTTCCGAACGTCCGAACGTCCCGCCCCCGCACAGCTTCAGGAATAAGCTCGCCGGCTCGCCGGCTTCGGCCCCTTCGTACGTCAACCGAACGCGATACGCGGTCGAATTGTCGGCTCCGAGCCGCTCCAAAGAGAAGCCGGTCGGGCGCGGTCCCGCCCCGGTACCGCCCCGTTGCAGACAGGCTGCGATATAATCGAGGTCGAACTGCTCGGGATCGGCAGGATCCGTAATTACGCTTCGTTTCATGGTGTTCCTCCCGTAGTCAAATCTTTCCGCTCGCGATCGCCGTTCATGAGTACAAATCCTCCGTCGGCAAAATTCCGAGCTGCTTCGCCTTCTTGATCGCCTCGACGCGCGAAGACGCGTGCAGCTTCTGGAACAGCTCGGTCAGGCCGTACTCCAGCGAGCGTTGGCTAATCATAAGCGTCTTCGAAATTTCCTTGTTGCTCTTCCCCTTGGCGAGCTCCCGCAGCAGCTTGTCCTCCTCCGCCGTAATCGTCGCCTCCTCGCGACCGGACTCGCCGGAGACGACGATTTCTTTGCGGCGCAGCTGCTTCAGCAGCGACATCGGCACGATCGCCTCCTTCCGGGCGGCGCAACGGATCGCCTGAATGAGCTGCTCCCGCGTCGACGTCTTCGAAATAAAACCCGATACCCCCGACTCCATCAGCAAATTGAAATGCGGCGCGATTTCGAAGCCCGAGTAAATCACGATGACGGCGTCCGGCACATACTCGAGCAGCTTGCGCGTCAAGTCGGCCCCGTTCATGTTCGGCATATATAAATCCAGCAGCATCACGTCGAATTTCTTCAGCCGTACGAGATCGGGCACGAGATAGACGTCCGTCTCGATCGTTACGTTCATGTCCGGCTCGGATTCGATCAGCATTTTCGTGCCTTCGACGACCGAGCGATGATCGTCTACTAGAAGAATTTCCATCGCAGTTCCTCCTTTTCTTATCCATTGGGGAAGCGGATCTCGACCCGAAACCCTTCCTTCGGCGCGGAGCGGAAGGCGACGCGCCCTTCGAGGCTCAGCACTCGCTTCTCGATGCCCGCGAGGCCCATGTGCCGGAACGAGTCCTCGTACGCGGACAAGTCCATGCCGACGCCGTCGTCGGCGTACGTAAACTCGAGACCTTCGTCCGCCTCGGACAGCCGGATGGAAACCTTTTCCGCCCGGGCGTGCTTGTTCGCGTTGTTCAGCAGCTCCTGCACGATGCGGTAGATGCCAAGGATTTGCTCCTCGTTAAGCCGATCCGCCGGCGTGTTCGCCGCGAACTCGATTTCGTAATTGGCGAACATCCGAGTGTACTCGAAGAGCCGCTTCAGCGACTCCACCAAGCCCATCTTCAGTAGGAAAGGAGGCCGCAATTCGTTGCACGTAATCCGAATTTGATGGATCGCGTCGAGCAGCCCCTCTTCGATGCGGACGAGCTCCGCCTTCGTCTCCGGCTCGAACGGCCGCAGCGAACGCAACGATTCCAGCTTGCGATACCAGATGATCAGATCCTGCAACACCGAGTCATGCAGATCGCTGGACAGCGTGGCCCGTTCCTTCTCGGACAGCCGGAAGAGCAGCCGAAGCATCCAGCGCGGCGTCTCCTTCGCCGACACGAGCTCCTCCATGCGTTTCATGAGGTCTTCGATCAGGTGCAAATTGTCATATAGAATCGTGACATACCGGACGGCCGTCTCGAGCCACTCCCGTTCGATCGGCAGCAGCTCCCGCTCCAAGCCGATTCTTAGATATGCCGGATGCCGCTTCTCCCCGATGAGGATCCAGAGGTCCTCGGGCATGCGGCGCGACGGCTCCGTGCCGTTCGGCACTTCCTCGATGGCGGCCCGTCGCGCGCCGAGCACGTCGCGAACCTCCTCGACGAGCCGCCGTTCGAGGTCGGATACCTTCATGACGTTCGCGAGATCGTTCGAAAATCGGCTGAGGCTTTGTTGCAGCGCTTTGTATCGGCGTTCGCTCTCGATGAGCTCCCGCTCCTCGGTCTTGCGCTTCGTGATGTCCTTCGCGATGCCGTGGATGCCGCTGAGGCCGCCTGAAAGCAAAATCGGCACGAACGTGATGCTGACGATTTTTTGCCCTTCCTTCGTCGGCGTCAGCCGGCATTCGAGATCTCTCGGTTTCCCTTCCCGCCGGACGGCGGCCAACGCTTCGTATACGTCCGCATGGTCTTCGTCGTAGATCGCGCCGAGAAAGCAGCGATTGGCCAGGCGTTCCTTCTTGATGCCGGTAATCGCCTCGAACGCGGGATTCGCGTCGATGAGGAAATACCCGTCGAGCTCGATCGAAAACACGCCGTCCAGATTGTTCTCAAACAAAGATTGATACCGCCGTTTGCTCTCCTCGAGCGCCTGCTCCGCCCGCATCTGCTCCGTCATGTCGATGCATAGGCTGTCGAGCCGCACAGTCTCGCCGTGCCGATCGAGGACCGGCCGCACGATCATCCGCATCCAACGCGTCTCTCCCTCGACGTGGATCATGCGAAGCGGGATATCGACTTGGATCCCCATGTCCAGCTTGCGCTTGACTTCCTTCATAAGCTTGTCGTTGTCGTCCGGATGAATGTGGTCGTGCATCCGTATCGGCCGGTGCATGACTTCCTCCCGCGGCAAGCCGATGAGCTTCTCCATGCTCTTCGACATGTACGTGTGCCTCGTAAACTCGCGATCGGTCGACCAGACGGCGGCGTTGACGTTTTCCAATATATTCTCGAGCAGCCGCTCGGCCTCTTTGCGTTCCGAGACGTCCCGCACGACCGCGACGACGTATTGCACGTCTCCGTTCGCGTCCAGCACCGGCTTCACCCGGGCTTCGACGTACAGCTCGCTTCCGTCGGCGCGAACGACGCGATACTCGACGACGCTGGCCGACTTCGTCCCGACGACGGTATCGAAACTTTCGCGCACGCGACCCCGGTCCTCCGCGTGAATAATGGCGAAGGCGTCGATTCCTTCGTAGCGTTCGATGCGGTACCCCGACATCTCCTCGAACGCCGGGGAGACGAAGCGGACGACCGCCTCGCGGTCCACCAGCACGATCGTGTCCGACGTATGCTCCGCGACGATGCGATGCCACTCGCCGTCGCCGCCGCCGTGCGCCGGATCGACAATGACCGCGTAGGCGACCGTTCTTCCTTCCGCGTCGACGACGGGGGATCGTCGCCGGCGCGCGAGCGACGCTTCCGGACGAGCCGCGCTCCGTTCGTACGCCGCGTTCCCCCACAGGACGCCGCCTTCCGGATCTTCTAAATAAACGGGCTCCTGCAGCCGCGAGAACAGCAGCTCAGCGCCGCGGATCGCCTCTTCGAGTACGCTCATGGTTCGCGATCTCCCCGTCCAAGTTAATCTTCTAGTCATTATAATGCATTCTGGGGCGTTGCATCGCGCAAAAATTCGGGGGCTCCCCGCAAGAAGCGCGCGCTCGCGCGGTTTTGCTCCGCGTACAACGCCTTGTAATATCCATTCGCCGCAAGCAGCTCCGCATGGGTTCCGCGCTCGACGATCCGCCCGCCCTTGACGACGAAGATCGCGTCCGCATGCAGCACGGTCGAGAGGCGGTGCGCGATCAGGATCACGGTCTTCCCTCGCCCCGCCTCCGCGATGGAGCGTTGCACCGCTTGCTCGCTTTCGTTATCCAGCGCGCTCGTCGCTTCGTCCAACAGCAAGATCGGGGCGTCCTTCAGAAACACGCGGGCAAGCGCGATGCGTTGCCTCTGTCCGCCCGACAGCTTCACGCCCCGTTCGCCGACTTCGGTGTCGTACCCGTCCGGCAACGCCTCGATAAATTCGTGCGCATAGGCTTTCTTCGCCGCCGCGACGACGTCCTCGTCGCTCGCGTCGAGCCGGCCGAGCCGGATATTGTCCCGAATCGAGCTGCTGTAGAGGAAGCTGTCCTGCGTCGCGACGCCCATCTGCGCCCGAATGCTCGCCAGGGAGACGTCCTTCACGTTCATTCCGTCGACGAGCACCTCTCCCCGATCCGTGTCGTACATGCGGGTCAGCAGCTGAAGGACCGTGCTCTTGCCGCCGCCGCTTTCCCCGACGAACGCATACGTCTTCCCTTTGCGCAGCGTGAAGCTTACGTCCTCGACGACGGGTCGGTCCGGCCGGTAACCGAACGAGACGCGGCGGAACTCGATCGACGCCGAGAACGGGGGAAGCGCGGGCGAGCGCTCGTTCTCCCGCACCCCGACGTCGGTCTCCAGAAACTCGAAAATCCGCTTCAGCGCGACGTCCCCCTCCGCGATGGCGGGGAACGCGCCGACCAGCGCCGCCACCGGTCCGCGCATCCGGTCCACGTATACGAAGAACGCGATTAGCGCTCCTAACGACAACGCGCCGTCGAGCACGTACAGGCTGCCGGCCAACACGACCAGGAACGGCGTCGCGTCGCTCAACACGTTCACGGCGGCGAGCGACACGGCGTTCGCCCTCGCTTGAGCGTCCGTCATGCGCTCGAAGCGGTCCAGATGGCGACTTAATTCCTCCCGGTCCTTGCGCTCCGACAGAAACAGCTTCGACAGAAACGCGCCTTGAATTTTTTCGAAGACGAACCCGCTCAGCACGGAGCGATAGCCCATCATCTGCTTCGTCGCTCGCTTGAGCCTGCGGGACAGCGCGTGAGCCGTGACGAATTGCGCACCGACGAGCGCCGCGGCAAGCAGCGTAAGCCGGACGTCCATCGTGAACATCATACCGACGACGAAGGCGAGCACGGCCAGCTCGATCCATACGTTCGAGAATAAAGCGGTCATGTAGCCCCGGATTTTCTCGACGTCGTCGAAAAACCGGGCTCCGATCTCCCCGCTCTTGCGCTCCGCGTAATATTTCGCGTCCAGCTCGTGTACCTTGCGGAAGGCGTCCTCCCGCAGCTCCCGGATGACGTTGTTGTTCGCCTTATGAAGGAACCATTGCCGGACGTACTCCATCGGGCCGCGCACGAGGAAGAAGGCCGCCAGCACGACCGCAGTGATGGACAGCATCTGCTGCAGCTTCTCCGCGTACGTGAGCGCGCCGTTCTGCAGCAGCTCGTCGAACATGTATTTGACGACGAGCGGCACCGCGAGCGGGATGAGAAATCGGAAGAGGCTCCCGACGAACCCGACGAAATACAGCGCCTTTTGTTTAGCCACATAGGGCCAAAACTTCCGAAGCCCGCGCATCACATCCATCCGAACGTCCCCGCGATCACGTCGAAGTTCGTTCGCTGCCGCTTCGAAAAACCAATGAGTTCTAACAATCTATCTCTGTTCATGGTTCGAACCTCCTTTATGGGTCGAACCTATCGTATCGCGAAGGGCGCCGCCCGAACGCGCAAACCTCTGCAGGCTCCCGCGCAAAAAGTTGCGGAGGTCCGCGCAAAAAGCTGCGCCGCCCCCGCAAATCAGCTTTAATCACTTAGGAACCAGAAAATGCGCATCCTGTTCTCTTCGCAGCGCCAACAACGCCGAATCGCCCTCGAGCTCCACTAGATCGGCGGTCAAAAGCGTACCGGCCGGAACGTCTCGCGTTAACTTCCGACCGGTCGCCAGATGGGCGGCGATCGGCAAGCCGTCGCCGATCGGGCCGGCGGGAAGCAGCGATGCTTTGAACGAAGGGTCTCCGTCCCCCCCGACGACCTCCCCCGCTTTCATCTCCCGCGTCGTCGTCTTGACCATATCGTAGCGAGGGCGGTAATCGTCCGTTCCCGTATGTAAGCCCAGGATTCCCGCGACGAGGAGAGAAATCGCCGTCTCCACGCCGCACAGATGGTACGGTCTGTAAATCAGCAATGCGTCGCCGGCGGCGTTCGAGATGCACCCCTTGAATCGAATGACTTCACGATTGTA
>NZ_DASQMZ010000133.1:0-6578 GCF_035645235.1 Paenibacillus sp.
CGTCCCATAGCCGCTCCGGCGCCGTCCCCGCATCCACCGTGCGAAAGTGCCGCACCGCGTCCAGCAGATGGGACACGATCGAACGGAACAACTCCGCGCCCGCGGCGCCAGCTCCGGCATCCGCGCCGGCGCCGCCGGACAATACCGAGCCGGCGCCCGTCAAAAACTTTCGGTCCAGCGCCTCTTCGGCGGCGCGGAACGACTCGCGCACCGCCGCGAAGCCGCGCACGCACGCGCCGATCCCGACGCTCACCGTCTCCTTCGCGTACAGCTGCGCCGACGAGGCGATGCGCTCCGCGCGCTCCCGCAAAGCGCCGGCCTCCGTCGCCGGCGCCCCTCCGACGAACAACACGCCGTACCGATCCTCCGACTCCTCGAAGACGTACCCGTCGTCCCCCGTCAATTCCTCGCAAATGTTCCGGACCGCGTACCGCTTCAGCTCCGTATCCCGTTCGGACAGCTCTTCGCTTCCGAAGACGAAGTCCATCTCCACGACCAGGACGGAGAACGTCTCTGCGCCGTGTCCCAGCCCGAGCAGCGCCAGCTGCTCCTCGTACTCCTTGCGTCCGACCCCGCCGTGCGCGAGCCGGCGGAGGAACTGATCGCGGATCGCCGACAAGCCGAGCCGATGCTGCCGCTCCGCGAGCTGCCGCTCCTCGATTTCCGCGCCGGTGCGGCGCAGCACCTCGATCAGCTCGTCTTCGTCGACGGGCTTGAGCAAATATTCCTTCGCCCCCAGCTTCAGTCCCTGGCGCGCGTACTCGAAGTCGTCGTAGCCGCTTAGAATGACGACGGGACAATCGGCGACCGCCTTCATCCGTTCGATGAGCTCGAGCCCGTTCATCGTCGGCATGCGGATGTCGGTAAGCACCAGCGCGTAATGGCGCTTCTTCAACAATTCAAGCGCTTGCTGACCGTTGGCCGCCTCCGCCGTAATGACGAAGCCGTGTTCCTCCCAGTCGATCAAGTACTTCAGCGACTCGCGGGCGACCGGCTCGTCGTCTACGATCAGCACCTCATGCATGTCGTTCCTCCCCTTTCCTCCGCATCTCGCGCTCTTGCATCGGGATCGTCATCGTCACCACGGTGCCCGCGCCGGCAGCGCTCTCGATCTCGAGACCGAAGCCCTCGCCGTAAAGCTGGCGCAAGCGCAGATGAACGTTGCGCAGCCCGATATGCTCGTCGGCGTCCAGACTGTCCGCTTCCCGCAGCCAGCCCCGCACCTCCTCGAGGCGCCCCGGCGTCATGCCGAGCCCGTCGTCGGAGACGACGACGCGCAGACGGCCGTCGTCCGCCGCGCAGCGGATGCGAATATGCGACCGCTCCGGACTCAGCTCGACGCCGTGCGACAGCGCGTTCTCGGCGAGCGGCTGAATGCACAGCTTCGGCACGTAGACTCCCCGGAACGCGTCGTCCTCCAGCTCGATCGAATACGAGAATTTGTCGCCGAATCGGTATTGCTGGATTTGCAAGTAAATATCGACGAACTCGAGCTCCTCGGCGAGCGGAATCGTCTGGCCGCCCTTCTTCAGCATCATGCGGAACGACTTCGCGAGCAGGCCGACGACCTTCGCGTTCTCCCGCTCGCCCGAGATCAGCAGCTTGCCCCGAATCATATTCAAGACGTTGAACAGAAAATGCGGATTGATCTGCGTCTGGAGCGCGTACAGCTCGACCTCCTTCGTGCGGAGCTCGTGCTCCCGCCGGTCCAGCTCCGATTGATATACCTCGCGGATCAGCTCCCTCAGGCGGCGCACCATCATGTTGAACATCTCGCCGAGCTGCGCGACCTCGTCCTTGCCCTTCACGACGACATAGCTCTCGAAGTTGTCCCGGTTCAGCGAGCGCATCTTGCCCGACAGCTCCGACAGCCGTCGCGTCAGCCCGACCGAAAACAGCGAAATCAGCAGCACCGAGACGATGAACGCGACGGCGAGCAATGCGACCGCGAGCGACTTGAGCTGGTCGATCCGCGGCATAATTTCGGTAAGCGGCACGTAGCTGACGACTTTCATGCCCCTGACGGTGTTGCGGGAGTCGAGCGTCTGGTAGAAGATCTGGTACGTGTCGTTCGCGTTCCGATACGTGAAGCTCCCGCTCGGCGCCTTCGACAGCTGTTCGGCGAACGGCAGCTGATCGAGCGTCTCATAGCCGCCTATCGCTTCAGTCGGCTCGGCGTCCGACTCGACGTCCGACCCGCTTCGTTCGACGCCGCCCCCGATTTCGCCTTCGCTCCTGGCGCTGTCGAGCAGCACGTCCCCGTTCGGCAGCAAAAACAAAAACCGTTTGCTCTTGCTCTCCTCATTGACGAGATCGTACAGCACGTTCAGCTTAATCTCGAGCGAGACGACGCGCGCCGACGCGCGATCGAAGTTGTTCAGCCGCTTGCGAAAGCTGAATACCGGGACGGCTTCGCCCGGGGTGTCGTACGGCTTCGTCCAGATGCCCCCGTTGCGCGTCTCCATCGTCTGCCGGTACCATTCGCTTTGCCGCACCGCCTCGTCGATCAGGAACACATTGGCGAAGCGGAACGTCGGGTTGTCGGTATATTGGTGAAAATGAAAGATATCCTTCGAAATTTGCACCGCCGAGACGAACGGCTGGTAATATTCGAAATACATCTCGTACGCTTCGCGGTCGTCGGTATACACCTTCGTCGCCGCGGCGTCCAACGCCGTATTCAAAAACAAAGCGTTGGCGATCTCCTCGTAAGAGCGAAGCTTGCTATCCAAGTTGGAGGCGACTTGGGAGAGAGACAGCTTATTGTTTTCGTGAATCGTCTCGAAGACGAGATCGGTGCTTCGTTTCAAGAACGCGTAAGTCAACGAGCCCAGCACCGCCAGTACGATGAACACATTGGTCAATATCAGCTTCGTTCGGATCTTCATCTTATTCGCCCATGCTTTCGCGGTACGTCTCGATAAAATTTCGCCACAACCGGGTGTACGCCGCGTTCGCCTTGTCGACGCCCGCCGCTTCCTCTTCGGCGACGAACGCGCTCCACGCCGCCTCGAACTCGGTCTCGTTCGGCGCCATCACGATGTTCGGCACATGCTTGCGCCACGTATCGTCCATGCGCTGCTCCTCCACCTTCGTATCGGCCGGCGGCGTCAGCTGCCATAAGAACCCCGGCACCTTCTCGACCGGCGGCAGGAAGTCCGCCCACACTTGTTTGCCGTATGCGTTCAGCACCTCCTTGGTCGTCTCGTCGTAGCTCGCGCGAACGTAATCTTTCGTCAGCGGGGTCGCGTAGTCGCCGTCCCCCAGCCTCGCGCCGTGCCCGATACCGAACCACATATGGTCTCCGGTGGCTACGCTCTTGAAGCCCCGCTCGTAATCGACGTTCAAGTCCGTGCGCCGCCGCTCGAGCAGCTCCGGGTCGATGGTGCGCTTCCCGCCGACGACCGTATAATCCTCCCCTTCGATGCCCCATTGCGTTAAAATTTGCCCTTCGTCCGAAAACAGGAAATCGATCATCTGAATGATTCGCTCAGGCTGCTTCGCCTTCGCGGAAATCGCCCATTGAAAGTTGCCCGCGCTCGTCGGCGTAATGGCGTTGGAGCGATCGACCGCGTTCGCCTCGAAATAAATCGGCAGATGCGCATACGCCCGCTCCGGCTTACCTGCCGCGCGCAGCGCTTTCTCCGCTTCCCCGATCATCCAGCTGGGCGCGTACGCCGCAAGCACGCGGCCTTGCGCGACCTTCGCATTGAAAGCCCGTTCGTCCATCGAAAACGCTTCGCGATCGAACAATCCTTCCAAGTACAGCTTGTTAAGAAAACGGTAATAGGTTTTCGTGTCCTCGGACACCGGGTTATATTGAACCTCGCCCGTCGCGTCGATCGTATAATTGCCGTGATCGGGATAGCCCTTCGCGAAGATGACGGGATTGTTGAACGCATGCTTCATCGTCCAGCCGTGCATGTAGGCGCCGAACCCGATCGTCTCGTTCCCGTCGATTTCCGGATGCCTCTCCGCGTAAGCGCGGATCAGCTCGTACAGCTCGTCGAACGTGCGGACGAGCGGATAGCCGGCTTCCCGCAGTACGTCGTACTGCACGATGAAATTGCCGCTGCTGTCGGCAGGCGCCTCTTGCGCGTTCTTCACCGAATAGAGCGAATAGATATCCCCGTTTTCGTCCTTGAGCAGGTTGAAATATTCGCCGTATTTTTCTTTAATGTTCGGCCCGTGCTTGTCGATCAGGTCGTTCAGCGGAATGATCGCCTTCGCTTCCTTGTAACGAGCCGTATATTTCGGGTCCAGCACGACGATGTCCGGGTAGTCGTTGCCGGCGAGCCACAAGTCCCAACGCTGGAATTGCTCCCCGATCGTCAGCTCGTACTCGAGCCGAACGCCGGTCTTCGCTTCGATCACGTCGGTAATCGGGGTGCCCCAGCGCAGCTTGTCGTCCGCGGTGTTGATCGAATAGGCGATCGGCGGCACCGGCTCGGCCGCCGGCGCGCCGGCGTCCCCGAGCGGCGGCGACGGTTCGTCCGCCCCCCGATCCCAGGCGCAGCCCGCGGCCGCCGCGGCGAAAGCCAGGAGCGAAAGCGCCAGCCCGAGCGGGAGCCGGAGCGTCTTCTTCGTGTTCGTTGCCATGTCGCATCCCCTCGCAGCGCCAAGTGTCGTTCTGACATACCTTTCTATATTATCGCGAAGCGCTTTCAATCGCGAAACCCGGCAACCTATATGTCTTCGCCCGGGAAAACGGACATCCTTCGCAAGGCCGAAGCGCCTCGCTGCCAAGGACTACGGACAGGGTTCCTCGCCCGCAACCTCGAAGCGGTACGCCGCGAGGTCGAGACGTCCGTCCGCGTCCACGGCGACGCCCTCCGACCGCAGCAGGACGGCTTGCGCGTACCGGCCCTCCTCGTCCGTCAGGGCGATCTCACCTTTCCCGTTCACGACCCGGTGCCAGGGCAAGCCGTGCCTCGCGCTCATGGCATGCAAGGCGCGAACGACTTGCCTGGCGGCGCGCCGGCTGCCGGCCGCCTCCGCGATTTGGCCGTAGGTCATGACGCGCCCCGGCGGAATCGAACGAACGATACGCACGACGCGTTCGGTGAATGGCTGCATGTCGGCCGCCTCCTTGTGTCGACTTTTTCATCGTTCATCATCCGTCGTTCATCGCTTGCACCATCGGCAGGAACTCCTGAAGCAGACTGCGCAACGTTTGGAAATTTCGTTCGCCGAACCGGTTCGCCAGCTCGCCGTCGAGCGCCGTGACGATTTCGTACACCTGGTTCATCAGCTCGGCGCCTTTCGGCGACAGCACGACACGCCGGGCACGCGCGTCCGTCGCGCTGATCGTTTTCTCTACATAACCGCGCTCCTCCAAATACTTCACGATTTCCCCCATCGACTGTTTCGTAATCCCCGCAAGATTCGCCAATTCGCTGCTTGTCATCCCTGTCGGATGAAATAAAAGCGGCTGCAATACGGGAAAATGCGTGGAGCGGATATCATGGTATCCAGCCTCTTCGAGCCGGCGGTTGATCGACTTCGCGACCTCTTGATAAGACTGACGCAGCAAGGCGCCGATGCGCAATTCGCCCGCCATGAAACCCCCCCTTGACAGAATGGTAAGGAAGACTTACTTTATTGGTAAGGCATCCTTATCATATCACAAGCGTGGATAAATGAAAATGAACCCAAGGAGCGAAACCACATGCAAGCGAATCTTGTCCGTACGGGCGACGGGAAGACGATCGATCTCGGACCGACCCGAATGACGGTGAAAGAAGACGGAAGTTTCACCCGGGACGGCTTAAGCATTCTGGAAGTAGTCGTATCCCCAAACACGCAGCTCCCCCCTCCGCATATTCATCGATCGTGCGAAGAGCTGTTTTACATCTTGGAGGGGTATATCGAGTTTATCGTCGAGGGCGCGCCGACGACCGCCGGACCGGGCGATCTGGTCACCGTGCCGGTCGGCGTCGCCCATACGTACCGCAACGCGACGGACCGAGCGTCCCGTATGCTCATTCTGCATACCGATCCGCGCATGGTCCGCTTCTTCGAGGGGACCGAATCCATGATTCGGAGCGGCGTACCCGCCCCGAAAGCCATCGCGACGCTCCTGCCGCAGTACGATACCGAAATTGTGACGTAGAGAAGCAAAGAAAGGGCGCCCGTTCGGCAGTTCGTCGGAACTGCCGAGGGGCGCCCTTCTTGGCGTCTTACATCATTTGCATTTTACATCGTCTTATTGGCTGAACAACCGGCTTTGCGGAACGATTTCCTTCGCTTGCGAGGCGCTGGACCAACGCAGCTCCATGCGCGCGCCGCCGCCGTCGTCGTAGTACTCTACCTTAATATCGTACATCGTTTCGGCCGCGAGCGAGATCGTGCCGGTGAATTCGCCCCAACCGTTCTGCCAATGGTCGATGACGAGCTGGTTGTTGACCCACACTCGCACGCCGTCGTCGGCGTTCGCATAGAACGTGTACGTCTCCGAATATTGCGGCTTCACCTTGCCGGTCCAACGGATCGAGAACGTGTTCTCGGCCATGCCCGGAGCGGGAGCTGCGTGATCCCAGTAGAAATTAATCGTCGGATCGATGCGGGTCAGCACGTAG
>NZ_DASQMZ010000134.1:0-9908 GCF_035645235.1 Paenibacillus sp.
GCGTCCACGAGCCGTGCCATGAAATACGGCACGAGCTCCTGCTTCACCCGCGGGTCGGGCAGCAGGAACGCGAGCGGATCGTCCGCCGGGGCGGAGTCGATCTTCAGCGTCTCCGCCATGGAATCATGGTTGCGGAGATAACCGAACAGAGCCGCCCGGGCCGTCTCGTCGAGCGCGACCAGTTCCTCGACGGACAGCTTGCGCTCCTTCACCGAATAGATGACGTAGCCGCGCACCGCGCCGGCGGCATCCTCGTAGACGGCCGTCGTGTCGCTAGAGCCGTAATAAATCCGATCCCGCCACCACGCCTCGTCGCGAACGAGCGTCCCCGAATACCGGCTCGCGTACGCGGCGTACGCCGCGTCGAGGAGCGCGCCGTCGTTCGCGGCGCGCCGCACGCGAGCCGTCTCCGGCGGCGCAGGGGGCAGCTTCGCGAACGGAATCTCATACGTCTTGCGATCCGTATAATACTCCCACCCGAAATTCCGGTAGAACGGGAACGAGAACGGATGCAAATACGAGATCGATTGCCCGTTCGCGCGCATCGTCTCGAGCGAATGAACGAGCAGCTTCGAAACCAAGCCTTGCCGGCGATACTCCGGCCACGTCGCGACGCCGGCGAGGCCCCCCATGTCGTAAGGCACGCCGTGAATCCACGTCTTCAAATCAAGGAGCGTATATTTCGCCGCCAGCGCCCCGTCCACGAACGCGCCCCACTGCTGATGAGGCTTCATCATGGCGATGCGCGTTGCCCGCTCCTCCGCAGGGACGGTATATTGAAAGGCGAATTCCCCGAGCGCCATGGCGTCGTCGAATTCCGCCGCCGTCAAATTCCGAATCGTCGTCATGCCGATATCATGTTCCTTCCTATGCGTTCGTCAGCCGATCGTATAGCTGCAAATATTGCTTCGCGGACGCGGTCCAGCTGAAATCCTGCTTCGCCATATTGTCCGCGATCCGGGTCCAATGCGCTTCGTCCCGGTACATGGACAGCGCGAACCGCACCGTGTCGAGCATCTCGTGCGCGTTATAGTGCGAGAACGAGAAGCCGTGCCCCTCGCCGGTATACTGGTTATACGGTTGGACCGTGTCGACGAGGCCGCCGGTCTCCCGCACGATCGGCGCCGTGCCGTACCGAATCGCGATCATCTGCCCGATGCCGCACGGCTCGAACTTGGACGGCATGAGGAACAAATCCGAGCCCGCGTAAATACGCCGCGCGAGCCCTTCGTCGAATTTCAAATTCGTGGAAATGCGTCCCGGCCGGTGGTACGCCGCGTCGCGGAACAGCTTCTCGTACCGCGCCTCGCCGGCGCCGAGCACGACGAGCTGCAGATCCTCGCGAAGCAGCTCCTCGAGCACGTGCGCGATCAGATCGAGCCCCTTCTGCTCGACGAGCCGCGTGACGAGCGACACGATCGGCGTCCCTTCCCGCTCCGGCAGCCCGAGCTCGCGCTGCAGCGCCGCCTTGTTCTGCGCCTTCTTCTTCGCGGATTTGCGGTACGGCACGGCGAGGTGCGGATCGGTCATCGGATCGAACGCGTCGTAGTCGATGCCGTTCACGATGCCGAGCAGCGCGTCCCGGCGATGCCGCAGCGTCCCGTCCAGCCCTTCGCCGTAGTAAGGCGTCTGAATTTCCCGCGCGTACGTCGGGCTGACCGTCGTCAGAAAGTCGCTGTAATTCAGCGCCCCCTTCAAATAGTTGACGGCTCCGTAAAACTCCAGCCCGTTCGCGTGGAAATGCTCGTCGCCGAGATTAAGCAGATCGCGCAGCACGCCATACCCGAACACGCCTTGGTAGCGCAAATTATGGATCGTAAACACCGTTCGGATCGGGTTGTACCACGCGTTCCACCCGTAATGCGCCTTCAGGAACACGGGTACCATCGCCGTATGCCAGTCATGGCAATGCAGCACGTCCGGCTTCCAGCCGAGGCGCGGCAGCGCCTCCAGCGTCGCTTGCGCGAAGTAGGCGAACCGCTCCCCGTCGTCGTCGTACCCGTACAGCCCAGGCCGCTTAAAGTAAAACTCGTTGTCCAAGAAGTAATAGGTAATCCCGTCATGCGTCAGCGTCTCGACGCCGCAAAACTGCCGGCGCCAGCCGACCTGCACGACGAACGAATCGACCGGCCTCAGCTTCTCGCGCCATGCGAGCGGGATGTCGCCGTACTTCGGCAGCACGACGCGAACGTCGGCGCCGCCCGCGACGAGCGCCTTCGGCAGCGAGCCGATGACGTCGGCCAGACCGCCGGACTTGACGAAGGGCACCGCCTCGGCGGCGACCATGAGCACGTTCGCCACCCTTAAATCACCTTCTTCTTCGCCGCGATGAACGGCGCGGTCGGCGCGCCGCTAAGCACCCGTTCCCGATCGATATACACGTCTTTGTCGAGGATCGCGTTTTCGAGGACGACGTTCTCCCCGATCTCGCAGTTCTGCATTAGAATACAGTTGCGCACCGTCGCGCCGGGATGCACCTTCACGCCGCGGGAGAGGATGCTGTTTTCCACGCGCCCGTCCACCACGCAGCCGTTCGCGATCAACGCGTTGTGCACGACGGCCGTCTCCTTATATTTCGTCGGCGGTTCGTCCTTGACCTTCGTATAGATCGGCGCGCCGCGGAAAAACAACTCGCGCAGCACCTCCGGATCGAGCAGCTTCATGCTGTGCCGATAATAGCTTTGTATCGTATTGACGATGCCGGTGTACCCCTCATGCTTGTAACCGTAAAATTTCAAACGGTGCAGGTTTTTCATAATGCCGTCCCGCACGAGGTGGTCGTCGCCCTGCGCGAGGCACGTCTCGACGATATCGAGCAGCAGCTCCTTGCTCATGAGGTACATCTCCATCGAGACGTTGCGGCTGTCGAGCCGGCCCGTCCGGTCCTGCATCGCGGTCACGCGGCCGTCCGGACCGACCTCGAGCTTGCGATAAATCGCGTCGTCATCGTCGTCGGACTCGTAGTAGACGCACGTAATATCGGCGCCCGTCTCTTCATGGCGTTCGAGGACGCGCCGGTAATCGATGTTGCAGACGATATGGCTGCGGGAGACGAGCACGTACTCCTGACGGCCGCGGTAGAAATAATCCCGATGGGAGAAAAACTGGAACAAGTCGCCCTTCGACACGCCGCTCGGGATGTCCAGTACGGACGGCAGCACGAACAGCCCGCCGCGCTTGCGGTCGAGATCCCATTCCTTGCCGGAGCCGAGGTGGTCCATCAGCGACCGGTACTTGTGATGCGTGAAGACGGCGACGTCCTCGATGCCGGAGTTGACCATGTTGGACAGCGGAAAGTCGACGAGCCGGTAGCGGCCGCCGAACGGAACGGACGCGAGGCAGCGGCCGAACGTCAGCTCCTCGAGACGGTCCGGTTCGTTGATCAGATTGATGACGCCCATGATCCGCTTCATACGGTCACGTCCTTTCGCACGGTTTCGTTATTGCCGATGAGCGTAATGTCCGACGGCGCGGCGTTCGGATCGCCGATGACGGCGCCCGGCTCGACGACCGTCCCTTCGCCGATAATCGCGCGGTACACCCGGGCGCCCTCGCCGATCGTCACGTTCGGCATAATGACGGAATCGCGGACGAGCGCTGCTTTCTCCACCCGAACGCCGTAGAACAATACCGAATGATCCACCTCGCCGTAGACGAAGCAGCCTTCGTTGAGGAGCGAGCGGGTCACCTTCGCCGTCGGCGCGACGTATTGCGGCGGCTGGTACGGGCTTAGCGAGTAGATGCGCCACGAACGGTCGAACAGATTGAGCCCCGGGTCTTCCTCCAACAAGTCCATGTTCGATTCCCACAGACTCTGCACCGTGCCGACGTCCTTCCAATACCCTTCGAACGGGTAGGCTTTCACGCGGACGCCTTCGTTCAGCATCGCCGGGATAATATCTTTACCGAAGTCGTTCGACGACTCCGGATTCGCTTCGTCCTTTAATAAGTAAGATTTCAAGACGCTCCAGTTGAAAATGTAAATGCCCATCGACGCCAAATTGCTCTTCGGCTCCTTCGGCTTCTCCGCGAACTCGGTGACGCCGTGCTCGTCGTCTACGCTCATGATGCCGAAGCGGCTCGCTTCCTCCCACTTCACCTCGATGACGGCGATCGATGCCTCCGCCCCTTGCTTCTTGTGGAACGAAAGCATGGCGTCGTAGTTCATCTTATAAATGTGATCGCCCGAGATGACCAGCACGTACTCCGGATCATATTGCTCGATGAAGCCGATATTGCGGTAAATCGCGTTCGCGGTGCCGCTGTACCAGTTGCCGCCCTTCTGCTCCATGAACGGGGGCAGCACCGTGACGCCGCCGTTCTTGCGGTCGAGGTCCCACGGCGAGCCGATGCCGATATAGGTGTTTAAGACGAGAGGCTGATATTGCGTCAGCACGCCGACCGTATCGATCCCGGAGTTCGTGCAATTCGAGAGCGTAAAGTCGATGATGCGGTATTTCCCGCCGAAATGGACCGCGGGCTTGGCCAGATGCTTCGTCAGCGCGCCGAGACGGCGGCCTTCTCCCCCCGCCAGCAGCATCGCTACGCATTCTTTGCGTCTCATACGCCTTGCTCCTTCCTGCTTATAAGGTTGGATTGGATTCGCTTGAACATGACGGCGCCGAGCGGCGGTAAAGTAACGCTTATACTATACGCTTGCTCGTGCCACGGCAGACCGTCGGCTCGGACCGTTCCGTCCGGCCCTTCCGCCGCCGTTACGCCGGAGCCGCCGAACGATTCCGCGTCGGTATTGAACAGCTCCCGGTACGTTCCGTCCGCGGGCACCCCGATCCGGTAGCCGCGGCGCACGACCGGGGTAAAGTTGCAGGCGACGACGAGCTCCTCGCCCGGCTCGACGCCTCGGCGCAGGAACGACACGACGCTCTGGTCGCGGTCGTGCGGCGAAATCCAGCGGAAGCCCTCCATGCTGCGATCCGCCTGCCACAGCGCCGGCTGTTTCTTGTAGAAGCCGTTCAGCTCCCGAACGAAGTCGCGCGTCTTCGCGTGCATCGGATAATCGAGCAGATGCCAATCCACCTGCTCGAGGTCCTTCCATTCGGAAAACATGCCGAGCTCGCAGCCCATGAACAGCAGCTTCTTGCCCGGATGCGCGATCATGTAGGCGAGCAGCAGCCGCAGGTTCGCGAATTTTTGCCAATAATCGCCGGGCATCTTATCGAGCAGCGACTTCTTGCCGTGCACGACTTCGTCGTGGGAGAACGGCAGGACGTAATTTTCGGAAAATGCGTAAAAGAACGAAAACGTGATGCGTTCATGATGAAATTTTCGATGGATCGGATCCTGCTCCATGTATTTCAACATGTCGTTCATCCAACCCATGTTCCATTTGTAGTTGAAGCCCAGTCCCCCTTCGTGTACCGGGGCGGTGACGAGCGGCCAAGCCGTGGAGTCTTCGGCCATCATCAACGCCTTCGGGTGGTAGCGGAAGACGGCCGTATTGAGGTCTTTGATGAATTGAATCGCGTCGAGGTTTTCCTGTCCGCCGTACCGATTGAACACATGGCGGTCCGGCGGCTTGCCGAAGTTGAGATACAGCATGCTGGCGACCGCGTCGACCCGAAGGCCGTCGATGTGGAAGACGTCCATCCAGAACAGCGCGTTCGAGATGAGGAAGCTCTTCACCTCGGGCCTGCCGAAGTCGAAGGCGAGCGTGCCCCATTCGAGCTTCTCCGCTAGCCGTTCGTCCTCGGGCTCGTAGGTCGGCGTGCCGTCGAATCTTCGAAGGCCGTGATCGTCCTTGCCGAAGTGGCCGGGCACCCAATCGAGGATGACGCCGAGACCCCGTTGGTGGCAGCGGTCGACGAACGCCATCAGCTGCTTCGGCGTGCCGAAGCGGCTCGTCGCGGCGAAGAAGCCTGTCGCCTGATAACCCCAAGATCGGTCGTACGGATGCTCTGCGAGCGGGAGTAATTCGATGTGGGTGTATTGCAGATCGGCGGCGTAATCGACGAGCTCGTCGGCGAGCTCTTCGTAGGTAAGCGGCGCGCCGTCCGCCTTCGTCTTCCATGTGCCGAGGTGCACTTCGTAGATGTTCATGGGACGTTCGTGGTGGTTTTCCTTCTCCCGCCGCTGCCGGTACAGCGCATCCTGCCAGCGGTATCCGGACAAGTCGTAGACGATCGACGCCGACTTCGGGCGCACTTCCGCGAAGAAGGCATACGGGTCGGCTTTGAATTTCCATTCGCCGTCCGGCGTTCGGACGGCGTACTTGTATGCCGCCCCTTCGCGCACGCCCGGCGCAAAGCCGTGCCATACGCCTTGGGGGTGCTTCGCGAGCGGGTGAGCCGCCGGATCCCAGCCGTTGAAGTCGCCGACGACGGAAACCGCGGCGGCGCGCGGCGCCCAGACGGCGAACCGGACGCCGGCTTCGCCGTCCGCGTTCGTCGACAAGTGCGCGCCGAATGCGAGGTAGCTGCGGTGCAGCGTGCCCTCGTGGAATAAGTAGAGGTCGTGCTCGCTGAGGCTCATGACGCTCATGGAACGGTCCCCCCGGTTTGAGAGTATGTAGCGCTACGTTCTGCGCCCGCCGCGGAACGCCGCGACGATCGCCAACCAGGCGAAGCCGATGAAATATCCGCCGACGATGTCCGTCGGGTAGTGTACGCCCGCGTAGATGCGGGTGACGCCCATCAGCAGCGTCAAGATCGCCGCGACGGCGAGGATCGCCGCCCTTGCCGCGGCCGAACTCGCCGCCGTGACGAGGACGATCGCCGCGAAGCCGAACAGCGCGATGCCGATCGTCGCGTTGCCGCTCGGGAACGCATAGCCGTCCGCCGCGAACAGCGTTTCCGCGGCGGGCCGCGCCCGCTCGTAGGCGTTCTTCGCGAGCGTGTTGACGCCCCAGGCCCCCGCGGTCGCGGCGACGGTCAGGATCGCGTCCCGGCCTCGGCCCATCAAAGCGAATAATACCGCGAGCAGCAGCGTCGCGGCGGCGAAGCCGACGGTCGAGCCGGCGGCGTCGAACGCCCGGGCGAGCGCGTCGGCGGCCGGACCGCGAAGGCCGCGCAGCGCTTCCCCCGCGGCCGCGTCGAACCGGGCGACGCCCGGCGCGTCGAGCGCGCCACCCAGCAGCAGGAACAGCGCGATCGGGAGCAGCGCAAGCAGCGCGAGCCGAACGGAATCGAATTTGCGACGCAGCCGGACGCGGGTAATCGGTGTGCTCATCGTCCTTCCCCTTCGTGTTTTGATTGGAGGATTGCAACGTTGTACAATAACAGGAAAGCTTCTTTCATCCAAGATAAGAGAAACGCCCAAAACTTTCAACAGGTAAGGAGAAAAACCTCGATGTTTGTCGCGAAAGATTGGAAAGATTACGAGTTGATCGACGCCGGCGGCGGCGAGCGGCTGGAGCGCTGGGGCCACGTCGTACTGCGCCGCCCGGATCCGCAAATCATCTGGCCGCTCGAAGACGAGAACGAGCTGTGGCGCTCGGTCGCGGGCCATTACCACCGCAGCTCCTCCGGCGGCGGCCAATGGGAATACAAGACGAAGCTGCCGGACCGGTGGTCGATCGGCTATCGGGACTTGAAGTTCCACATCCGGCCTACGAATTTTAAGCACACGGGCTTATTCCCGGAGCAGGCGGCCAACTGGTCCTGGATGATGGACAAAATCCGGAGCGCCGGACGCCCGATTCGGGTGCTGAATTTATTCGCGTACACCGGCGGCGCGACCGTCGCGGCCGCATCGGCCGGCGCCGAAGTGTGCCATGTCGACGCGGCCAAGGGCATGGTGCTCTGGGCGAAAGAAAATCTCGAGCTGTCCGGCCTCGGCGAACGGCCGGTTCGCTTTATTACCGACGACGTGTTTAAGTTTGTGCAGCGGGAGCAGCGCCGCGGCAGCACGTACGACGGCATCATTATGGATCCGCCGTCGTACGGGCGCGGCACGGGCGGCGAGGTGTGGAAGCTCGAGGAGAGCCTCTACCCTTTCGTGAAGCTGTGCACCACGATTTTGTCGCCGAATCCCCTTTTCTTCCTGATCAACTCGTACACGACCGGCATCTCGCCGACGGTGCTCGCGAACGTCGCCCGCCTGACGCTGGCAGACAAATACGGCGGCCGCATCACGAGCGGCGAGATCGGCCTGCCGATCACGTCGCGCGATATGGTGCTGCCGGCAGGCATCCTGTGCCGCTGGGAAGAGGCGTAAGATGCGCGTGAAGCAACGCGCCCTAGCGGCGCTGACGCTCGCGGCTTGCCTGCTCTCCGGCTGCCTTGGCTCATCCGACTCCGTTCCCGAGCCCCCTTCGCCGTCATCGCCCGCGACGCCGCTCGCCGAGACCGGCGGCGGCGCGGGCGGAACGGCGAGCGGGACCGCGGGCTCCGCCGAAGCGCCGTCCCCCGCGCCGGTCGAGCCTCCGCCGCTTCCGCCGCCGTCGGAAGCGACGCTCGTCGCGGTCGGCGACGTGATGATGCATACGCCGATGCTGCCGGGCGCCTACGACGAATCGAGCGGCACCTACGATTTCTCCGGCTTCTTCGCGCCGCTGCGCACGATGTTCGAGGAAGCGGATTGGGCCGTGGCGAACCTCGAGACGCCGATCGCGGGCGACGAGCGCGGCTTCCGCGGCTATCCGTTGTTCAACGCGCCCGTCGCGCTCGCGGACGCGCTCGCCGAGGCCGGCTTCGACGTCGTCTCGACCGCGAACAATCATTCGCTCGACCAGGGCTTCTCGGGGCTCGTGCATACGCTGGGCGCGCTGCGGGACCGCGGCGTCCTGCCGGTCGGCACCGCCGAGTCGGAGGAAGCGTCGAACGAACTGACGATCGTCGAGAAGAACGGCATTCGCAACGCGTTCCTCTCGTATACGTACGGCACGAACGGCATTCCGATCCCGAAGGACAAGCCGTTCGCGGTCAATCTGATCGACGACGCGCGCATCGCGAAAGACATCGCCGGCGCCGAAGCCGCCGGCGCGGACGTCGTGACGGTGTCGCTGCACTTCGGCAACGAGTACCAGCGCGAGCCGACCGACGAGCAGCGCCGCGTCGCGCGACGGGCGATCGAAGCCGGCGCGGACGTCGTGCTCGGCCATCACCCGCACGTCGTGCAGCCGTACGAACGAATTCGCGTCGAAGACGAGGACGGCAAGACGCGAGAAGGCGTAGTCATCTATTCGCTCGGCAATTTTATTTCGAATCAATTCGGCTCTTACAAAGAATATGGCGCCGCGCTACAGGTCACGTTTCGGAAAACGTACCAAGCGAACGGCGCCTCGATGACGACCGTATCGGAAGTAGATGCGATTCCGACGTGGGTCCACAAATATGTCAGCGGCGGCAAATCGCGCTACCGCGTGTTGTCGTTGGACGATATCAAGCAGGAAAGCGGCGACCCGCTGTTGACGCCTCGAATGATCTCGAATTTAATCGAAACATCGGCGGAGTTGAACCGGCATATGGACAAGCTGACGGCGGAGATCGATCAGGCGCCGTCCGGTACGAACGGAACCGAATCCGCCGCGGCGAACGTATCGCCGACGACGTATACAGGACAATAGCTTCGGACGAACGTCTTCCCGGGTGCGATTTTGCCGATCAGGAGATGCGCTGCTGCTCGATGTTCGTAATTTTCCCGAGCAAGTAAACGAGAAGCTGCTGGTTGTGCGCCGAGATGCGGCTTAAGTATTCGGTCAAGAACGTCTCGCGAATGTCGACGCCCCGGCGGCATTCCTCGATCCCCTTCGGCGTGACGTGAATCCAGACGATGCGGCGGTCGCGGTCGTCGCGCACCCGCTCGATCAGCTCGTTCTTCTCCATGCGGTCGAGCAGCGTCGTCACGGCGGCCGGCGTCGTCGCGAGATAATGTATCAAGTCGGACGGTTTCATGCGATCTGCGGCAAGCACGTATTCCAGAACGGTCAATTGGCTTTCCGTCAACGTCGG